>JBBSIN010000028.1:0-29145 GCA_038232055.1 Mycobacteriales bacterium
GACCTTGGCGAACTCGCGCGGGCGGTTGCAGAGGAACATGTTGGCGACGGCGAGGGACGCGTAGACGTTGGGGCTGCGGGCCGACAGCCAGCAGAAGTCCTCGAGCCGCGGCAATCCGCAATGGTCGACGATGAAGTTGAGCTCCGGGTAGAGCGTGGAGGGCTCGTCGATGTCGCGGACGTCGAACTTCTCGAGCGCGAGCGGCTCGACCGCGGGACCCTTGTGGAAGTGCATGTTCGTGATGCCCAGCTCGATGCACCGCTCGTAGAGCGGGAACACCATCGGATCGTTCGCCTTCCAGCCACGAGACTCACCGCGCCATTCCGCGGTGTACCACTTGAAGCCGCGCATGCCCAGGTCCTTGACCTGGTGGTCGACCTGCTCCAGGGCGTCGGGGGCCCGCGGGTCGATGCCGCCGAGCGGGATGAGCCGGTTCGGCGCGCGCTTGACCAGCTCGGCATTGCGCTCCGGATGCGTGAAGCCCGTGTGGTAGAAGTCCATGAGCACTTGCGTAGACAGGATCGCCATGTCGTTGTCGCCCTCGACGAACATGGTCTCGAAGTACCAGTCCGGGTCGACCTTCCGGAAGGTCTTCTCGTAGTCCATCGTCCACTGCGGCTCGTTCACCGGGTTGAACCCGGTCTGGAACGCGTAGAACGTCTCGACGAAAGCTTCGCCGTACCTGTTCTTGCAGTTCTCCGCGCTGGCGTCCCAGAAACCGGTGTGGGCATCGATGACGAACAGGCCGTCCTTCACGGGGCCTCCCTGGCCAAGCCGGTGATGCGGACACACACTGCCACGTCCGGCGTGGGTGGTGAAGAGGGGGCACGGCGAGTCCGCGACCTAGCATCGTCGGTGCCGCGCCAGTGCGGCCATCCACCGGACGACAGGAGACCAGCGATGATCTTCATCGTCGCCAAGTTCCGAGTGCTGCCCGAGGACGCGGACCGGTGGCCGGAGATCGCCGGTGACTTCACCCGAGCCACCCGCGGCGAGCCGGGCTGCCTGTGGTTCGACTGGTCGCGTGGCCTGGACGACCCAGCCGAGTACGTGCTGATCGAGGCGTTTCGGGACGGTGCGGCCGGTGCCGCGCACGTCCAGTCGGATCACTTCAAGCAGGCGCAGCAGGCGCTGCCGCCGCACCTCGCGGAGACGCCGCGGGTCGTCAACTTCTCGATCGCGCAGGACGACTGGTCAGCCCTCGGCGAGCTCGCCGTGCCGGATCGGAGCTGAGCATTTGCCGCTGGGCGTTGCCGCAGTACCGCTAGCCTTCAGCCATGCTTGATCACATCGGTATCCAGGTGGCTGACGTCGACGCGTCGCTCGCCTTCTATCTGCGCGCGTTCGCTCCGATAGGGATGCGCGAGGTGCTGCGCTTCCCGCACGGCGATGCCTTTGTGGTGGGTCTGTCCGGCCCCGACGGCTTCCCGACTTTCTGGCTGGGTCCAGCCTCCGGCTCGGAGGCCCGGGAACTGCACCTGGCCTTCCGCGCCCCCGACCGCCACGCCGTCGACGCGGTCCACGACGCCGCTGTGCAGGCGGGAGCGGAGGTTCTGCACGCCCCGCGCGAGTGGCCGGAGTACCACCCGGGCTACTACGGCGTGTTCCTGCGCGACCTCGACGGCCACAACGTGGAGGCCGTGTGCCATGGGGAGTAACGCCACTTGGGTGCAGAGCACGGCTCGACGGCAGTAGCGGTATTGCGCCGGTTGCGATCTCCTTCGCACTAGCTGTTGTTGCCGACAGGGCCACTTGGAGATCAACTAGCTACCACCCGGTCAGCGAAGGAGATCGACCAAGGGTTCTGGCATACGCGTCACCAAGTCGCCGGTACAGCTGCGCGGCTTGTTCGAACAGGTGCTCCCAGGCGCCGGTTGGCCTTAGCCGTACCGGACGCTAGCCGTCCCATCTCAACTCGGGCCCGCCGGAATGCTGGGTCGTCCCGCCGGCTTGCACCGGCATCGTGTCCGCCGAGAACGTGATCCCCGACCCTGCGAGCCTGCACTATGCGACCCGCGCCGGGCGCTGGGTCGTCGTCGCGACCGTCCTCGGCTCGGGACTGGCCGCACTGGACGCAACGGTGGTCGGTATCGCGCTTCCCGCGATCGGACGTGACCTCGACGCCAGCCTGGGCACGCTGCAGTGGGTCGTCACGGCCTACACGCTCACGTTGGCCGGACTGCTCCTGTTGGGCGGCTCGCTGGGTGACCGGTACGGGCGTCGCCGCGTCTACCAGATCGGCATCGTTTGGTTCGCCGTCGCGTCACTGCTGTGCACCGTGGCGCCGACCGCGCCGGTGCTCATCGCCGCCCGCGCGCTGCAGGGGATCGGCGGCGCACTGCTCACGCCGGGAAGCCTGGCCATCCTGCAGGCCTCGTTCGTCCCGGACGACCGGGGGCGCGCCATCGGCGCCTGGTCCGGATACGGCGGCATCGCCACGGCGCTCGGGCCCTTCGTCGGTGGGTACCTGATCGGGGCCATCTCCTGGCGGGTCGTCTTCCTGCTCAACCTCCCGCTGACCGTCGCCGTGCTCTTCATCACCGCACGGCACGTGCCAGAGTCACGGGATGCCGGAGCGCGGGGTCGGCTGGACGTTCCCGGCGCGGCGTTGGTCACCGTCGCGCTGGTCGGGGCGACGTACGGTCTCATCGCGGGCGGCGAGGCCGGCTGGACGAGCGGCCGAGTGCTCCTTCCGGTCTGCGCCGGCGTTGCCGCGTTCCTCGCCTTCCTCTGGTGGGAGCGGCGTACGCCGGTGCCGATGCTGCCGCTGGGCCTGTTCGGGTCGCGGCAGTTCACCGTCGCGAACCTGGTGACCTTCGCCGTGTACGGCGCTCTCGGCGGCGCGCTGTTCCTGTTGCCGATCGAGCTGCAGACCGTCTCGCGCTACAGCCCCCTTCAAGCCGGTACGGCGCTGCTTCCGGTAACGGCGATCATGCTGCTGCTCTCGGCTCGGCTCGGCGCGTTCGCCGGTCGGGTGGGGCCGCGGCTGCCGATGGCGGTCGGCCCGCTGCTCGTCGCGGCCGGCATGGCGCTCTTCGTCCGGATCGGCCCAGACGGTAGCTATGTCCGGCACGTCCTACCCGCGG
Organism: Mycobacteriales bacterium; assembly: GCA_038232055.1. Lineage (GTDB taxonomy): Bacteria > Actinomycetota > Actinomycetes > JADGOV01 > JADGOV01 > JBBSIN01. The sequence continues at coordinate 3,087 of JBBSIN010000028.1, forward strand.
CGCTCGTGCTGGGTTTCGGGCTGGCCGTGACCGTGGCGCCCCTGACCACGACGGTTCTCGCCGCGGCACCACCCGAGCACGTGGGCATCGCCTCCGCCGTGAACAACGACGTCGCTCGAGCGGCGGCCCTCCTCGCGGTCGCCGTCCTGCCCGCCGCCGCCGGTCTGACCGGCGCGAGCTACCTGCGACCCGACCGCTTCGACAGCGGGTTCACCACCGCTGTGCTCGTCGCGGCCGCTCTCTCGGCCGTCGGTGGGTTGACCGCAGCGCTCGCCATTCGTAACCCGCGCCGTTCGCTGCCAACGTCGGCCGGTGACCGCGACGCGCACTGCCCGCTGGAAGCGCCGCCGCTGCGCAGCCGCGAGCGTCAGGAGCGCATTGAGCCGGCAGTGATGCGCTAAACCTCGCCTCAGCGGACGAGGACCTGGTCGCCAGCCCGCTCGCCCGCGAACGCGCCGGACACCGTGCGCGAGAGCCAGAGCGCGACCGCGAGGCCGACCGCACCGCCGAGGGCTACCACGAGGAACGGGTCGAGTACCTGGGCAAGGAGACCGCCGACGGCCACGGCGACCCCCTGCCCGACGTACATCCCCGACTGGACGACGCCGAAAGCCTGCCCCCGCACGTCGGCGGGCACCGCTGCGACGAAGGCCGCATTCGCCGGCAGGTTGTACGACGAGCCCACGCCGGAGAGGAGCAGGAGACCGAACAGCACGATGAGCGGCGGCCGAAGGACGCAGCCAAGCAGTGGCGCGACCGAGAGCACCGCGAGCGTGGGCATCAGACGTAGTCGGCGTACCGGCGCGACGAACCTCGCCAGCAGGAAAGAGCCGAACACCGTCCCGGCGGGGTTGGCCGCCATGAGTAGCCCGACGGCGAGCGGCCCGGCGTGCAGCTGCGCGGCAAGTGGAGCGGCGAGACCCTCCGGGATGACGTAAAAGGCGCACAGCCAAGCCAGTCCGACGAGCGCTCGCAGGGCGGGATCGCCCGAAATCGCCCGTACCCCCCGGGACACATGCCGCAGCGGGGGCCGAACCTTCCCGCCGGACACCGGTGCCGAGCGCGGGCGTACGCCGACCGTGAGGAACAGCGCCGAGAGGAGGAACGTCCCCGCATCGAGAACGAGGGCGCCCTGCGGATGGACAGCGAGCACGAGCGCGCCACCGGCCGCGAAACCCAGCAGCTGCCCGGCCTCGCGAGTGATGCTGCTCACGGCGCTGGCGAGGACGTAGCGGTCGTCGGGCAGCACGTCCGGAAGCAAAGCCGCACGGGCCGCCGAGAAAGGCGGTTCGAGCAGTTCGGCGGCGAAGACGAGCACGCACAACAAGGCGATGGGCACGTGCGGAATCGCCATGACACCCAGCAGCCCGGCCCGGATCAGGTCGCAGCCGATCAGGACGTCCCGGCGGGGCAGGTGGTCGGCCAGGCCGGCGAGCAGCGGGCCACCGACGAGCCAGGGGAGGAACGTGACCGCGTACGCCGCCGCAGTCAGGGCCGGTGAGCCGGTGCGCTGAAACACCAGCACGACGAGAGCCACCCTGGCGAGCTGGTCGCCGAGCAGCGAAAGCATCTGCGCGACCCAAAGTGCCCGAAACTCGGGTACGGCGAAAACGTCCCCGTAGGTCGCCGGCCGGTCGGCCGCGGCGGCAAGGCCCACGGCGGAAACAGTAGCGCTTCTGGCGCAATCGCTGCGCACCGTATTGGGTAAGCAACGCTGCGTAAGGAAAGTTGGTAACGTACCCACGCCGGGGCAGGCAAACGGCCGCCACCGCCGATCGACACCGCCGATCGACACCGACGCGGCAGGAGGCGGCACGGCCAATGAGGTCCACACTACGGGTGCAGTGGAACTCAGCCACGGCGCGAGCAGATGTGAAGGGAGGGCGGACGCATGCGTGGAAAGGGTTGGTGCTGAGATAGCTTCCTGATCAAGTGGCGCGACGCTACTCTTTAGTGACCGTCCGATGGCGGAGCGTCTCCGGTGCGAGTCGCTCCCGCTGTCCGCGGTGTTGGCAGCGGACAGCGCAGTCCAGGGAGGCGGCCGATGACGGCGGAGGCGGCCGCGCGCGTTGGCGTCGAAGTTCGGATGCCGAACGCCCTGCGGGTGCTGGTCGCGGTGGTCGTGGGGGCAGCGACGGTTGCCGTGGTCGAGTCGCTACGGCAGGCCGTTGGCCGCTTGCCCGATCACGCGTGGCCGCTGCTGGTGCTGCTCACTCTTGCCGTTGCCGCTCACCTGCTTCCGCTCCGAGTCCGTTTCGCGACGCACCAGGTACTGCACCTGTGGGACGAGATCACGCTCGTTCTCGGCTTGGGCCTGATCCCGTTGCCGTGGTTGGTGATGGTGACATGGCTCGGCGGGCTGGCTGCCCTGGCAGCGTCACGAAACGGCGTTGTGAAATCGCTGTACAACGCGAGTTCGGCGACCCTCGGCACGCTCGTCGCGGGCGCAGTCTTCTACAGCCTCGACGGTAGGTACGGCGCCGCCGCGCCCCAGGTGATACCGCTGGTTGCGGCGAGCATCGTGTTCTCGCTCTTCGACGACGTCGTCGTCTCGGCCGCTGTGGCGGGGTCCCGCCGGCTACGTCTCGTCGCGGTGTTGCGCGACGGCTTCTTCGTCCACCACGTCATGTGCCTGACCAACGGCGCGGTCGCCCTGGGTTTCCTCTTCGTCGCTCAGGCGCAGCCGGCGGCGCTCCTTTCGGTGCCCTTGATCCTCGTCGCACTGCACTGGGTACAGGCGACCGGCTTGCGTGTTTCGAAGGAGCGCGACGCGTGGCAGCAGCTCGACAAGGCGACCAGGGCACTGAACCAGCTCAACCGCCGGTCGGTTGTGGAGACCGCGATCATCAGTGGCTGTGAGCTCTTTCGCAGCGATGCCGTCGAGGTGTTGCTCGAGCAGGACGGCGCGCAGCGGCTGGTGAGCGGGACGATCAGCGGGGTGTCCCCGTACGCGTCGGACAACGTGCGCCCGCGCCGGGTGGTCACCCGACCGCTGGAGGCCAGCGACGTCCGCATCGGTGAGCTCCGGCTCTGCTTCGCGGGCGCTGTACGGCTCAGCGAACGCGAGTCATGGGCGCTGTCGACGTTTAGCCATGGGCTGACCGCCGCCTTGCTCAACGCCCAGCTGTACGAGGAGATGCAGGAGCACGCGGCGCTCAAGGCCCATGAGGCCGAGCACGACCCGCTGACCGGGCTTGCGAACCGTACGGTGCTGACCGAGCGGGGCGAGCAGATGGTCGCCGACGCCACCAAGGCGCACCGCGTCGCTGCGCTGCTGCTGGTGGACCTGGATCACTTCAAGCAGGTCAACGACACGCTCGGGCACGAGGCTGGCGACCAGCTGCTCCGCGAGGTTGCTCATCGGCTCACCGGTGGCGTGCGGACGAGCGATGTCGTCGTACGCCTCGGCGGGGACGAGTTCGCGCTGCTGCTGCCGGACCTCGCCACCGTCGAGGATGCCGCCACGATCGCCGGCAACGTGCTGGTTGCCCTCGCCGAGCCGATGTCGATCGACGGGTTGGAGCTGCCCATCGAGGCCAGCATCGGCGTCGCGTGCGCGCCCGCCGACGCGGGAACGGTGCGCGACCTGCTGCGATGCGCCGACATGGCGATGTACCAGGCGAAGGGCGCGCCCCTGTCGGTGCGCCGCTACCGCCGCCAGGACGAGCTCGTCAACGTCGACCGGCTGACGATGGTGAGCGAACTGCACGCGGCGCTCGACCAAGACCAGCTCGTGCTGCACTTCCAGCCCAAGATCGACCTCAACAGCGGTCGCGCGGTCGGAGCGGAGGCGCTCGCCCGCTGGCGTCGCCCGAACCATGGGCTGGTCTCGGCGTCGGACTTCGTGCCCGTCCTGGAGCAGTCGAGCATGGTGCACGGGTTTGCTCTGCACGTTCTCGACCAGGCGCTCTCCGCGGCCGCGACGTGGGGAGCGGGACCGCAGGCTCCGACGGTCGCCGTGAACCTGTCGGCGCGCAACCTCCTCGACCGCAACCTGCCAGGCGACGTCGCCACGGCGCTCGACCGGCACCACTTCCCGCCGGCCCGGCTCATTCTCGAGATCACCGAGACCGTCATGATGAGTGAGCTGGACGTGGTGGACGACGTACTTGGCGCACTGCGGCAGCTCGGGGTGCAACTGTCCGTCGACGACTTCGGCACCGGGTTCTCCTCCCTGACCTTCCTCTCCCGCGTGCATGTCGACGAGGTGAAGATCGACCGGTCTTTCGTCTCTGCGATGCTGGTCAGCCCGGGGGATGCGGCGATCGTGCGGGCCGTGCTCGAGCTAGGACGCAACTTCGGCCTGCGGGTGGTCGCCGAAGGGGTCGAGGTCCGCGACCAGCAGGAGCACCTCAGTGAACTCGGCTGCGAGTCGGCGCAGGGGTTCTACCTCGCGCCGCCCATGGCCGCCGCCGACGTCGCGCAACTGTTCGCGCCGGAACCGGTGCCGGCGGCGACGCGCACCCGGCGGGACGGTCGCATTCCGAGCACGCTTGCCCGCTGAGCTCAGCGCCGTTGCAGCGCCGGGCGCCTCGGGTCGTCGGCGTGGACCACGATGTCGGCGCATCCCAGCGGGTCGACTTCGGCGTCGTACCGCGCGTACGCCGGCACCGTCCACCGCTCGGCCTCCGCCGTACGTCGCATCAAGGCGGCGGCGGACAGGTGCAGGTGCACCGTCAGGTCGAAGGGCAGCCCGTGCCCGAGGAGCAGCGCCCCATCGACGAGCAGGACCGCGGCCGCCGGCGCCTCGGCGTACGCCGCCCTGGTGGCGCGGTCCCGATCGGCGTCCCAGCGGGCCGGTAGGTAACGGCCGCTGCCACCGGGACCGAGCGGGTCGAGCACCTCGCGGCGGAGCGCCGCCACGTCGAGCCAGTCCTCGTAGAAGCTGTCCGCGTCATGGCGGCCGCGCTCGAACCGCAGCGACGCCGGGCGTAGGAAGCCACCGGCCGGCACCCGAAGCGCCGACCGGCCGGTCGAGCGCAGCCGGTCCGTTATCCGCCCGGCCAGCGCACCGGGTGCCGCCGCCGACGCCCCGTCCACCGCGACCCGAAGCGCGGAGCCGACGGATCCGAGTCGCTCCTCGACGGTCGTCACCAGCGCCGTGACAAGCGCCTCCGGTGTGACGGGCTCGACCTGGACCATCCCGCGATCATCCCGCGGCGAGCGCGAACGGGACCTGCCGGCATAGTAGTTGTATGTGCAACTGTATGCCAAGTATGATCGATCTATGACCGGTCCGCGTCCGCTCGACCGCCGCGAGATGGCGGCCTGGCACGGCATGCTCCGGGCGCACGCCGCGCTCGTGCGCACGCTGACGGCCGAACTGGAGGCCGAGCAGGGGATGTCGCTGCCGGCGTACGAGGTGCTCGCGCACCTGTCCGAGGCTCCCGGCCGCCGGATCCGGATGACCGAGCTCGCGTCGTGCGCGCTACTTTCGCCCAGCGGCCTCACCCGGTTGGTCGACAAGTTGGCTCGGGACGGCCTGGTGTGCCGCGAGCGATGCGGGCAGGACGCCCGGGTCGTCTACGCCGTTCTTACCGACCAGGGGTGCAGTCGGCTTCAGCAGGCCTACCCCACTCACCTGCGGGGCGTCCGCGAGCATGTCATCGACCGGCTGGACCGCGGCGACCTCGACGTGCTCGCAGCGGCGATGCGCCAACTGCTCGGCGCAGCGTCGCCTACCGATTAGCGGCGGCGCGAGGGGGGTACGTCGGCGACGCCATGATCACCAACAGGATCACCAGCAGATACTTGCGCGGGGTGCTGCCCTGTGCTGCCCTGTGCGGCCCTTTGCTGATCGGGTGCGTCAGCCCATCACGCACCGATGATGACTACCGGCACAAGGCTGCGAACACCGCGGAGTCGATGGCCTCCGTCGTCGCCACGGCGCAGCTCGTGGTCAAGGTGGCGGTCGCGAAGCGCGCGGTGGCGGCGTACGTAGCGACGGCCTGAACGACGCGCTGAGCGACGCGACCGGCATCCAGGGCGGTTTCGACAGCGTGCAGTCGCCGAGCGATGTCACGGACCGGCTGCGCTCGCAACTGGATCAGGTCCTGACCGACGCGACCGATGCGTTGACCGCCTTGGTCACCGCAGTGCGGCGCGGCCGCATCGACGAGCTCGACATGGTGGCGCAGCCGCTCGGCACGGTGTCCAACGAGCTCGCGCAGCTCGAGCAGGTCGCGTGAAGGGGCTCTTCGCGGTCGCGCTCGGCATTTTGACCGCGATCGGGGGCTTCGTCGACATCGGCGACCTCGTGACCAACGGGCTCGTCGGCTCCCGGTTCGGCATGAGCCTCGCGTGGGTCGTCGTCGTCGGCGTCATCGGAATCTGCCTCTACGCGGAGATGTGCGGGCGGGTGGTCGCCATCAGCGGCCGGCCGGTCTTCGACCTCGTCCGCGACCGGCTGGGCGAGCGCGCCGCGCTCGCCAACCTCCTGGCGTCGTCGCTGATCACGTTCCTCACCCTCGCGGCGGAGATTGGCGGCGTCGCGTTGGCCATCGAGCTTGCGACGAGCGTGAACTACCTGCTCTGGGTGCCGATCGTCGGCTTCCTCGCCTGGCTGGTCATCTGGAAGCTGCCGTTCAGCGTCATGGAGAACGTCTTCGGGTTGGTCGGTCTCACGCTCGTCGTCTTCGTGGTCGCGCTGGTGCAGCTCAACCCGGACTGGCGGCATCTCGCCGACGGCGCCCTGCACCCGAGCGTCCCGACGGGCGAGGGTCATCCGACCGCTATCTATTACGCGATAGGCCTGTTCGGTGCCACGATGACGCCGTACGAGGTGTTCTTCTTCTCCTCGGGCGGCGTCGAAGAGGGTTGGACCGCGAAGTCGATCAAGACGATGCGCCTCAACGTCTTTCTCGGGTTTCCCTTGGGTGGGCTGCTCTCCACCGGGTACACGGTCGCGCAGGACTTCGGGTGGTCCTGGGGGAAGTTCGTCAAGCCGGTCAAGGCGGCTCGCTTTCACACGGTGGTGCTGCTCGTCCTGGTCGCCGGCCTCGCGCTCGTTCTCACCACGATCGACCCGGTGAAGGTCACCGAATACTCCGTGGTGCTCAGTGCGGCGGCGTTGCCGTTGACCTACCGGCCGATCCTCGTCGTCGCCAACGACCGCCGATATCTGGGCGACAAGGTCAACGGGCGCGTCACGAACACGATCGCAACGGTCTACTTGCTGATCATCCTGGTCGTGGCCGCTGTGACGATCCCGTTCATGCTCGTGACGAAGGCGGGGCTGTGACCCGTGACTGACGTCATCGACGCCGGCGAACGGCTGCTGGACCTGCAGATGGTGGACGCGGACGACAACCCCGTTGCGAAGGTCGACGACCTTGAGCTCACGTTGCCCGACGACGGCGGTGCACCGTACGTGAGCGCCGTCCTGTCCGGCCCGCTTGCGTTCGGGGCTCGGCTCGGCGGACGCATGGGGGTGTGGTGGGCAGGCATCGGTGCCCGCCTGCACCCGGACCCGGCTCCGCAGCCGGTGCGGATCGACTTCGGACTGGTCACCGTGGAGGCCACGGACCTGCGCGTCGCGGTTCCTGACCCCGACTTCCTCGACGCCCAACGGCTCGAGGTCTGGCTGCGAGACCATCTGGTCAGACGCATCCCGGGAGCTGGTCGATGACCGATCGGATGCGGCTCACCGACCTGATCGGCCACCGGGTCGTCGACGAGACGAGACGGGACGTCGGCTCGGCAGGGTGCACGATGTTCGCATGCGACGCGATGGGCCGGTGCTCCAGCCGTCGGGCGCGCCCACCTACCGGGTGATCGGACTGCTCGTTGGCGGTGGGGCCATCGGCCGCCGGCTCGGCTACACCGGGCCGTATGTGGCGGGGCCCTGGCTGCTGAAGGCGGTATTTTCCAGGCTGGCGCGCAGGGGCCGGTACGTCGAGTGGCCCCGTGTCGCGGGTTTTCGCGACCGGCACATCGTCGTACGCGGGGACGGACGGGATCTCCCGCAGGTACCGCGGGAGCAGGAACAGGAGGCGCTGCAATGAACGACGGCCTCGTCCTGCTCGCGGCGTGGGGCATGTTCGCCCTGCTCCTCGTCCTGCTCGTCACGGTCGTTCTGCGCGGCACGCCGCCCTCGTGAGCCGCTCCACCGCGCCGGCTCTGGAGGGCCGAACGGCTCTCGTCACCGGCGGCGGTCGCGGCATCGGCCGGGCGGTCGCGGCCGAGCTCGCCCGAAACGGCGCTGCGGTCGCGGTCCTGGCCCGCTCCGGAGATGAGGTGCGCGCCGTGGCAGCCGAGATCGGCGGCCACCCCGTGACGGCGGACGTGAGCCGGCCCGACGAGGTGCAGCACGCCGTACGCAAGGTATCCCGCGAGCTGGGACCCGTGGGCATCCTGGTGAACAACGCCGGGGTCGTCTCGCCGCTCGGCAGGACGGCCCAGGTCGACGCCGACGAGTGGGAGCGAGCGGTCGCCGTCAATCTCTTCGGCGCCGTCCGCTGTGCCCGCGCCGTGCTGCCGGGGATGCTCGAAGGCGGCTGGGGACGGATAGTCAACATGTCCTCGGGAGCGGCGACGCTCCCCGGCATGCCGAGCGCGAGCGCGTACTCGGCGAGCAAGGCCGCCCTCGACATGATGACCGCGCAGCTCGCCCGCGAGCTCGCCGGCACCGGCGTCACGGTCAACGGCGTCCGGCCGGGGACAGCGGACACGGCGATGCAGGACTACATGCGCACGCTGCCGCGGGAGCAGGTGGGAGACGACTTCTACGAGCGCTTCCATGGGCTGCACCGCGAGGGCCGGTTGGTCGACCCGACGCTCGCCGCGCGGCTCGTCGTCCGGCTCGTCCAGGGAGACAGCACGGGGAGGACTGTCGACGTACGCAGCGACGAGGGCGCAGCCCTGCTGCAGGACTAAGGGCCGTGGAGTCTGCTGCGTGCCCCAGCACATACCGGACTCCACACCCCTGGCGGTCGGCGGCCGAGCGGTCGGCGGCGAGCGGTCGGCGGCCGGGCGTCGGGCTCACCTGCCGTTCTCGGAGAAGTGCTGGTAGTCCTTGCTCTCGGCCCACGCACCGCCCCACTCCCAACCCACCGAGGCGAACGCGCGTACTACGACGCCGCCGTGGCGGATCATCCCCCGCTTCGCCGCAGCGCGATCTACGTAGTGGGCACCCGCCGCGGGTTGCACACTTTCACCGCTCAGGTAGGGGTTCTCGACCGGGTTGATGTCTAAAGCCCGCCCATAGGAGTGCTGCGACCACACGCCTGGGGAGCCGGTGACCTCGCGGCAGTTGAAGCCCGAGGAGTTGTCAGCAGCCATGGACCGCCCGTCGTCACCGCGGTATTCGTCGACCGACTCCATGCGGTGGATCGGGAACCGGGCGACGTACAGGCGGCGCAGCACGGCGACCACGTCCGACGCGACGGCTCGGTGGACGACGAGGTGTCCGCGGTGCGTCTTTCCGTCGAAGCCGACGTAGGAGGCGGTGACGTGGCGAAGCGCTTCCAGCGGTACTGGGCACCCCGGCCGCCACGACCAGCGCATCCGGGCGCGCAGAGCAGCATCGATCACGGACACCGAGGATTGGAACGTCGGCTGCGACGGGGCGCTCGTCGTCGTACGGGCCGGCGCCGGTGAGTGATTGGTGGCGGCCGACCCCGGGGCTCCGCTGCCACATCCGGCGGACAGCAGGAGCGTCAGGGCGACGAGGATTCTCATGGCGGTGCGACGCGCTGACGAGCAGTTCGGTTCACGTCCAACCCCAGAAACCGCGTCACGTCTGCCGCCTCTGTGTCGAGCGCCACGGCGTCGGCACTCGGAAGCGGTGCGAACGGCGACAGCACGACCTGACTGCCGGCGATTCGCCAGGTTGCGACGGCATGGCCACGCGCGAGAGCGAACGGACGGAACACCCCGTTGACCGTGACGATCCCCTGATGGTCGCCGAGGAACGGCGCGCGCGACGTCCAGCCCAGCAGGAGCGGGTCGAACGCACCGAGCAGGCGCGGCGGCGGCAGCTTCATACCGCGGTGGCCCGGCAGCTCGACGAGACCGTCGGGACGCTGGGAGAGCTGCGCGGCGATTCCCGTCAGACCGCGCCGGGCGTCGCGCAGCGGCAGCCCGGTCCACCTGGCGAGGTCTCGGTCGTTGGCCGGACCATGACCGGCCAGGTACCGACGAGCCAGCTCCGCCAACGCGGTCTCGCGGTCCAGCGACTGCAGTGGCCGTCCCAACCAGTCGCGGACGAGCACGTACGCCTGCTCACCGCCGGTCATCGGCCCGCGCACGATGTGTCCGCGCAGGCTGGAGAGCATGAGGATGTGCACCAGAGCCTGACCGGCGACAGGCACCCCGGCGGCGGCTACCAGTTCGCGAAGCCGAGACCGGGGAAGCGGCCCTTCCCGGCTCAGTGCCCGTTCGACGACGTCGACGCCCCGCTCGGCGGCGGCCGGCGACACGCCCTCCTGCGCGAGGCGTCGCGCGTTCCCGGCGAACAGCGGTGGCGTCATGAGCGCCTGCAGCCACCAGTAGTCCTCGCTGCGGACCAGGTGCAGCGTGCCCCGGTTGAGCCAGGTGATGACGAGCGAGCGCTCTTCGGTGAGGGCATGGTCCACGTCCGCAGCGCGCAGTCCCTTGCTCCGCGCCCTGACGGCAAGGCGCGCGCCACGAGGGTCCTGTCCCTGTACGGCCAGCAACCGTTCTACGACATCGACGACGCGCCGGGCCGGCGGCCCCGACACCATCTGCGCCGCGAGCCGCTGTGAGCTGACGTCTACTCGCTCCGAGCGGATCGCCGCCCGGCTCAGGCGTCGAAGTCGAGGCTGACGCGGGGCGAGGTCGGGTGCGACTGGCAGGCGAGGACGAACCCGTCGTCGATCTCCTCCTGCTCCAGCGCGTAGTTCTGGTCCATCTCGACCGAACCCTCCGTCAGCTTCGCTCGGCAGGTGCCGCAGACGCCGCCCTTGCAGGCGTACGGCGCGTCCGTGCGCACCGCCAGCGTGGCGTCGAGGATCGGTTGTCCGTCGGGCGCCAGCTCGAACACCGTCGTCCGGCCGTCGAGTACGACGGTCACGTTGCTCGCGCCGGCCGTGCCGGCCGCCTCCCGTACGGCGCGCGGCGGCGACGCCTCGGTGTGGAAGAGCTCGGTGTGCACGTGGTGCGGCTCGACCCCGTTGTCGAACAACGTGCCGCGCAGGTCCTGCACCATCTCGAAGGGCCCGCAGATGAACCACTCGTCGACCGCCGCAGCCGGTACGAGCGTCGCGAGGAACCGCTCCAGCCGCTGCCGGTCGAGGCGGCCGGAGAAGAGCTCCACCTCCTGCGGCTCGCGCGACAGGACGTGAAACATCTCGAACCGCTCGGGGTAGCGGTTTTTGAGGTCCTCCAGCTCCTCCAGGAACATGACCGAGCCCGTGGTCCGGTTGCCGTAGACGAGGGCCACCGTGCTCTCCGGCTCGACCGCGAGCACCGTCGTGATGATCGAGAGGATCGGCGTGATGCCGCTGCCGGCGGCGATCGCGGCGTAGGACTTGCGCTGTGCCGGGTTCAGCCGGGTGCCGAAACGCCCGCTCGGCGTCATGACCTCGACGGTGTCGCCAGGCTGCAGTCGCTCCATGACGTAGGACGAGAAGACCCCGCCCGGCAGCCGCTTGACCGCCACCCGCAGCGGGCCGTCGGCCGGCGCGCAGATCGAGTAGTTGCGGCGTACGTCGTCGCCGGCCACCGCCAGGCGTACGGCGACGTGCTGGCCCGCAGTGAAGCGGTAGTCGTTCCGCAGCTCGTCCGGCACGTCGAACGTGATCGCAACCGAGTCGGCGGTCAGCCGGTCCACGGCGGCGACCGGTAAGGCATGGAAGATGGCGTGCCGGCGGGGGGTGCTCTCGATGACGGTCATGTCAGATCGACTTGAAGTGGTCGAAGGGCTCGCGGCAGGCGTTGCACACCCGCAGCGCCTTGCAGGCGGTCGAGCCGAAGCGGGAGGAGAGTCGGGTGTCCGTCGATCCGCAGAGCGGGCAGCGGATGCCGAGCTCGAGGAGGACCGGCCCTGGCCCGCGCTGCCCCGGTGGGGCGATGCCGCTCTCGGCGAGCTTGCGCCTGCCGTCGTCGGTCATCCAGTCCGTCGTCCACGCCGGCGACAGGACGGTGCGCACGGCGACATCGCCGTAGCCGGCGCCGCGCAGGGCGGCGACGATGTCGGCGCGGATGGCGTCCATCGCGGGGCATCCTGAGTACGTCGGGGTGATCGTCACCTCGACATGCCCGTCAATCTCCTGCACGTCGCGCAGCACGCCCAGGTCGGCGATGGTGAGCACCGGGATCTCGGGGTCGACCACCGCGTCGAGCACCGCACGGGCGGTAGCGGATGCCGTCACCAGGTCGCTCCCGGATGGCAGCGGTGCAGGTACTGCATCTCGGCGAGCAGGTAGCCGAGCGTCTCTGTATGTACGCCGCGTCGTCCGCCACTCGGCGCCCGGCTCGTCTCAGGCACGTCGAGGGTCGCCTCCACGAGCACCGGCTCCAGGTACGACGCCCACGCCGGCCGCAAACGCTCAGGATCGGCCGCGACGCCATCGCCGACGAGGGCGCGCAGCAGGTCGTCGACCTCGAAGAGCTCCGCGGTGTAGGGCCAGAGCGCGTCGAGCCCGTCCTGCATCCGGCGGTGCGACTCCTCGGTGCCGTCCCCCAGCCGCAGCGTCCATTGGGTGGCGTGGTCGCGGTGGTAACTGACCTCCTTGACGGCCTTGGCCGCCACGGCGGCGAGCGTGTCATTCCGCGAGTCCTGCAGCGCGAGGTAGAGCTCGTACTGGTAGGCGGAGAAAAGCAGCTGGCGCGCGATCGTCGTCGCGAAGTCACCTCCGGGCTGCTCCACCAGCTGGCAGTTGAGGAACTCGCGCTCGCCGCGGAGGAAGGCAAGGTCGTCCTCCGTCCGCGCCTGCCCGCCCGGCCCGCCCACCGTCTCTCCGGCGTACGCGAGCAGCGAGCGCGCCTGACCGAGCAGGTCGAGCCCGATGTTGGTCAGCGCGACGTCCTCCTCCAGCTCGGGAGCCTTCGCCGCCCACTCGGAGAGCCGCTGCGCGAGGACCAGCGCGTCGTCGCCGAGCCGCAGCGCGTACGTCGCGACCGGCGGAGGAGCATCGGCGGGTGTCACAGGTGCCGGACCCCTTCCGGCACGTCGTAGAACGTCGGGTGCCGGTAGACCTTGTCGGCGGCGGGGGCGAAGAACGGGTCCTTCTCGTCCGGGCTCGACGCGGTGATGACTGTGGCGGGGACCACCCAGATCGACACGCCCTCGCTGCGTCTGGTGTAGACGTCGCGAGCCATCCGCAGGGCCATGTCGGCGTCGCTGGCGTGCAGTGAGCCGACGTGGTTGTGCGAGAGCCCGCGCTTGGCGCGCACGAACACCTCCCACAGCGGCCACTCCCGCCGGGTCCGCGAGCCGGGGCTGGTGGCCGGTACGTCGGCGGTCGGTACGGCGCCGTGGCCGCCCTCGGACTGGAAGTCGCTGCCCTCGGGAGCCGCCATCACGCCGCCTGCTCCGCCGCCTCGCGGGCACGCCGCTTCTCGGCGTACGCCGTCGCGGCCTCGCGCACCCACGCGCCCTCCTCGTGGGCGCGGACCCGGGTGTCGAGCCGCTGGCGGTTGCAGGGTCCGTCGCCCTTGACGACGCGCCAGAACTCATCCCAGTCGATCGGTCCGAAGTCGTAGTGCCCGCGCTCGACGTTCCACTGCAACTCCGGGTCGGGCAGGGTGAGGCCGAGTGCCTCTGCCTGCGGGACCGACATGTCGACGAACTTCTGCCGCAGGTCGTCGTTGGAGTGGCGCTTGATCTTCCAGGCCATCGACTGCTGGGAGTGCGTCGACTCCTCGTCGGCTGGACCGAACATCATCAGGGACGGCCACCACCAGCGGTTCACTGCGTCCTGGGCCATCCCGTGCTGCTCGGCGGTGCCGTGCGAGAGCGAGTGCAGGATCTCGAAGCCCTGCCGCTGGTGGAAGGACTCCTCCTTGCAGATGCGGACCATCGCCCGCGCGTACGGACCGTAGGAGCAGCGGCACAGCGGCACCTGGTTGACGATGGCCGCCCCGTCGACGAGCCAGCCGATCGCGCCCATGTCGGCCCACGTCAGCGTCGGGTAGTTGAAGATGCTGGAGTACTTCTGCCGGCCGGCGTGAAGCAGGTCGAGCAGCTCCGCGCGGCTCGCGCCCAGCGTCTCCGCGGCGCTGTAGAGATACAGGCCGTGGCCCGCCTCGTCCTGGACCTTGGCCATCAGGATCGCCTTGCGCCGCAGGCTCGGGGCCCGGGTGATCCAGTTGCCCTCCGGCTGCATGCCGATGATCTCGGAGTGCGCATGCTGGGCGATCTGCCGGATCAGCGACTTGCGGTAGGGCTCCGGCATCCAGTCGCGCGGCTCGATGCGCTCATCGGCCTCGACCGTGCGCTCGAACTGGGCCTCGAGGGAGGCGGTCATGGCGGGTCCCTTTCCACTGGCCGACCGAACGTTCGGTTAGTATACCCGCGTGCGCGTCGACCGCTACACCCCCGAGTCGCTGCTCTCGGTCGCCGTCACGATCTTCAACGAACGCGGTTACGACGGGACGTCCATGGACGACGTCGCCCGCGCTGGCGGCATCACGAAGTCGTCCATCTACCACCATGTGCGCGGCAAGGAGGAGCTGCTGCGGCTCGCCGTCGACCGGGCCCTCGGGGCACTCTTCGCGGTGCTCGACGAGTCGCCTGCGGCGGGCGGGAGGGCGATCGAGCGGCTGGAGTACGTCGTCCGCCGTACCGTCGAGGTGCTCGTCGCCGAGCTGCCCTACGTGCGGCTCCTGCTGCGGGTGCACGGCAATACCGACACCGAGCAGCGGGCCCTGGCCCGCCGGCGGGACTTCGACCGCAGAGTGGCCGGGCTGGTGCGCCAGGCGGTTGCCGAGGGCGACCTGCGCGCAGATCTCGACGAGCGCATGGTGACGCGGCTGCTCTTCGGCATGGTCAACTCGGTCAGCGAATGGCGCGACCCACCCCGAGGAGCCGGCCCGGTCGCCGGTGCGGTCGTGGCGCTCGCCTTCGACGGCCTGCGGACGCGTCGGTGAACCCGCCGCCCCCCGACCCGCAGGTGCTGGCCCAGCGATCCGCCGATGCGATGTACCGGGCCGACGAGGCGTCACGGCTACTCGGCATCACGCTCGATCAGGTGGCGCCGGGCCGGGCGACCGCGCGGATGACCGTGACGGCGGGCATGGTGAACGGACACGGCACCGCGCACGGCGGCTACCTCTTCCTGCTTGCAGACACGGCGTTCGCCTTCGCCTGCAACAGCTACGGGCAGGCCACCGTGGCCAGGGGCGCCGAGATCCAGTTCGTGACTGCCGCTCGGGCAGGCGACGACCTCGTCGCGACGGCGCGGGAGCGGGTGCGCTACGGCCGCAACGGCATCTACGACGTGACCGTGCACCGCGGCGACGGCACGGTCGTCGCGGAGTTCCGGGGCCAGGGCCGAGAGCTGCCACCGGGCCGCCCGGAGTAGGGCGGGCCGCCCTACCCGAAGGGACGCTTTCCCTTGGCCTTTTTCTTCTTATTCGGTCCGGGCGTGCGGGTCGGCGTCGGGGAGGCCGACGGCGTCGGCTTGGCCTTCGGCGGGTGTCCGTTCGAGACCAGGATCAGCACGCTGCTGCCGTAGCCGATCGTGCCTCCACCGCTCGGCGACGTCGACGCCACGGTGCCGGCGCTCTCCTTGCTCGGCACCGGAGCACCGGAGACGATGCCGGTCAGTCCGGCCGCCGAGAGGCGGGCCTTAGCGGTGTACGGCGAGAGCCCGGTGACGTCCGGCACGGTCACCTGACGACCACGTGCCACCGACGCGTCGGGGCCGGCGAGATCCTCGACCTTGGTGTGCTCGAGCGCCCGCCGCATGAGCTGTCCCCAGATCGGCGCCGCGATCGTGCCGCCGAAGACCCGTGGGTAGAAGGTGCCGCCGACCGTCACGTCCTTCAGTGGGTGCCGCAGGGCGCCGCGCGGGTCGCCCATCCAGACCGCCGCGGCCAGCTGGGGGACGTAACCGTCGAACCAGGCAGCGCCGTACTCGTTCGCGGTTCCGGTCTTGCCGGCTGCCGGACGCGGAATCGACGCACCGGTGCCGGTACCGCGCTCGATGACACCGCGCAGCACCGACGTGACGGTGTCGGCAATGCCGGCGTCGAGAACCTGGGCGCACTTCGGCTTCGCGATGGGGAGGCTGCGCCGGCGGCCGTCGGTCACCGACACGATCGCGGTCGGCGGGCAGAACTTGCCGTGCGCGGCGTATGTGGCATAGGCGCCGGCCATGGCCAGCGGGCTGATGCTGTCGGCGCCTAGGGTGAACGAGCCGCCGCGGTTGAGCGCGCCACCGTCGACCCGGCGTACGCCGAGTGACTCCGCGATGCTGGCCGGGCGCTCCACGCCGGTGCGCTCCTCGAGCTGCACGAAACAGGTATTGACGGACAGCCAGGTCGCGCTCAGCAGGTCGTACGTGCCGCCCTCGTGAGCCTCGGCGTTGACCGGTGCGTACGGCGCACCGTTGTTGCTGAACACCGTCGAGACGTAGCGCGGCGGGCAGTGCAGCTTGAGGTTGAGGGGAAAGCCCTCCTCGAGTGCGGCGGTCAGTGTGAAGATCTTGAACGTCGAACCACCCTGGACGCCGAGCTGACCGCCGGTCGCGAGGTTGACGGTGGTGTGGCCGGGGGCCTTCTTCGGGTCGTAGATCCGGTTGACCCCCATCGCTTTGATCAATCCGGTGCCCGGCTCGACGACATCGGCGACGGCGGCGATGTGGTCAGTGACCTTGGTGTGGTCGAGGATCGCCTTCTGAGTGGCCTTCTGGACCTTCGGGTCGAGGGAGGTCTGGATTGTGATGCCACCGCGGAGCAGCAGCTTGATCCGATCCTGCACCGTGGTGCCGATGCCCTTGTCCTTCTTGAACTCACTGATCACGTAGTCGCAGAAGAACGGGGCGGGCGTGCCGACGCAACCGTTGCTCGGCTTGGTGACGTGCAGCGCGACGGGTGTCGCCTCGGCGCGCGTGGCCTGCGCAGCCGTAACCTTGTGCAGGTCGGCCATCCGCGCGAGTACGACGTCGCGCCGGGCCTTCGCCGTCTTCGGGTGCCGGATCGGGTCGTACACCTGAGGACTGCGGACCAGGCCGGCGAGAAGCGCCGCCTCGGGCAGGGTGAGCTTGGCAACCGGCTTGCCGAAGAAGTGCTTCGCGGCGGCGCCCACGCCGTACGCGCCGCTGCCGAAGTAGGCGATGTTCAGGTAGTTCTCAAGGATCTTGTCCTTGGACCACTGCTGCTCGAGGGCCAGCGCGTAGCGCGCTTCACGGGCCTTTCGGGCCAGCGTGTCTGCCGTTGCCGCCCTGCGCTGGGAGTCGGTGGCGGCGCTTTCCAGCAGCACGTTCTTGACGTACTGCTGGGTGAGCGTGGAGCCGCCCTGCTGGACGCCGCCGGCCTGGCTGTTCGTCACCGCGGCGCGGACGACGCCACGGAAATCCACCCCGTGGTGGTCGTAGAAGCGCGCGTCCTCGATGGCCACGATGGCCTCGCGCATGACCCGCGGTACCTGCTTGAGGGAGACGTTGATCCGGTTCTCGTAGAAGAACGTCGCGAGCGTCGACCCGTCGGCGGCGAGGATGCGGGACGCTTGGGGCAACGGCGGCACGACGAGCTCGCTGGGCAGGTCCTGGAACGAGTCAGCACCGCTCTTGGCGGCCAGCCCGACACCGCCGACGAGCGGCAGCAGCAGGCCGGCGACGAGCACGCCCGCCACGGCGGCCGCGAGCAGCAGTTGCCCGAGGCTGGCCGAGAGCGACTGCTCTGCGGCGCGATAGGGATGAGAAGAGGGGGAGTGTCCGGCCACGCGGTTGGCCACTTTCGGCTGAGGCGATTCGTCCCGACCAGGGTACGGCGTGCCAGTCGGGGAACCGTTGCCCACCGGGACACCGCAACGCCGGTCGGGTCCCGGCAGCCGACGCGATGACCCAAATGGGCCATCGAAGATGAGCCGGTCGGGGGCTGTGTTCGCTCCTGTCCGCTTCGTACCATAAAAGGGTCGGCGAACAGCGCCGGCTCCGCAGCATCCGCGCTCCCGCGCGACGCACCACGGAGGACCCACGGCCATGTCGAGCCCGATGTCGACCCCCACGTCTGTCTCCACCGAGCCCTTCCGCGGGACGTCGGCCCGGCGCAGCCTCGCGCCGGCTCCCGTTCTGCCAGAGCTGCGCCCGGCAGACTGGACGACGCGGGTGGCCTGCCGCTCGTCGGACCCGGACGACCTCTTCGTCCAGGGGGCCGCCCAGAATCGCGCCAAGGCCGTTTGCCTGGGCTGCCCCGTTCGCACCGAGTGCCTCGCCGACGCTCTGGATAACCGCATCGAGTTCGGTGTCTGGGGTGGCATGACCGAGCGTGAGCGCCGCGCGCTGCTCCGCCGACGGCCGGACATCGGGTCCTGGCGGATGCTGCTGGAGACCGCGCGCCGCCAGTTCGACACCCAGGGCAGGACGCCGCTGCGCGCCGCGGGCTGACCGGACCCGCTGGTCGATCAGCCAGCCGCGGCTCGGCCGGCCGGCCGACCGGCCGCCAGCGCCGCACCCACCTCGCGTAGCCCCGCCAGGTCGTGCACGTCGCGCGGCTGCGCCGGAACCTGACCGACCGGCACGCTGGGATGCGCGGATGTGAACCGTCTCGCCAGTCGCTGCTCGCGCGCAGCGAGCGCCGTACCCTCCGCGTGCAGCCGCAGGACCGCCGCCGCAACCGGGAACTCCCCTCGCTCGTCCAGAGCCTCGGCCGCGGCCTTGCTCCTCTCGAGCGAGAGCGAGGGCACCCGCGGGAGGTGCATGCGGTTGAGGACGAGCCCGGCCAGCGGCATTGACTCCTGGGCCAGGCGCTCCACGAAGTAGGCGGCCTCGCGCAGGGCGTCGCGCTCAGGTGCCGCCACGACGACGAACGCCGTACCGGACGTCGTGAGCAGCCGATAGGTGGCGTCGGCCCGCTCCCGGAAGCCACCGAACATCGTCTCGAGGGCCGCGACGAACATCGACAGGTCCTTCAACAGCTGCGCCCCCACGATTCGGGTGAGGACGGAGGTGACCATGCCGACGCCGGTCGAAAGCACCTTGAGATAGGCCCGCCCGCCGGCCTTCGCCGGCGCGACGAGCACTCGGATCATCCGGCCGTCGAGGAACCGGCCGAGGCGCTGCGGCGCGTCGAGGAAGTCCAGCGCCGACCGCGTCGGTGGCGTGTCCACGACGATGAGGTCGTAGTTCCCGCCCGCGCGCAGCTGCCCGAGCTTCTCCATGGCCATGTACTCCTGGGTCCCGGAGAAGCTCGAGGACAGCGACTGGTAGAAGGGGTTCGAGAGGATCTGGGCGGCGCGGCCCGGTTCGGAGTGTGCGAGCACGATCTCGTCGAACGTCCGCTTCATGTCGAGCATCATCGCCTGCAACGAGCCGCCGGCGGACTGGTCGATGCCGGCCACGTGGCGCGGGGTGTTGTCGAGCTCGTCGAGCCCCATCGACTGGGCAAGGCGCCGTGCCGGGTCGATCGTCAGTACAGCGACCCGGTGGCCGCGCTCGGCTGCGCGCACCGCCAGGGCGGCCGCCGTGGTGGTCTTGCCCACTCCGCCGGCGCCGCAGCAGACCAGGATCCTTGCGCTGTCGAGGACGCCGTCGATGTCGAGCGCCCCCTCTGGGCGGGCGCGGCGGGTCACCGCACTCCCTGCTCGCGCAGCGCCTCGGCCAACCGGTAGAGCCCGCCCAGGTCGACGCCGCCGTCGAGGAGCGGCAGCTCGTACGTCGGGCGATCGACCGCCGAGAGCGCGTCCCGTTCAACCTCCTCGAGCGCCATCCGTTCGGCGTGCTCGCTGGCCTCGGCCGAGAGGCCGTCGACCACGGTCGGGGTCGCCTCCAGGCCCGCGGACTTCAGGCCGCGCTCGAGCAGGGAGGAGTCCAGCCTTCCCTCTCGGGCGGCGAGGAGGGCGTCGGCCGGCAGTAGCGGGTCGCGTGTCATGTTCACGATGACGGCTCCCACCGGCAGGTTGACCCGGCGGAGCTCGGCGACGCCGTCGACCGTCTCTTGAACCGGCATCTCCTCGAGCAGGGTGACGAGGTGCACCGCCGTGCGGGGCGAGCGGATCAGCGACATGACACTCTCCGCCTGGGAGTGGATGGGCCCGACACGTGCCAGCCCGGCCACCTCGGCGTTGACGTTGAGGAACCGGACGATCCGGCCGGTCGGCGGCGCATCGACGACGACCGCGTCGTACCGCGCTCGACCGCCGGAACGCCGGCCGACAGCCTCCTTGAACTTCCCGGTGACGAGGACGTCGCTGACGCCTGGCGCGATCGTCGTGGCGAAGTCGATGGCGCCCATCCGCTTGAGGACGCGCCCGGCGCGGCCCAACCGGTAGAACATCTCGAGGTACTCGAGCAGCGCCTGCTCCGGATCGACGGCCAGCGCGTAGAGGTCGCCGCCGTCGGGTGCCACGGCGACCCGGCGCTCCTCGTGTCCCAGCGGCCCGCAGTCGAAAAGCTGGGCGATCCCCTGCCGACCCTCGACCTCGGCGAGCAGCACCCGCCGGCCGCCGCTGGCCAGCGCGAGTGCCAGCCCGGCGGCGACGGTCGTCTTGCCCGTGCCGCCCTTGCCGGACACGACGTGGAGGCGCACGCCGGGGAAGTCGCTCATCGATCGGGAACCTATCCATCGGGTCGGTTCCGGACACGCACAGCGGCCCTCGGCTCTGCGAGACTCGACGCCATGGCATACGCGATCGTCGGCGTCATCCTCGTCCTCGCGCTGATCACACTGCTGGCCGGCCTGCGCGTCGTCCAGCAGTACGAGCGAGCGGTGGTGTTTCGTCTCGGGCGGGTGCTGCCGGGCAGTCGGGCGCCCGGCCTCACGGTCGTGGTGCCCTACCTCGACCGCGTTGTCAAGGTCAACATGCAGATCATCACCATGAGCGTGCCGGCGCAGGACGGCATCACCAGGGACAATGTCAGCGTCCGGGTCGACGCCGTCGTCTACTTTCGCGTCGTCGACCCGGTCAAGGCCGTCGTCAACGTGCAGAACTACATGTTCGCGGTGTCTCAGGTCGCCCAGACCTCGCTGCGTGCGGTCATCGGCCGCTCCGACATGGACGAGTTGCTCTCCGACCGCGACCGGATCAACGCCGAGCTGCAGCGCATCATCGACGAGCCGACCGAGGGTCCGTGGGGCGTCAAGGTCGAGCGGGTGGAGATCAAGGACGTCGCCCTGCCGGAGTCCATGAAAAGGTCGATGTCACGACAGGCGGAGGCTGAACGCGAGCGGCGAGCACGGGTCATCGCGGCCGACGGCGAGTTCCAGGCGTCGAAGCGGCTCGCGCAGGCCGCGGCGGCGATGGCCGCCGACCCGGCCGCCCTTCAGCTGCGGCTGCTCCAGACGGTCGTCGACGTCGCGTCCGAGAAGAACAGCACGCTGGTCATGCCGTTTCCCGTCGAGATGCTGCGCTTCTTCGACCGGGTAGCACCGCCGCCGTCCGCACCCGCACCGGCGCCGGCCCCTCCGCCGTCCAGCGTTGGGGACGACGCCGAGTCGGCGGACGCGGCGGCTGCACTGCCCCCGCCGCCGGAGATTCCGCCGGTCGCCCTGGAGGGCCCGGGCCCGGTGGCCGCGCCGGAGGCGGTCCGGCGCCAGGCGACGACCTGAGCCGGCGCTCCCCGAATCACCCGAACGGATGAGTCGATTCGGGAAGGAATGTGCTGGTCAGGGGCGAAAATAAGAGTAGCGCCGGAGTTGCACCGATCGGCGTCCACCGTACACGGGGAGCCGATGTTGCGACGCCAGCCGACCCTCGTTGCCCTCGCAGATGACCGGCCGGCCAAAGCGCCGGACCGGGAGTGGCAGGCGCTGGCCGCCTGCCGCGTCACGTCGGCGGTTCACTTCTTCCCGCCCAACCATCACGAGCACAAGCCGGAGAAGGACCGCCGGGAGGCGGCGGCGCGGGCGGTGTGTCGCGCCTGCCCGGTCCGGACCGACTGCCTCCGGTACGCGATCTGCACGCCGGAGCCGCACGGGATATGGGGCGGTCTCAACGAGCTCGAACGCCGTCGGTTGCAGCGCCGCCGCAGGAGCGCCTGACGCGCTCCTGACGTCCCGCCGGATAGCCTGCCGCAATGGCAAAGTGGGAGTACGTGACCGTCCCGCTGCTCGTCCACGCGACTAAGCAGATTCTCGACAACTGGGGCGAGGAGGGCTACGAGCTGGTCCAGGTCGTGCCCGGCCCGAATGCGGATCAGCTGGTGGCCTACCTCAAGCGGGAGAAGCCGTGACCGCGGGCCCGACCGGCGGGCGGACGCCCCAGGAGCGACTCGCCGAGCTCGGTCTCTCGCTGCCGGACGTCGTGCCGCCGGTGGCGGCCTACGTCCCGGCCGTCCGTAGCGGCGCGCTCGTCTGGACCTCTGGTCAGCTGCCCATGGTCGACGGCAAGCTGCCGGCCACCGGCAAGGTCGGCGCCGACGTCGAACCCGACCGGGCCAAGGAGCTGGCCCGGATCTGCGCGCTCAACGCGCTGGCCGCCGTGCAGGCCGAGATCGGTGATCTGGCCGCCGTACGCCGGGTCGTGAAGGTCGTCGGGTTCGTCGCGAGCGACCCCGGCTTCACGGGCCAGCCACAGGTGGTCAACGGGGCCAGTGAGCTGCTCGGCGAGGTGTTCGGCGACCTCGGCCGACATGCCCGCAGCGCGGTGGGCGTGGTCGCGCTGCCGCTGGATGCCCCGGTCGAGGTCGAGGTCATCGTCGAGGTTCGCTGACGCCGGGGGCGGTGGAGATGCCTGGGACGCCGGTCGGCGAGTCGACGTCGAGCGCGGCGGCGGCCGCCCGCCGCATCTGCAGCGCGAAGCTCACCAACAGCACCTCGCCGGCCAGCGGCTGCAGACGGCGGGCGCGCTCGCGGACTTCGTCCCACCGCTCGCGCGGGTAGCCCTCTCCGGCGTAGGGACTCCAGGCGTGGGTGAGGCACAGCTCGACGAACATCGCCGCGAGCGCCCTGGTCTGCCGGAAGACCGCCGTGTGGATCTCCATAAGCTCCCGGCGGGACAGCCCGAAGGCGGTGAGCTGGCCGGCGACCTCGAGGAGGGTCGGGCTCGTGACGAGCATGCGTCGGCCGTCGAGCCGCGTGACGAGCCCCAGCCGCGAAGCCTCCGCCGTCAGCTCGTCGTCGTACCGGCCGAACGTCTCCTCGAGGATGTCGAGCGAGACGACGACCGGCTCCTCGTGCAGCCACGCAGTGAACGCCTGCTGACGCAGCACGCCGTCGTCGTCGTCGTCCTCACGGGGAAGCAGCGCCCGGATGGCCGCGAGGTTGAAGCCGGCCTCCTGCAGCCGACGGATCCGCGCGATGCGGCGTACGTGCTCGACGCCGTAGTAGCCACGACGCCCGACCCGGCGCGGTGGTGTCAACAGTCCCCGTGAGCGGTAGGCGCGGACGTTGCGGATGGTGAGCCCGGTACGCGCTGCGAGATCCTCGATCGTCAGGCTCGGTGCACTATCAACGGCGCCGACCCCCGTGGTCATGCCGGACACCGTACGTGCCGGACGCTGCCTTTCCATCGCCGTTTCGGTCGGTCTGCGCCCGTACGATCGGCCCATGGCGGGCGGCGGCGCGAGCGGACACCGGCGGCTGCCGGCCGAGTTCGGTGCGCGGGCCCGCGCCCTCGCGGCCGGGCAGCACGTGCCCGCACCAACCCGGGATGCGGCGACCGTCGTCCTGCTTCGCGACGGCCAGGACGGTCTCGAGGCCTACCTGCTGCGGCGCGTCACGTCGATGGCGTTCGCGGCGGGCATGCACGTCTTCCCGGGGGGGTCGGTCGACCCCAGGGACACCGCGCTGCCCGACGCCCGGTGGACCGGACCGCCGGCGGCCGCCTGGACCGGCATCCTCAGCGCCGAGGAGCCGCTGGCCAGGGCGCTGGTCTGCGCGGCGGTGCGCGAGACGTTCGAGGAGTCCGGCGTGCTCCTTGCCGGGCCCTCGACGGGTGAGGTCGTGGCCGACACGACCGACGCGACGTGGGAGACCGACCGGCAGGGCCTGATCGAGCGGTCGCTCTCGCTCGCCGGGCTGCTCGAGCGTCGAGGGCTGGTGCTGCGCGCCGACCTGCTTCGTCCTTGGGCGCACTGGATCACCCCGGAGGTGGAGCCGCGCCGCTACGACACCCGCTTCTTCCTCGCTGCCGTACCGGTCGGGCAGCGTCCCCGCGACGTCGGCGGCGAGGCCGACGCGGTGGAGTGGCTGCGACCCCAGCAGGCGCTGGACCGCGCGGCCGCGGGCGAGGTGGCGCTGCTCCCGCCTACCGCGTTCACGCTGGCCGAGCTCTCGGCGTACGGCGACGTCGCCGCCGCACTCGCCGCGGCGGCCGCCCGTGACGTCCGTCCGGTGCTGCCCAGGGTCGTCGTGTCCGGCGAGGAGGCGTCGGTTCTGCTGCCAGGCGAGCGGGGGTACGACGGTTGAGCGGGCCGCGGGCCGTTGCCGACGGGGTCGCACTGGTGCGCGCGCCCAACCCGGGACCGATGACGCTCGAGGGAACCAACACCTATGTGGTGCGGGGACCCACCGGGGCCGTCGTCGTCGACCCGGGCCCGCTCGACGAGAGCCACCTGCACACGGTCGCCGGTCTCGGCCCGGTGGCGTGCATTGTGCTCACGCACGGGCATCCGGACCACAGCGAGGGCGCGGCGCGTTTCGCCGGGCTCACCGGCGGTCGGGTCCTCGCCCGCGACCCGGCGTACGGCGACCCGCTGCCTCCCGACGGGGAGCTGGTCGCCGGCGTGCTCCGGGTCGTCGACGCGCCCGGCCACACCGCCGACAGCGTGTGCTTCCTGCTGGCCGGCCGCGAACAGCTGCTGCTCACCGGCGACACGGTCCTCGGTCGCGGCACGACCGTCGTCGCCTTCCCCGACGGGCGCCTGGCCGACTACCTGTCGACCCTGCAGCGGCTGGGCGCGCTGGTCGCCAACGAGGAGGTGCGGGCGATCCTGCCGGGCCACGGTCCGGTCGTCACCGACCCGGCGAGCGTTCTCGATGGCTACCTGGCGCACCGCGGCCGGCGGCTTGAGGAGGTGCGGGCGGCGGTCGCTGCCGGTGACCGTACGCCGGCGGCAGTGGTCGCCCGGGTCTACGCCGACGTCGACCGGGCGCTGTGGCCGGCCGCGGAGCTCTCGGTCCGGGCGCAGCTCGACCACCTCGAGCAGGAGGCCGGGGAGGGGCCGCCCCTATAGCCGGTCGGGCGGTGCGTGTGAGCGTCAGCCCGCCCGGCGGGCCAGCCGGCCCCGGTCGAGGAGCACAACGGAGCGACCGTCCAGGCGCAGCCAGCCGCGCGACGCGAAGTCGGCGAGGGCCTTGTTGACGGTCTCCCGCGATGCCCCCACAAGTTGCGCCAGCTCCTCCTGGGTGAGGTCGTGCTGCACCCGCAGGCCGCCGCTCTCCTCCCGGCCGAACCGGCGGGCGAGGTTGAGCAGCGCCTTGGCGACCCGGCCCGGCACGTCGGAGAAGACGAGGTCGGCCATCGCGTCGTTCGTCCGCCGCAGCCGTCGGGCCAGCGCGGCGAGCAGCTGTTCCGCCACCTCCGGCCGGCCGTGCAGCCATGTCCGCAACTCGCCCGAGTCGAGCGAGGCGATGCTTGCCCCGGTCAGGGCCGTGGCGGTCGCCGTACGCGGCCCCGGGTCGAAGAGCGACAGCTCGCCGAACTGCTCGCCGGGACCGAGCACGGCCAGCATGTTCTCCCGGCCGTCGTTCGAGGCACGGGAGAGCTTCACCTTGCCGGCGAGCACGACGAACAGCCGGTCGCCGGGCTGCCCCTCGGAGAACACCACGTGCCCTCGCCGGACGGTCCGCCGGGTCATCGCGGCGCTCAGCTGGCTCGCCGAGTCCCGATCCAGCGCCTCGAACAGCGGCGCCGCCAGCAGCATCGAGTCGAGCGGGTCCTGCGTCTCCATGGGCTCTCCAGGGCGCGCCGGAGACGGCGCGGGAAGTCAGCCTCGGCCGCCGCTGCGCTCCGGAAGCAGCCGGCCGAGGCGCCGGCGCCGCCAGTAGCGCTCGA
>JBBSIN010000029.1:0-28981 GCA_038232055.1 Mycobacteriales bacterium
CCGGCCCATCCGGCCGCACCTCGCGTCACCTGACCCACTCTCGCTCCATCCAGCCCTCATCCAGCCCCGTCCAGCCCCACCGGGTCGTCTGGCAGAAGAACCCGTCGGGATAGCGACGAGTTCTTCTGCCAAACCGAGGGAGAGTGTGCCGGCGGGCGCCGGCGACGTACGGCGCACCGCGACGCCGGCGTACCGGCGTACGGGCGGCCTCAGCGCACCCGGACGTAGCCCATCGCGGTCGGTACGCCGGCAATGGCCCAGTCCACCTTGACCCGGCTGCCCTTCAGCGCGTGGTATGGCCCCAGGTGGAACGTCACGGGCGGCACGGGCAGCAGCACCGAGCCGCCGGCCGGGACGATCGACTGCATCGTCGCGCACCCTCGCGACCCATCACCACTGACGTTGATGCCACGCCGGTTGTCGCTGACGGTGTACCGCAACGCGTATGCCGGACAGGGCGAGAGGTCGATCGGTGCAGCAGTCGGGTTGGTCAGCCGGACACGTATGCCGGTCAACGTGCGGCCATCGGTCGAGGACGGCAGCAGCAGCCGGGCGCGCAGTGCCGACCACGCCGGCGGCGGCGTCTGTACCGGGGCACCCGGGCCGCCGACCACCCCGCGGACCACGACGCTGTCCGAGCGGCCGCGACACGGTGGGGTCGGGCCGGTCAGCGGCACGACCAGCGAGGATACGGCCCGGCCGCGAACCGGCGCCAGCGGCACCCGCACCGCGCCAACGGCCGGCCCGCACCACGACCCCCGCCACGCCAACCCCAGATCGGTGACGCCGGTAGTGGTGAGCAACACGTCCGAGCCGTCGCTGCGGCCCGGATTCACAGTCGGCGGTGCCGCTGTCCGTACCTCCAGCGCATGACCCTGGCGGTCCAGCAGAACGAGCGGGCCGTCGCCAAGACGCAGGGAGCAGTAGCCGCCGTCACCGCGCAGCCGCAGCACGCCGACGACACCTCCGGCCGCCAGCCGCACCTCACCTTGCGCGGTGACGTCGACTAGCCGACACGGCCGGAAGCGTGGCGTCCGCCCGCCGCCGTACAACTCGGCCAGCTGCGGGGCGGCCACCGCGAACTCCGGGTCCTGACCGCTATGCGTGGGATCAGGAGGGGACGCGGCGGTGCTGGGCCGATCGTCACCCGATCCGGCGTCCCGCAGCGCCAGAGACGCGACGGTCGCGCCGGCGACCACGGCCACTGTGGCCGCGGCCACGGCTGCGACGGTCACCCGAGGCCGCCGCCGGCCGGTCTGGATCGTGCGGCAGTCGACCCGTGCCACGTCCACGTGCCGCGCACGGAACCGTTCGCCGTCAAGCACCAGCCGCTCGCCGACGTCGATCATGACCGCACCTCCAGCAGCTTGGCCAGCCGATTGCGCGCGTCGGACAGGGTCGACTTCACGGTTCCCTCCGTACAGCCCATGACCGCAGCGCACTCGACGATGCCGAGGCCGACGTAGTAGTGCAGCTCGACCGCCAGACGCTGCCGGCGCGGCAGCAACTGGATGGCGCGCTGCAGGTCCAGGTCGGCGTCCGGATCCGACACGGGCACCGGTCGCTCCGGGTCGCGTCTCGGGCGGCGGCGTACCCGGGCGCGCCTGGCCCGGTCCGCGACGATGGCCAGCAGCCACGTGCCGACCGCACCGCGCGCCGGGTCGTACGTCGACCGCCGGCGCCAGGCGCGTACCAGGGCCTCCTGCACCACCTCGTCCGGCTCGTCGTCGGGCGCGAGCCGAGCCGCCAGGCGGGTCATGGCAAGCAGGCGCGGGGCGACCCACTCGGCGAAGTCGTCGTCGACCGTCGCCTTCACCACCCCCAGCGCTACGCCCGCCATGTCCGATATACGCCAGCCGGGGCCTCGATGGTTGGGTCAGGCGGAGGCCGGCTCCGGCACGCGGAGCCGCTGCGAGATCACCGCGGTGACGCCGTCGCCGCGCATCGTGACGCCGTACAGCGCGTCGGCGGCCTCCATCGTCCGCTTCTGGTGCGTGATCACGAGAAGCTGCGAGGTGGAGCGCAGGTCGGTGAAGAGGGAGATCAGCCGGTCGAGGTTGCGGTCGTCGAGTGCCGCCTCCACCTCATCGAGGACGTAGAACGGCGACGGCCGCGCTCGGAAGATCGCTACGAGGAGTGCAATCGCGGTCAGCGAGCGCTCGCCGCCGGACAGCAGCGAGAGCCGCGACACCTTCTTGCCGGCGGGGCGCGCCTCGACCTCGATGCCGCTGTTCAGCAGGTCGCCGGGGTCGGTGAGCAGCAGCCGGCCCTGACCGCCCGGAAACAGGGTCGCGAAGACGGTCTCGAACTCGCGCGCCGTGTCGGCGTACGCCGCGGCGAAGACCTGTTCGACCCGCTCGTCGACCTCCCTGACGACCGTGAGCAGGTCGCGCCGGCTGGCCTTCAGGTCCTCGAGCTGCGTCGCGAGGAAGGCGTGGCGCTCCTCGAGTGCGGTGTACTCCTCGAGCGCGAGCGGGTTCACCCGTCCCAGCCGGGCGAGCGCTCGTTCGGCCTGGCGCGCCCGCTGCTCCTGCTCGGCGCGGTCGTACGGCGACGCGGCACCGCTGTCACCGCTCGCCGGCACCGGCGCCGCCGGGCCGAACTCGGCCAGCAGCGCATCCGGCGCGACCGCGTAGTCCTCGGCCGCGCGCTGCTCGACGGCTTCGATCCGCAGGCGCTGCTCCGCCCGCGCCACCTCGTCCCGATGGACGGCGTCGGTCAGCGACTCCACCTCGCCGGCGAGCTCGCGGATCCGGGCGCGCACCGCCGCCAGGTTGCGGTCGCGCGTCGTCCGGGCGACCTCGGCGGCGTCCCGCTCCGCAGCGGCGTCGAGTCGCGCGGCCTCCACCCTCGACAGCACGATGGCCACGGCGGCGTCCACCTCGACCGCACGGGCAGCCTGCCGCGCTCGCCGATCGCGCGCCAGCACCATCCTTTCGCGGGCGCTTCGCTCGGCGGCGGCCGTCGCCGCCAGCGCGGCGGCGCGACCGGCGAGTGCCCGAACCCGCTCCTCCCCGGTGCGTACGGCGAGTCGCACCTCCAGCTCGGCCTCCCGCGCCGCCGCGGCGGCGGTCGCCGCCCGGTCGCGCTCGTCTGAGGCGGGCTCTTGCTCATCCGGCGCGGCCTCCGCGGCGAGGAGGCGGACCTGAAGCTCGGCCAGGGCGCCGGCAGCGCCGTTCCGCGCCCCGGCGGCGCGCTGCACCGCGTCCTGCAGTCGCTGTGCCTCGGCTGACGCGGCCCGCGCCGCAGCAGCGTGGTCGCCGAGTCGCTCCGCCACGGCCGCGAGACAGGCATCGGACTCGTGCAGGCGGGCGAGCGTGTCGTCGACGCGGCCGGTCGCCTGCTGGTGCTCCTGCCCGACAGCCGCCAGCGCGAAGCGCAGCCGCTCGGCTCGGTGCTCAAGGTCGCGCAGTGCAGCGTCGACCTCGTCGGCGGCGGCCTGGGTCTCGATCCGGCTGCGGGCGGCCGACCCGCCGCCGTGTACCGAGGCCGCCGAGACGATGTCGCCGGTGCGGGTCACCGCCCGCACCTCCGGCGCGCGGGCCACCAGCCGTCGCGCCTCGCCGTCCCCGTCGACGACGACGACCCCGTCGAGCAGCCGGTCGATCGCCGCCCGCAGCACGTCCGGAGCGCTGATCAGATCGGCCGCCCACTGCCCAGTCGGAAGCGGCGGACGGTTCGGCGCGGCGCGCGGCGGCCCACCGACGAGCAGGGCCACCCGCCCGCCGTCGTCGGCTCGAAGCCGCCCGAGCGCCGTGACAGCCGCGTCGAGGTCGGCGACGGCGACTCCGTCGGCCGTGGCGCCGAGGGCGGCCGCGACGGCGGTTTCCGCGCCGGCCGCCACGCTGACGAGCGACGCTACTCGGCCGAGAACCGCCGCCCCACCCGCCGCGAGCAGCGCCGCACCGCCGTCGCGGGCCAACCCGGACCGAAGCGCGTCACGCCGCGCGACGAGACCGGCTCGCTCCCGGTCGACCGCTCGCTCCTCTCGATCAAGATCGTGGAGCCGCGACTCCGCCGCGGCGAAGGCCGAGAGAGCCGCCTCGTGCTCGGCGTCGAGGCCGACCTCGCCCTGGTCGAGCCCGGCCACCTCGCTCTCTAGCGTCGCGAACTCGGCGTCGGCCCGGGCCCGCCGCTCTGCGGCCGCCGCCGCGGCGGCGGTGAGCCGGCCGGCCTCCTCATCGGCGGCCGCGGTCCTCGACCGTGCGGCGGAGACTTCACCGACGAGCCTTGCCATTGCCTCCCGTCGGTCCGCGACGGCCCGCGCCGCGGCGAGCAGGCGGCTCTCCTCGGTCGCGAGGCGCTCCTCGACCGCTCGGCGCGCGGTGACGACTGCGTCGAGCTCGGCGCGGTCGCGCTCAAGTGTGGCGCGCAGCGCGTACTCCTGGCGGCGTACGTCGGCCACCTCCACCTCGAGCGCTTCCGGGTCGCGCCCCCGCGGCGGCGCCTCCGGCGGCGTCGAGAGGTGGCGGGCGCGCTCGGCGGCCAGGCGACCGGTGCTCCGGAGCTGCTCGGACAGCGCCGCGAGGCGATACCACGTCTGGACCGTGGCGGCGAGCCGGGGGGCGGCCGTCGCCGCAGCCTCCTCGAGACGGGTTTCCTCGTTGGTCGCCTCGGCGAGAGCGGCCTCTGCCGCCGCCCGGAACCGCCGCGCCGACGCCTCGTCGGCCAGGTCGGTCGCGAGCACCGTACGCAGCGCGGTCAGGTCGTCGGCGAGCAGGCGCAGCCGCGCGTCCCGCAGGTCCGCCTGGACGCTGGCGGCGCGCCGGGCGACCTCGGCCTGGCGCCCGAGCGGGCCGAGCTGGCGGCGTAGCTCGGCGGTCAGATCGGTGAGGCGGGTGAGGTTGGCTTGCATCGCGTCGAGCTTGCGGAGCGCCTTCTCCTTGCGCCGGCGATGCTTGAGCACGCCGGCCGCCTCCTCGATGAAGGCCCGCCGCTCCTCCGGCCGGGCGGACAGGACCGCGTCGAGCTGGCCCTGCCCGACGATGACGTGCAGCTCGCGTCCGATGCCCGAATCGGAGAGCAGCTCCTGCACGTCGAGCAGCCGGCAGGGCGAGCCGTTGATCGCGTACTCGCTGATGCCCGAGCGGTACATGAGCCGGCTGACCGTGACCTCGCTGTAGTCGATCACCAGGGCGCCGTCGGCGTTGTCGATCGTGAGGACGACCTCGGCCCGGCCGAGCGGCGGGCGGCCGGGCGTGCCGGCGAAGATCACGTCCTCCATCTTGCCGCCGCGCAGCGACTTCGCGCCCTGCTCGCCAAGCACCCAGGCAATGGCGTCGACGACGTTGGACTTGCCGGAGCCGTTGGGCCCGACGACCGCGGTAACGCCCGGCTCGAAGCGCAGTGTCGTCGACGACGCAAAGGACTTGAAACCCCGGAGCGTGAGGCTCTTGAGGTGCACCGACCGACCCTAACCGGACGGCTCGGGAGTTAGGTGACGCCACGCGCCGGCGCGGCAACGCAAGGGGGACACCTTCCGGTGTCCCCCCGGTCAAGCAGCGGACCGCCGTGCGGCGTCCCCTCGTCGAGCAGTGGTGTCAGGTGAGCGCGGGCTCGTGCACAGATAGCGCGATCAGGTCTCGCTCGACGGCGACGGAGTGCAGAAGTTCGGCGTTGGCCGCCCGAAGATTGGCGACCTCGCTCTCGAGCTCCCGAACCCGGTCGCGCAGGCCGCGTACCTCCGCGAGCGTGCGCAGATCGGCGCCGAGGCCGACGTGACCGAGTAGGGCTTTGGCCATGCGGGTCCTCCACAACAGAAAAACGGTGCGTCTCGTCCGGCTCCGCGTTGTCCAGGGGACATTCGGCGGATTGCAGGGGGAGCCGGTAGGTCTAGGGTCGCATGGGCCGAACGGGCGGTCAAGAGGTAGGTCACGGTTCGGTTACGGCATGGAGTCGCGCCGGAGCCGGCCTGCGCGGTGCGGGCTGGCAGCGCGGACAGGTGTAGGACGAGCGGTTCATGAACGCCTCCCGGCGCACGGGCGTGCCGCAGCGCGGGCACGGCTGCCCGGCGCGTCCGTACACCGCAAGCTCTCGTTCGAAGCGCCCGCTCACCCCTTCGGTGTCGACGTAGAGGGCGTCGAACGACGTCCCGCCAGCCGCCAGCGCCCCATGCAGCACCTCCCTGACGGCCTGGAGCAGACGCCGCACGTCGCGGGGCGGAAGCGTCTCGGTCGGGCGGTCGTAGTGCAGTCGCGCCCGCCACAACGACTCGTCCGCGTAGATGTTGCCCACCCCGCTGACCAGCGTCTGGTCGAGCAGCGCGCGCTTGACGCCGGTACGCCGTCGTCGCAGCCTCGCGACGAAGTCGTCATCCGCGAATGCCGGATCCAGTGGGTCGAGGGCGATATGGGCGATCGTCGACGGCAGGTCGGCGCCGCCCGCAACAACCGCGAGCCCGCCGAACGTGCGCTGATCGACGAACCGCAGCTCAGTCCCGCCGGCGACGAAACCGATGCGCACCCGCAGGTGCGCCTCGTCTGGCTTCTGCGACGAGACGACCAGCAGTTGCCCGCTCATGCCGAGGTGCGCCTGCAACGCGTCGCCGGAGTCGAGCGGCAGCCAGAGGTACTTCCCGCGCCGCTGGGCGGCCTCAATCCGTCGACCCACGAGGAGCGCGGCGAAGTCGTCGGCGCCGGCCACGTGTCGGCGTACGGCGCGCGGGTGGTGGACCTCGACCGCCTCCGCCACCCGGCCGACGACGCCGCGCACCAGGCCGAGCCGGACGACCTCGACCTCGGGCAGCTCCGGCACGTCAGGGAGCCGGCCCGTCGGCTGCCGACTTGGCGGCCGCCTCCGAGCGCTCGCGCAACGCGAGCCAGGCCTCCTCGGCCGCCTGCTGCTCGGCCTGCTTCTTGCTGCTGCCCTCGCCGCGCCCGAGTCGCCGGCCGCCGACCACGGCGTACGCGATGAAGCTCTTGGCATGGTCGGGTCCGCTCTCGGTCAGCGCGTACTCGGGCGGGCCGAGCAGTTCGGCGGCGGCAAGCTCCTGCAGCGAGGTCTTCCAGTCGAGACCGGCGCCGAGCGCCGCGGAGTCGGCGAGTACCGGGTCGAAGAGCCGGTGGACGAACTCGGCCGCTCCCGGCATTCCGGCCTGCAGGTAGACCGCACCGATGATCGCCTCCAGGCCGTCGGCGAGGATCGACGCCTTCTCTCGGCCGCCGGTCGCCTCCTCACCTCGGCCGAGCCGCAGGTACGCGCCGATGCCCAGTCGACGGGCGACGTGCGCGAGCGCGCGCATGTTGACGACCGCCGCGCGCAGCTTGGCGAGCTGGCCCTCGGTGAGGTCGGGATTGTCGCGGTATAGGGATTCGGTGATGATCAGCCCGAGTACGGCGTCGCCGAGGAACTCCAGCCGCTCGTTGGTGGGCAAGCCGCCGTTCTCGTACGCGTAGGACCGGTGGGTTACAGCCCGCTCGAGCAGCCCCGGCTCCAGAGCCACGGCCAGCACCTCGGGAAGCAGCGCCGGCCCTCTGCGGCTCCCGGCCGGATCAGACAGGGATGACCTGACGGTCGTTGTACGTCCCGCAATTGCCGCACGCGACGTGCGGCAGCTTCGGTTGGCGACAGCGCTTGCAGGTGGAGAACGCGGGAGCCGTCGCCTTCCACTGCGAGCGGCGCGAGCGAGTGTTGCTGCGCGACATCCGGCGCTTGGGAACGGCCACGGCTCAACTCTCCTGGTCTGTGTCGGAAGTTCCATTGTGACGGAGCGCCACCAGGGCCGCCCATCGAGGGTCGGTCTCGGCGTGACCGTGATCGGCCGGCTCGTCCGCCAGTCGGACGCCGCACATCGCGCAGAGTCCGGGACAGTCCTCCGCGCAGCGCGGCGACAGCGGCAGCGCGAGCACGACGGCGTCTCGCAGCACCGGCTCGAGGTTGATGCGGTCGCCCTCGACCCGGCCGATGTCGTCGTCGTCCTCGTCCTCCGCGCGGCGCCGGGGATCCGCGTGTACGTCCGGGTAGACGTACAGCTGCTGTAGGTCGACCTCGATCGTCAGCTCGACCGGATCGAGGCAGCGGCTGCAGGTCCCGGTCAGCGGCGCTCGGGCGGTCCCGGAGACGAGAATCCCCTCCATCACCGCCTCGAGGCGCAGGTCCAGCTCGATGTCCGCGCCCTCGGGTACGCCGATGACCTCGGTACTCAGGTGCGCCGGCGCCGGGACGGTGAGCCGGAGCGGACGCAGGGACCCGGCCCGACGGCTCAGTTCGGCGGTGTCGACGACGAGCGGGTCGCGCGGGTCAAGCCGCGACCGCTTGCGGTGCTGGGGCATGGTGGGACTCGCGGTGCAGGGGGTGGGTGCCACTCAGGATAGTCGCGTCGTACCGCTCGACGAAACGCCGCTTACTCGTCGTCGTGCAGCGCGGTATGCAGCGCGTCGGCCCCGATCGGGCTGCCTTCCTTGTCGAGCTGGGTACGGGCGCGGGTGATCGATGAGAGCACCCGCTGGAGGACGACCTCGAGCTCGGCGAGAGAGCGCTCGGCGAAGTCCGTCGCTTCAGCGAGGACGCGCCGGGCCTCCTCGCCGGCCTCGGATCCGGTGAGCTGGCGTGTCCTGTCGGCTCGGGCCTCTGCGCGCAGCTGCTCTGCCGCCTGGCGACCCTCCTCGATGATGGCGTCGCGGTCGCGAAGCACGTCGCGGGCCTCGCGAAGCTCCGCCCCGAAGAGGTCGCGTGCGCTCGCCAGCCGCCCGAGAGCGGCGTGCCGGTCGACGACGGCTCGGGCGCCGAGGCCCCGTGAACGGTGCAGCAGCGCCTCCACTTCGGCGAGCGTGGTGAGCGCGTCGGTGGCCCCGGGCCCGTCGGCCGGAAAGTTGGTCACGTCAGCCACCAGCCGTCCCGAGCGGATTGCCGAGCCGGTCGCCGAGCCGGCGCAGCACCGGCGCCGGCACCAGTCCGGAGACGTCGCCGCCGTACGTCGCGACCTCCTTGACCAGGCTCGAGGACAGGAAGCTGTACAGCGGATTGGTCGCCATGAACAGCGTTTCGACGCCGGCCAGCGAGTGGTTCATCTGCGCCATCTGCAGCTCGTAGTCGAAATCGGACACCGCCCGCAGCCCCTTGACGACGGTCGTGATGCCGTGCGTGCGGCAGAAGTCGACGAGCAGCCCGGTGACCGAATCCACCGTCACGTTTCCGTAGGACGCCGTCACGTCGCGGATCATGTCCATGCGCTCGTCGAGCGAGAACAGGCCGTTCTTGGCCCGGTTCAGCGTCACGGCAACCAGGACCTCGTCGTAGAGGCGGCTCGCCCGCTCGACGATGTCGAGGTGCCCGCACGTCACCGGGTCGAACGATCCCGGGCAGACGGCGCGTCGGGGCACGGGACTCCTCCTGTGATCAGCCGGGGCGACCGTACCAAAGCGTGGCCTCGCCGTACCGCCGCGCCCGGAGCCCGCTCCATCCCGCTGGCCAGCCGAAGTCGGGGTCGCGGCTCGCCCGCTCGACGACGGCCACCCCGTCGAGCGCCAGCCAGCCGCTCCCTGGCAGTGCGGCGAGCACGTTGCGGAGGTCGGTCCCCGCCATCGCGTACGGCGGGTCGGCGACGAGCACGTCGTACGCCGGACCGTCGGGCTCCCGGGCGAGCAGCCGCTCCACCCGGTCGGCGACGACCACGGCGCCGGGGAGCCCTAGCGCCGAGACGTTGGCCCGCAGGGCAAGCGCGACCTTGGGGTCGCACTCGACGAGCACGGCCACCGCTGCCCCCCGGGAGAGTGCCTCCAGACCGAGGGCGCCGGATCCGGCGTACAGATCGAGGACCCGTGCGCCGTCGAGTGGTCCCCGAAGCGCTGCAAGGGTGGAGAACAGACCCTCCCGCGCCCGGTCCGAGGTCGGCCGGGTCGCGCGGCCACGAGGGACGACGAGCCGACGCCCTCCCGCTTGGCCGGCGATGATCCGGCTCACGTCTTACGCACGCTGCAGTATGACCTTGCGGGCACTGACTCTTGCGGGCACTGACTCTTGCGGGCACTGACGTTTGCGGCACTGCCTGGATGCCCCGCTGTGCCCGGCGGGCCGGTGAAGTGGCCCGCATCAAGATTGCCCGAGGAACTGTCCGAGCGACTTCCACCCCGTTTCCGCAGGTCGTCCACGCAGTTCTCCTCGGACGATCACTCGGACGATCACTCGGACGATCTCGGACAGGTTTCGGCAAACGCGGCGAGATGCTGCACCGTGACCGGCTCTGTGCCGGTCGCAGCATCCTGGGCCAACCTGCGACGCAGATACTCGCTGCGGGACAGACCAAGCCGCGACGCACGCACGTCTCGCCGGGCCGGCTTTGCCGTTGGATGACCTTTACAGGGGCATCCCGTGGCGAGAGCATCGGCCGATGACGACGACACAGGATGATGCACTCGAACGGGCCGGTAACCACGTCCTGCGGATCGTCAACGACGGCATGCTGAGCCTGATGCTGAGCGTCGGTCACCGCACCGGACTCTTCGACGTGATGGCCGGTGGCCGGCCGGCAACGAGCGACGAGATCGCGGCGGCCGCCGGCCTTGACGAGCGGTACGTCCGGGAATGGCTCGGCGCGATGGCCTGCGGGCGGGTCGTCGGCTACGACCCGGCCGAGGGGACCTACCGGCTGCCGGCCGAGTACGCCGCGTTCCTCGCCAGGGCGGCGGGACCGGACAATCTCGCCCTGCAGGCGCAGTACGTCGGACTTCTCGGCACCGTCGAGAAGCGGGTCGTCGACAGCTTCCGCCACGGCGGGGGCGTGCCGTACTCCGCCTTTGCGGAATTCCAGCCACTCATGGCCGAGGAGAGCGCGCAGGTGGCCGACGCGCTGCTCCTCGACACGAGATTGCCGCTCGTACCAGGCCTGACCGCGCGGCTCGCCGCCGGCATCGACGTGGCCGACGTGGGTTGCGGGAGCGGCCACCTGCTCAACCTCATGGCCGTCGCATATCCGGCGAGCCGGTTCACCGGATACGACATCGCCGATGACGCGCTCGCCTCGGGTCGGGCGGAGGCCGAGCGGATGGGCCTGCGCAACGTCGAGTTCGTGCACCAGGACGGCGCGACGCTGCGCGGGCCGGCCCGCTTCGACTTCGTCACGACGTTCGACGCGGTGCACGACCAGGCCCCGCCCGACCTGCTGCTCTCCGGGATCGCGGCAGCCCTCCGCGACGACGGTACGTACCTCTGCGTCGACATCGCCGCCTCTAGCCGGCTGGAGGACAACCTCGGCAACCCGTTCGCGCCCTACATCTACACGTTCTCCACCATGCACTGCATGACCGTGTCGCTCGCCGTAGGCGGAATGGGGCTCGGCACCGCGTGGGGAAAGCAACTCGCCCTGTCGATGCTGGGAGCGGCCGGCTTCCGCGACGTCGAGGTGCGCACCGTCGACAGGGACCCGCTCAACAACTACTACATCGCTCGTAAGCCAAGCCGTGAGCCTCCTCACAGCTTTGGCCCGTGACAACCGGCGCGCCCGGATAAGCGTCATGATGGGTACATGTCGTCGTTAGTCGGGGCTGCCGAGTGAGCCGTCTTCGCCGAGCAGTGCCCTGGCTCGCCGCCGCCACCGCGGTCGCGATTGCAGGCAGCGGCGCGGCCGCCCTGCTCTCGCACCAGGGGGCGGGGCCCGCGGCGGCGGCCGGATCCAGCGCTTCCCCCTCGGCGTCCAAGCCGCCCGCGCCCGCGATCAGGATCTCTCCGGCGGCCGGCTCGGCAGGCGTGCGGTTGGACGCACCGGTCGTCGTCACATCCTCGGGTGGCCGGCTCACGACCGTCCGGGTCGTGACAGCGGGCAAGATCGTGCCCGGCTCTCTCGATACGGCGGGCACGTCATGGCGGTCGTCCAACCCGCTGGCCGCAGCGCGGGCCTACGCGGTGAGCGCGACGGCGGCCGGAGCCGGCGGTAGGACGGCGGCGCACTCGACGTTTCGCACCCTGACACCACGGAAGGTCCTGACCGCTGACGTCTTCCCGTGGGGCAACCGGAGGGTAGGGGTTGGGTCGCCGATCGTGGTCCGCTTCTCCTCGCCGGTCGCGCACCGGGCGGCCGTCGAGAAGCGGCTCGTCGTCGCGGCGAGCAAACCCGTGACGGGTGCCTGGCGGTGGTTCTCCTCGACCGAGGCGCACTACCGACCGCGGGCCTACTGGCCGGCGTACGACCGGGTGCGGCTGCACGTCGACCTAGCGGGCCTCGACGCCGGCAAGGGGACGTGGGGCACCCGGACCCGGGAGGTGTCCTTCCGGATCGGTGCAGCACACACGAGTGTCGTGGACGCCAGGCGGCACGTCATGACGGTCAGCAGCCAGGGCATGGTGGTCAGGACCGTCAAGGTCAGTGTCGGCCGTGATCGATATCCGACGCACGCCGGCGTGCACGTCGTCCTCGAGAAGATGCCGGTCCGGACGATGGACTCCCGGACCGTCGGCATCCCGCGGAACTCGCCGGACGGCTACTTCGAGACCGTGTACTGGGACACCCGGATCAGCAACTCGGGTGAGTTCGTCCACGCCGCGCCCTGGTCGGCTCGAGCGCAGGGACGGACCAACGTCTCGCACGGGTGCGTCAACGTCAGCACCGCCGACGCGGAGTGGTTCTACGGGTTCAGCCAAGTCGGGGACGTCGTTTCCGTCGTACACACCGGCGAGCCGTCGAGGCTCGACGACGCTGGGACGGCGGACTGGAACGTGAGCTGGCGGACGTGGCTACAGGGCAGCGCACTCGGCGCGGGTCGACCGACCGCGAAGCTGTGAGTTGCCGGGCGGGCGCGAGCGGTTTCAGACACGCGTCGCGTCATGCCTGCCCCATCACCGCCGCGTTGGGTGGTAGCGGTCGCGGAGGTACGGGGGTGGACACCACGATCGAGGTGACGGTCTGCCCGTACAGCAGGAACCGGTCGAGGACCGCCTCGAGCTGCTCCACGCCGGGGGCGTGCACCTTGACCAGGAAGCAGTCCTCGCCGGTGATGCGGTGGCACTCGGTGACCATGGGTAGCGCCTGAGCCAGTTCGGCGATCTTTGACAGCTGCCCGCTGGTAGGGCGGATACGGGCAAACGCCGTGACGGGCAGCCCGAGTGCCACCGGGTCGACCTCCGTCCGGTATCCCGTGATGACTCCGGCGCGCTCGAGGCGTTGGACCCGCTCGGTGACCGCAGGTGCGCTCATCCCGACCCGGCGAGCCAGGGCGGACATCGTTACTCGCGGATCGGCGTTGAGTTCGCCTAGCAGCCGGCAGTTCACGTCGTCCAAGAGCGGACTGGCGGCGCTGGAGGAGGAAGAGCCGTTCAGGCGTGATTTCCCAGGCAAGATACCGCCTCCACCTACAGAGTGCTCTGTACGTACCAGCTTCGGCCGAGAAGCATAGTCATATGACATCACGGGCAGCCCACTCGCAGGTCGTGGCGCGGACGGAGCGGGCGGTGACCCGGCTGCCTCCCACGTCGTTCTTCCTGGTCAGCGCGGTGTTCCACTACCTGGGGCCCTCGCTGGCGGTGCTGCTGTTTGCCCACGTCACCGTGTTGGGGGTGGCCTGGCTGCGGATCGCCAGCGCAGCAGTCGTGTTTGCCGTATGGCGACGGCCATCGCGGCTTGTCGTCGAGATGAGTCCTGGGCAGCTCCGGGTGCTGCTCGCTCTCGGCGTGGTGTTGGCGGCGATGAACTCGCTGTTCTACCTGGCCGTGGACCGACTGCCGCTGTCTACGGTCGGCGCGATCGAGTTCCTGGGAACGGTCATCCTCGCCGCAGCCGGCGCCCGCACCCGACGCAACCTGCTCGCCCTGATCCTGGCCGTCGTCGGCGTCGCCGCGCTCACCGACGTCCGGCTCGCCGGCCAACCACTCGGGTTCGTCTTCGCCTTTGCCAACTGCGCCGGCTTTATGTCCTACGTCGTCCTCGGGCACCGCATCGCCAACACCTCGGTCGACGGGGCCGCCAACGGCACCGACCGCGGGGCGATGAGCGGCATCGACCAGCTCGGCGCTGCCATGATCGTCGCGGCCGTCGTCGCGACCCCCTTCGGCGTCACCGGGGCGGCGCCGACGTTCCGTCACGCGGACTGGCTGCTGTGGGGCATTGGCGTCGGGCTGTGCTCCTCAGTGGTCCCCTACGTCACCGACCAGCTCGCGATGGCGCGGCTGCCCCGCGCCAGCTTCGCCCTGATGCTCGCGATCCTGCCGGCGACCGCGACCGGCGTCGGCCTGGTCGTCCTCGGCCAAGTGCCCACCGTGCAGGACCTGGCCGGCATCGCGCTCGTCATCGCCGGCGTCGCCGTTCACCACGACCCACCGCGGCAGACGGGTCCGGCCGCTGCGCCCCGCGAGGCACCCGCCGGGCAGGCCGCAGGAGGCTGGCCGGGCGACGCGCCGGCGTAGCGTCAGCGCATGCGTTCGGTTGCCGAGTTCGTGGTCATCGCGCTTGCCGTCACCCTCACGCCGGGTCCGGCGACGGCGACGATCCTGCGGGTGGCGGCACGGGACGGGCGAAGGGCGGCGATGTCCGCGGTCGTGGGTAACAGCGCAGGCGTGCTTGGCTGGGGAGTCCTCTCGGCCGTGGGCATCTCCTCACTGATCTTGGCATCGCAGATCGCGTACGACGTCCTGCGCGTCGGCGGCGCCGCGGTTCTGGTGGTGCTGGGTGTCCGTTCGCTATTCCACCGACAGCAGAACGAGGAGCGTCCGCTGGTGAGACGGCGTGGCCATGCCGGCTGGCGTGCGGGCCTGGTGACCAGCGTGTCGAACCCGAAGCTGGCCGTGTTTTTCGTCGCGCTGTTCCCGCAGTTCCTGACGCGAGGCAGCCCGGTGTTGCCGTACGCGTTGGGCATGGCCGCAGCGATCGTGCTGCTGGACGTTCTGTGGTTCGCCATGCTGGCCTACATCGTCGAGCGGGCCAGCAACCTCCTCAGACCCCGTCTGGCCCGAACCATGGAGCGGGTGACCGGTGCCGTGATGATCGGCCTGGGCCTGCGGTTGGTCGTCGAGTCCCGATAGGGCACAGCAGCAAGCGTGGGGGTGGCACATCCGGTCATGTCTTCTCGAGGTAGTCCGTACCTTCCTCCGCCAGCAACGAGGCCACCGCCTCGGCGAGTGCGGGAGAGCCGGTCAGCTCGGGGTCGACCGTCACTAGATCGGTCGCCTCGTTGCGCGCGGAGAGGATCAGCTGCTCGTCGCGGAGGAGGCTCAACAGCCGCAGCCCGCTACGGCGGCCGTGCTGTTCGGCGCCGAGCACGTTGCCCTCGCGGCGCTGCTCGAGGTCGAGTCGGGCGAGCGCGAACCCGTCGGTGGTCGCCGCGACGGCCTCGAGGCGCTCGCGGGCCGGTGAGCCAACCGGGGCGTCGGTGTGCAGGAGGCACCAGCCGGGCGAGGTGCCGCGCCCGACTCGTCCGCGCAGCTGGTGCAGTTGCGAGACGCCGAAGCGGTCGGCATCGAGCACGACCATGACGGTGGCGTTGGGTACGTCGACACCGACCTCGATCACCGTCGTCACGACGAGTACGTCGATCCGGCCGGCGGCGAAGTCGCGCATGGTGGCGTCCTTCTCCTCCGGGTGCAGCCGACCGTGCAGCTGCTCGACCCGCAGCCGGGCCAGCTCGCCGGCGTGCAGCGCCGGCGCCACCTCGAGGACGGCCGCGGCCGGCCGGCGCTCGTCGCCGTCGACAAGCTCCTCCGCGTGCTCGCCTGACGCGTCCTCGTCATCCGCTGCGCCCTCTGCGGCGGCGTCGCCGATGCGGGGGCAGACGACGTAGGACTGGCGGCCCGCACTGGCCTCATCGCGCACCCTGCCCCACATCCGCTCCTGCCACGTCGGGTTGTCGCCGGGTACGACGAAGCTGCGGATCGGCGAGCGCCCCGCCGGGAGCTCGGTGAGCGCCGAGGTCTCGAGGTCGCCGTAGACGGTCATGGCGACCGTGCGCGGGATGGGCGTCGCCGTCATGACGAGCACGTGCGGCGGGTCGGTGCCCTTCGCGCGGAGCGCGTCGCGCTGCTCGACGCCGAAGCGGTGCTGCTCGTCGACGACGACGAGCCCGAGGTCGGCGAAGGCAACGCCGTCCTGCAGCAGCGCATGGGTGCCCACCACGACACCGGCCGCGCCGGACGCCGCTTCCTCGAGAGCCTGTCGCCGCGCGGCCGCCCCCTGCGACCCGGTCAGCAGCGCGACGCGGGTGGCGCGTTCGTCGGCGCCGAGCTCGCCGGCACTCGCCAGCGGGCCGAGCAGAGTACGAATCGAACGCTGGTGCTGCTGCGCCAGCACCTCCGTCGGAGCGAGCAGCGCCGCCTGTCCGCCGGCATCGATCACCGCAAGCATCGCCCGAAGCGCGACCACGGTCTTTCCGGCTCCGACCTCGCCCTGCAGGAGACGGTGCATCGGGTGGGGCTGCGCGAGCTCGGCGGCCACGGTTGCCCCGATCTTGCGTTGGCCGCCCGTGAGCGGAAACGGCAGCTGGGCGTCGAACGCCGCGAGCAGGCCGTCGGCTCGCGCCGTGCGGGGCGTGGCGGGTGTCTCCCGCGCAGCGGCGCGTCGCCGGGCCAGCGTCGCCTGCAGCACGAAGGCCTCGTCCCACTTCAGCCGTTCCACTGCCCGCTCCGCGTCGCGGCGCGACTCCGGCCGATGCAGCATGCACAGGGCATCGGCGAGACCGGGCAGCCGATGCCGACGCTGTACGTCGGCGGGCAGCGGGTCATCGGCGACCTCGAGCCCCGGGAGGACGAGCCGGATCCACTGGGCGATACGCCACGACGACAGCTTGGCCGTGGCCGGGTAGACGGGGATGAGCGCACCGAAGAAGGCACTGCGCTCGGCGTCGTTCCCTGACTCGTCGTCGAGCAGCAGGTAGTCCGGGTGGGCCAGTTGACGAGTCTCGTGGAACGCCGTCAGCTTTCCGGTGAACAGCCCCCGCCGGCCTGGCCGCAGCTGCTGCTCGCGCCACCTCTGGTTGAAGAAGGTCAGCGCCAGGAAGCCGGAGCCGTCGGTGACGACGGCCTCGACGATGTAGCCCCGGCGCTCGCGCATGCGCCGGCTGCTCACCCGGGCGACCTCCGCGACGACCGTGACGTGCTCGCCGAGCTTGAGCCCGGCCAGCGACGTGGGCTCGGCGCGCTGGGCGTAGCGGCGGGGATAGTGCCCGAGGAGCTCGCCGACCGTGCGTACGCCGAGCGCCTCCTCCAGCACAGCCGCGGCCTTGCCGAGCAGCGGCCGGAGCGGGTCGGCCAGAGTCGTCACTCGACGCCAGCTAGCAGCGGATAGCGGGGCTGCCCGCCGTCGTAGCTGACGACCTCGACGGCCGGTCGGGTGGTCCGAAGGTGCATGGCGAGCCGCTGGCCGAGCTCGGGTGGCGCGTCGGCGCCGGTCACCAACGTGACCAGCTCTCCACCGCCCATGAGCAGTCGGTCGACCAGCTCGGTGGACGCGCTCAGCACATCGGCGGCGAGCAGGACGACGTCGCCTTCGATGAGTCCCAGCACGTCGCCCGCCTTGCAGACGCCTGCGCTGGTCAACGCGCGACCGGTCGCGACGGTCACCTCCGCCCAGCGGGTCGAACGGGCGGCTGCCGTCATCGCGATCACATCCGCGGCGAAGCTGCTGGCGGGGTCGTGAACGGCAATCGCCGCGAGGCCCTGGATGGCCGACATTGTCGGCACGACGGCCACCGCCAGCCCCTCGTCGCGCGCCATCTCCGCGGCGGCCTCGGCCACCGGCCGCAGGTCGGCGGAGTCCGGGAGCACGACGACCTCCGCCGCGCCCGTCGCGGAGATGGCGGCGGAGAGGCTTCGGACGCTTGGCCCCCGCACCGAGCGCCGGCCGACGATGACCGCCCCTTCGGCGGCCAGCAGCCCGCCCAACCCCTCACCCGGCGCGACTGCCACAACGGCACGGCCCGCGCGACCACCGCCGGCGATCCGGTCGGCGAAACGGGTCACGGCGATGCCGGCGGGGCGCCCCGCCCGGATGCCGGCCTCAATAGCCGCTCCCACGTCGTCGACGTGCACGTGGACCGACCACCGGGCGCCGCGGCCGGTGACGACGACCGACCCACCGACCGCCGCGAGAGCGGCCCGAAGCGCCGGCACGGCTTGGTCCGGCCGGTCGAGGACGTCGAGGAGGTACTGCACCTCGTACGCGTAGCCGTCCCCTGCCGCCGCTGGGACCCGTCGGCGTCGGGGAGTCGGCGTCCCCGCCGGGGCGGCGGCGCCCCCCGCGACGGTAACCAGCGCCTCGAGGACGAGGACGAGTCCCCGCCCGCCGGCGTCGACCACGCCGGCGGCTTCCAGCGCTGGCAGCTGAGACGGCGTACGCCGCAGCGCGTCACGGGCCGCCTCCGCCGCGCCGG
The DNA here is from genome assembly GCA_038232055.1 of Mycobacteriales bacterium. Taxonomy (GTDB): domain Bacteria; phylum Actinomycetota; class Actinomycetes; order JADGOV01; family JADGOV01; genus JBBSIN01. The sequence continues at coordinate 18,285 of JBBSIN010000029.1, forward strand.
TCGCCACCGCGGCGACCGATCCGGTCGAGGCCACGGCGGCGTCGGCAGCTCCTCGGGCCACCGTGAGGATCGTGCCCTCGACCGGCGTGGCGACCGCCGAACGCGCCCTCGTCGCCGCCTGGTCGAGCGCCCGGCCGAGCAGTCTCCCGTCGACGGCTACCGCGTCTGCCAGGGCGTCGGCGAGCCCGCACAGCCACGCGGAGAGGATGCCTCCCGAGTTGCCTCGAGCCGCCAGCAGCGCGGCGTCGGCCGCCGCCCGCGCCACCATGCCGGCCGGGAATTCACGCCTGCCGGTCAGGCCGGTCGCTGCGGCCGCCGCGGCGGCGGTCAGCGCGAGGTTGGTGCCGGTGTCGCCGTCCGGGACCGGGAACACATTGAGGTCGTCGATCTCCGGCCGTGCCCTCTCCAGGGCGGCCGCCGCGATGCGAAACCACTGTCGCAGGGAGCCGCCGTCGAGCGTGCCGGGCACGACCCCTCCCCTCGTTCGGTCGTCGGCCAGACTAGCCACGACCCGCGACAGTTCCGGGTCGCGGTTTGTCGGCGTCCACAGAGTCCGACTACCCTGGGCTGCGACTTCCGTGATCTCTCCTCCAGGAGCGTCTTCCGTGGCTGCCGTGTGCGACGTCTGTGGCAAGGGACCGGGCTTCGGCATGTCCGTCTCGCACTCCCACCGGCGCACCCGCCGACGCTGGAATCCCAACATCCAGACGGTGCACGCCATGCTCGGGCGCACTCGCACGCGGATGAACGTCTGCACCTCCTGCATCAAGGCCGGCAAGGTCCAACGAGCAAGCTGAGCGCCCGCTGCGCCGTACCGGCCGTCAGACGAGCGCCCGTACGACGACCAGCGCGCCACCGACGGCGGCCAGCGCCAGGGTCGCCCGGCGGGCCAGCGGCTGGCTGACCCGCGGCGCGGCGAGGGCTCCGACGACGCTTCCCGCAACCAGGGCCACCCACAGCGGTGCGGCGAAGGCCCGCAGGCCCACGGCGGCGATGGTGAACAGGTTGACGATCAAGAAGTACGCCTGCATGGTCGGCCGCGCCTGCGCCGTCGGCCACGCCGCGTTCTCCGCGTAGAGCGCGACGGCCGGTCCGCCGATCCCAGCGGTGATATTCATGGCACCGCTAGCGGCGCCGGCCACGATCGCACCGCGGCGGCCCCGGCCGCCGGCCCACCGTCGCCCCACCGCCAGCAGAGCCGTGCCGACCAGAGTGACCGCTCCGGCGACCAGCGCCGCCGGCCGCGGGTCGACGTGCCGAAGGGCGTACGCCGTGACCGGTGTCGCCAGCGCCGCCGGGACGACGAGCGCCGGCAGGACGCGCCACTGCACCCGCTTCCCCTCCCGCGCGAGCAGCGCGACGTTGAGTGCCGCCGACAGCACGACCGCGACCCGTACGCCGTCGGCCTGGCCGAGCAGTGCGACCAGGAACGGTCCGCAGACCAACGCGAAGCCGATGCCCGAGACCGACTGCGCGACGGCACCTACCGCGACGGCCAGTGCGGCGAGCGCCAGCGTCACAACGGCTTGGCATAGCAGCGGCTTCCGGCGGCGCAGCGGTAGAAGCCGTACTTCGGCGTCGGGGCGTAGTCGCTCGACGTGTAGAGCGCGATCGCCTCGGGCTGCTCCTGGCCCGTCTCCAGGCGCATCTCGACGCACCCCGCGGCGCGAGCCGCGTCCTCGAGCGACGCGAGGATCCGCCGGGCGAGACCGCGTCCACGCGCCGGCGGAGCGACGTACATCCGCTTGACCTCGCCGATGCCGGGTCGGTAGGTGCGAAAGCCACCGCACGCGACCGGCTCGCCGTCGTCATAGGCGACGAGGAACAGCCCGGCCGGCGGCGCGAACTCGGCCGGGTCAACCGGCGTCTCGTCCGGACCCCCGTAACGCTCGACGTACTCGGCCTGCACCAGCGGCACCAGCCGCCGGCCGCCGGGCCCCTCGTACGGTTCCACCGCGACGGTCAGCGTGTCCATCCGGCGCGCCACTGCCAGCCGTGGTCGACCGGACCGATTCCGGCGCCGAGCGCGAACCCGTGCGCGATCGCCCCCGTGACGTAGTCCTTCGCCGCCTTGACCGCCTCGGGCACGTCATGGCCGAGCGCGAGGTACGACGCGATCGCGGATGCCAGGGTGCATCCCGTGCCGTGGGTGTGTGCGTTGTCCAGCCGCGGCGCACGGAGGTAGGCCGTCATCGTGCCGTCGCTGAGCAGGTCAACCGCGTCACCGCGCAGGTGGCCACCCTTGACCAGAGCCCAGCGCGGCCCGAGAGCCAGCACCGCGTCCGCCGCGCGCGGCAGGGCGTCCTCGTCCTCGACGCGGACGCCGGTCAGCTGCTCGACCTCGTGCAGGTTAGGCGTGACGACGGTCGCCACCGGCAACAGCTCCGACTTGATCGTCTCGACGGCAGCCGCCTCCAACAGCGGGTCACCGTGCTTCGACACGCCGACCGGGTCGACGACCACCGGCACGTCGACCGTCGCAAGCACCTCGGCCACGGCGGACACCAGTGCCGGAGAGGCGAGCATGCCGGTCTTCACCGCGTCGACCCCGATGTCGGCGAGCACCGACGAGAGCTGTGCGCGGACCGCCTCGATGGGCAGCTCCCAGTAGCCCTGCACGCCCACCGAGTTTTGCGCCGTCACGGCAGCAACGACCGACATCCCGTGCACGCCGAGCGCGAGCATCGTCTTCAGGTCGGCCTGGATGCCGGCGCCGCCGCCGGAGTCGGAGCCGGCGACGGTGAGTACGCGCGGAAGAGCCACGGTCGCCAGCCTAGGACGACGCCGGCATGGCTCGCGCCGCGTCTCAGCGGAAGTGGTCGAAGCCGAGGTGGTCGCGACCCGGCGCCGAGTCGTTCCGGACACCCGAGTCGTATCGAACACCGGAGTCGTACCGGACACCCAAGCCGGCCGCAACCTCGCCGATCAGGAGGGCGTCGCCGGAGAGGTCCACCGCGGCCGGGACGGTCGCGACCAACGCGTGGTCCTCCCCGCCGAACAGACGCCACTCCCCGACATCGATGCCGAGATCGGCCGCCGCCTCGACCAGGTCCGGCGGGGCCGCCCACTGCGAGAGGTCGAGGGAGATCGCCACCCCGGACGCCGCCGCAAGATGACCCAGGTCCTGCACGAGACCGTCACTGACGTCGATCATCGCGGTCGCGCCGGCGTCGGCGAGGAACGGCCCGGCGACGTACGGCGGCACCGGGCACCGGTACGCGTCGAGGAGCCTCGGGTAGCGCGCCGAGAGCTGCCGGTCCCCGTGCCGGAGCAAGGCCAAGCCGGCCGCCGACCCGCCGAGCGCACCGACGACCCAGACCCGATCGCCCGGCCGGGCACCGCTGCGGCGTACCGGCGCGCGTCCCTGCAGGTCGCCGAGCGCCGTGACGGCGACCGTGACGGCGTCGGCGCTGACGACGTCGCCGCCGACCACCGACGCACCCACCACTGCGCACTCGTCACGCAGACCGTCGGTGAGCTCCTCCACCCATGCGACCGGCGACGACGCCGGGCAAGCAAGACCAACGACGAGCGCCGTCGGCACCGCCCCCATGGCCGCGACGTCGGCGAGGTTCTGTGCGGCAGCGCGCCGGCCCACGTCGTACCCGCTCATCCACTCCAGCCGGAAATGCCGCCCCTCGACCAGCAGGTCGGTGGTGGCCACGACGCGGCCGTCGGGTGCCGCGAGCACGGCGGCATCGTCGCCGGGGCCGATCAGCACCGCGTCGCCCAACGGCAACCGCGCGGTGATTCGCGCGATGAGGCCGAACTCGCCGATGTCTGCGACGGTGATGGCAGCGGCTCCTTTCTCGTTCGGTAGGTTCGTTCGGACGGTTCCGAATCCGGGAGGCAGCGAGTGGTTGTCCAGGCCTACATCCTGATCCAGACCGAGGTCGGGAAGGCCGCCCAGGTAGCTACCCAGATTTCGGAGATCAAGGGCGTCGCCCAGGCGGAGGACGTGACCGGACCGTACGACGTCATCGTGCGCGCCGAGGCACGCAACGTCGACGAGCTGGGGAAGCTGGTCGTCGCCAGGATCCAGGGCGTGCCGGGAATCACGAGGACACTCACCTGTCCTGTCGTCCACCTCTAACGGCGGTCCTGCCGGTGGGCATGCTGCTCGCCGGCGGACTACTCGCCGGCATGCTGCTCGCCGCCTGCACCGGACCCGGTCCGGTGATGGTGGCCCCGCCGGTTTCCCAGGGCACCGACACAAGCTGTTCGCGGCTGCGCTCCCGGCTGCCGGACACGGTCAACGGCCACGCCCGTCGTACGACGAAGCCCCGATCCGACCGAGTCGCGGCCTGGGGGGATCCGGCGATCGTGCTGCGTTGCGGTGTGCCGAGGCCGTCTTCTCTCGGTCGCGGCGACGTCGCGCCCTTCGTCGCGAACGGCGTCGCGTGGCTGCAGCACATCGGTGGCGACACAGTGGACTTCACCGCGGTCGACCGGCCGGTGTTCGTCGAGGTCGCCATTCCCAAGAAGTACGAAGGGCAGAGCGGCATCCTCACCGACCTCAGCGACGTGGTCTCGGCCACGATGCCGGAGCGGCCGCTTCCGCAGTGAGCCCGTCGCCTCCGCGGGCGGGGTCAGCGCAGTCCGGGAGCCCGGCGGAGCGCCGTACGGACCAGTCGGTCGACCAGGGCACGGTAGTCGAGCCCGGTCGCGGCCCACATCCGCGGAAACATCGACGCCGGTGTGAAGCCGGGCATTGTGTTGACCTCGTTGACGAGCAGCGAGCCGTCGTCGCGAAGAAAGAAGTCGACCCGCGCGAGTCCCTCGCATCCCAGCGCGTCGAATGCTCGGCAGGCCAGGTCGCGTACGCGAGCGGTCGTCGCATCGTCGAGGCGGGCGGGTACGTCGAACTCGGTCGCGTCGTCGAGGTACTTCGCCTCGAAGTCGTAGAACTCCTGTCCGCCCGTCACCCGTACCTCGGCCGGCAGCGACGCCTCTGCCCCGCCGCCGGGCGACGCGGCCTCGAGCACTCCGCACTCGACCTCCCGGCCACTGACGGCGGACTCGACGATCGCCTTGGGGTCGTGCCGCCAGGCCCGCTCCAGAGCGGCCGGCAGGTCGTCGGTGGAGCGCACCTTCGTGATACCCACCGACGACCCGGCGCGGGCCGGTTTCACGAACACCGGGAGGCCGAGGTGGCGCGCCGTCGCCGGGGCCGTCGCCGTAGCCGTCGCGCCACGCCGGAGGACGGCGTAGTCGCCGACCGCCATGCCGCGGGCGGCGAGCAGCAGCTTCATGTACTCCTTGTCCATCGCGGCTGCGCTGGCCAGCACACCGGAGCCGACGTAGGGAATGCCGGCGAGCTCGAGGAGTCCCTGAATCGTGCCGTCCTCGCCGTACGGGCCATGTAGCACGGGGAAGACGGCATCGACGTCGCCGAGCTGCTCGGGCACCGTTCCGGCGTCGAGCACCACGAGACCGCGGGCGCTCGGGTCGCCGACGAGCGCGACCGCGCTGCCGGTCTCGTCGACGTGCGGCAGGTCGCGGCCGGAGACCGAGAGCTTGGCCGGGTCGTCGGAGGCAAGCACCCACCGGCCGTCGGGGGCGATGCCCACCGCGACGACGTCGTAGTGGTCACGGTCGAGAGCTTCGAGGATGCTGCCGGCGCTGATGCAGGAGATCGCGTGCTCGGTGCTGCGGCCACCGAACACCACCGCGATCCGCGGCTTGCCGGAACGCTTGCTCACCAGTCGGACACTACCGGCGCGTTACTGCCAACGGCGTCAGCCGCGCGCGAGCGCCTGGTCGAGATCGGCGAGGAGATCCGGCGGATCCTCGAGGCCGACGGAGATCCGGATAGTGCCCGGGTCGATGCCGGCAAGGGCCAGCGCCTTGTCGTCGAGCTGGCGATGCGTCGTCACGGCGACCGGTGACAGCTTGCTGTGCGTGCCGCCGAGCGAGCTTGCCACGGCGGCCAGTCGGGCGGCGTCGCAGACGGCCGCAGCTCCGTCCCGACCGCCGCCCACCACGATGGTGACGACGCCGCCGTAGCGGCCCGGGTCGAACATCGTGGCGGCGAGCATGTGGTCGGGATGTGCCGGCAGTCCCGGGTAGCGCACGGTCTCGACGAGCGGATGGTTCGACAGCGCGCCGGCGACGACGAGGGCCGACTCGCAGTGCCGCGCCATCCGCAGCGGCAGCGTCGCGATGCCGCGGTGCAGGAGGAAGGCGTCGTCCGGAGACAGCGACCCACCGAGCTCGGCGCGGACCTCGTGCACCTGCCGGACGAGTTCCGGACGGCCCACCACCACGCCGCCCATGACGTCGCTGTGGCCCCCGATGTATTTCGTGGCGGAGTGCACTACGAGATCGGCGCCGTGGGCCAGTGGGCGGTAGACGACCGGCGTCGCGAACGTGGAGTCGACGACGAGTGCGGCGCCGGCCTCGTGCGTCAGTGCAGCAAGGGCCGCGATGTCGGTGACGCTCATCGTGGGGTTCGCCAGGGTCTCGGCCCAGACCACCATGGTCTCCGGGCGCAGGGCCGCGCGTACGGCGGACACGTCGCGCATGTCGACGAACTCCGCCACGACCCCGAAGCGTCCGAGCAGCGTCTTCAGCGCGCTGTAGGTGCCGCCGTAGACCTCTCGCGGCGCGATGACATGCGAGCCGGCGCGGCACAGCGCCATGAGGACGCTCGTCGTCGCGGCCATGCCGGAGGCGAACGGCTCGCCGGCAACGGGGCCGTCAACGCCGTACGCCTCGAGGGCAGCCACCGCGGCCGCGAAGGCGTCGCTGGTCGGGTTGCCCTCGCGGCTGTACGCGTAGCCCGGTTGGCGTCCGGAGAGAACCTCGGCGTACTCCTGCGTGGTCGAAAAGGCGAAGGCGGCCGTGCGGTAGACGGGCAGGCCGAGTGGCGTCTGCTCCGGGGTCGGTGGGTGCGGGGTGTGCACGGCACGGGTGTGCTCGCCGTACTCGCGGCCGGCGCCCGCCTCAGTCGGCGTCATGCCGCTCCGAGCGGACCTCGCGTGCCATGAGGCCTTGCAGGACCTCGCGGACGCTCAGTTTCCCGCGGACCACCGCGACGACGTGCTCCGTGATCGGCATGTAGACCCCCTGCCGCTGGGCGAGCGCGAAGATCGACTCAGACGAGGTAACGCCCTCCGCAACCCGGCGCATCCCCCGCTGGATGTCGGCCAGGCTCTCCCCCCTGCCGAGAAGCTCTCCCACGGTGCGGTTGCGCGAGAGCGGTGACGCGCAAGTCGCCACGAGGTCCCCCAGCCCGGCCAGACCGGCAAACGTGAGCGGATCAGCGCCGAGAGCCACCCCCAGGCGGGCAGTCTCCGCCAGACCGCGGGTGATGAGCGATGCCTTGCTGTTGTCGCCGAAGCCCATGCCGGCGGCCATGCCGACCGCGAGGGCGATGACGTTCTTGCCGGCGCCGCCCAGCTCCGTGCCGACGACGTCGGGGTTGGTGTAGACCCGGAAGTAGCCGGTCGTGCAGGCCTTTTGCACCCGCTCGGCCACCGACTCGTCGGTGCAGGCCACCACCGCCGCTGCCGGCTGCTTCGCTGCGATCTCCACGGCAAGGTTCGGACCGGAGACCACCGCGGTACGCTCGCGCTCCGCGCCGGTGACCTCTTCGATCACCTCGCTCATGCGCTTGATCGAGCCGAGCTCGACGCCCTTCATCAGGCTGAGCAGGACGGCGTCGCGCGGGAGCAGCGGCGTCCAGCGCGTGAGGTTGGCGCGCAGTGCCTGCGACGGCACGGCGAGGACGACCAGATCGGCGCCGTCCAGTGCCTCCTCCGGATCGTGCGTCGCGTGCAGGTCGTCCGGCAAGGCCAGGCCCGGCAGGTAGTCGGGGTTCTCGCGGCGCTCCCGGATCGTTTGGGCGAGCCGCTCCCGGCGCGCCCAGAGGGTCGCCGGCGTGCCTGCGTCGGCGAGTACGGCGCCGAACGCGGTACCCCACGTCCCAGCACCGAAGACGGCTGCTCGCATCAGGCCGACCGCCGATGACCGTCGTCCGCGACCGGGGTCAGCGGCCGCGGGTCGTAGACGTCGTCGGGGGGTTGCTCGTCGCGCAACTGGCCGACGAGGTCTCGGATCTGCGTCATGATGAGTTCAGTCATTTCCCGCAGCGCCCTGGCGACCGGCTCGCGTCCGGCGTACGCCGACAGGTCGACCGGCGGCCCGGCGACGAACCACACCGTACGGCGGGACAGCAGGTGCGGCTTCGCGTCGCGGCCGAGGATGCGCTGCGCTCCCCACTGGCCGACCGGCACCACCGGCGCACCGGTGTCGAGCGCGAGCCGGGCCACTCCGGTCCGCGCTCGCATCGGCCAGTACCCGGGGTCCCGCGTCACCGTCCCCTCCGGATAGATGACGACGCACTCGCCGCGCTGCAGCGCCGACGTCGCGGCCGCGAGAGCGGCTGGTGCATTCTCGCTGTATCGGTGGACCGGTATCTGTCCCGCGCCGCGCAGGATGCGGCCGGCGACCGGAAGCTGGAAGAGGCCGGCCTTCGCCATGAACCGGGGAAGACGGCCGGCGTCGTAGACGAACCGGGCGACGAGAAAGGGGTCGACGTAGGAGATGTGATTCACGGCGACGATGACGCCACCGGTCGCCGGAATGTTGCGCCGACCGAGCCAGCGCCGCTTCGTGAAGACGGTAAGCGTCGGCTTGATGACGAAGACCGCGAGCCGGAGCCAGAAGCCCAACCTGCCTCTTCGCACGCCGGCAACCTCCCTTGAGACGGACGCGGGCAGTCTCCCGTGCCTCACCCACCCGTGTCGAGACGGCCACGCGGTTGCGAGGATGTCGACGATGAGCGCCGTCGAGTGGTCGGTGGTCGTGCCGGTCAAGCGGCTCGCCACCGCCAAGACGCGGCTCGCGGTGTCCGCAGCGTTGCGGCGCGATCTGGCGCTCGCCATGGCGCTCGACACGGTTACGGCCGCCATCGGCTGCCCGGCGGTGAGCCGTGTCGTGGTCGTCACGGATGAGGATCCTCTGCTGTTTGCGACGCTCGGCGCACTCGTCGCCGTCGACGAGCCGGCGGCCGGCCTGAATGCCGCGGTCGAGCACGGAGCCGCCGGTGTTGCCGGTGGCGGGCTCGTCGCCCTCGCCGCAGACCTGCCCGCTTTCCGCGGCACCGATCTGCTCGCCGTGTTCGAGGCCGTACCGCCCCGAGGGCGAGGGCTGGTCGCCGACGCCGGGGGGGACGGGACGACGCTGCTCGCCGCCGCCCCCGGAGTTGCTTTGCGCCCCGCCTTCGGCGCCGACTCCCGTCGTCGCCACATCGCGGACGGCGTCGCCGACCTGACCCGGGCCGCCGCGGCGGGCCTGCGTCGCGATGTCGACACCGTCGCCGATCTGGCCGCGGCGGCGCGGCTGGGGGTGGGCGCTCGTACGGCGGAGCTGCTGGCGCTTCTCGAGCCGGCCGTCCAGCTGCCATGACGGACCGCCCTACGCTGAGGCCGTGCAGGGCACTGTCCGCAACTACTCGCCGGCATCTCGCAGCGGCGACCTCGTGCTCGACGACGGAACGCTGCTGACGTTCGGCCGCGACGCTTTCGATCGATCCGGACTGCGCCTGCTCCGCCTCGGACAGCGGGTTCGTCTTCTCACCGACGGCGACGGCGCCGATCGCCGGGTGGTCTTCCTCACGCTGGTGACGTTTCCGGACCCGTCATAGCCGAGGGCCGGCCCCATCGGAGCCGGCCCTCGTCAACGTTCGTCGTCAGGCCTTCTTGGCGGCCCGCTTCGTCGCGGGACCGGTCGACCTGCTCGTCGTCTTGCCGGTGCTCTTCGCCGCGGTCTTGCTCGCGGCGCCCTTGCTGGCGCTGCTCTTCCCGGGGGTGGTCTTGCCGGCGGTGGTCTTGCTCGCCGTGGTCTTGCCCCGGCCGGTCATCGACCGGCTCGTCGACTTCGCCGTGCCGTCACTGGCGGCGCTTCTGGCAGTGGCCTTGCTCGCCGCGGTCTTGCCTGCGGTGCCCTTGCTGACGGTGCCCTTGCTGGTGGTGCCCTTGCTGGTGGTGCCCTTGCTCGCGGTGCCCGTCCTGGCCGTGCCCCTGCTGGCCGTCGTCTTCGCCGCGGCGCCACCGCTCGTCAGGCGAGAGGCCGCCCGCGCCGTGGTCTTGGAGGCGGCGCCTGCGGTCTTCGCGGCGGCGGCGGCAGTCACCTTGGGGAGCTTCTTCGCCCCGCTGACGACGTCCTTGAAGCTTGCGCCCGGCTTGAACTTCGGCACCGATGTCTTCTTCAGCTTGACCGTCGCGCCGGTGGCCGGGTTGCGGCCGGTCCGCGCCGGCTTGTCCCTCTTCTCGAAGGAACCGAATCCGGTGAGCACTACGCGCTCACCCTTCGCGACGGCGCGGGTGACCGTGTCGATGAAGGCGTCCACCGCATTGGTGGCCATCTTCTTGTCGCCGCCCACCCGGTCGGTGATCGTGTCGATCAGCTCGGACTTGTTCATGGCCTTGCCTCCACGGACTGTTTCGACGCCTTATGCATCGGCTTGATCGGCAAAGGTAGGCCCCTGAGCGTCGCGATACAACAACCGACAGTGAACTTTCTTCTTGTGTCGCAAGGGAGTTTCCGGATCCCGGCGGCCCGCAGGAGACACAAAGCCTGCTGACACTGCCAAAATCCGCTCGCCGAGACGAGCTGTGGAGGGCGGGGGGGGGGGGGGCCCCCACACCCGACCCCACCCCCCGCGGCGACGCCCCCGCGCCGCCGCGGCGACC
>JBBSIN010000030.1:0-28573 GCA_038232055.1 Mycobacteriales bacterium
GCCACCCGAGGCGATCGAGGCAGCCATCGCCGCCTACGAGCGGGAAGGCGCCCGGCTGGCGCGCACCGGTCGTGCGGTCGGGGTGGTGAGCGCTGCGTTGCGTGGTTCTCGCTTCCCCCACCGGCTGTGATGGGGAGGTTCCCTAGCAGCGGAGCGGATTGGGTCCCTCCCTCGGAAGCGGCGGCGGGCTTGTTCGGATGACGATGAGGTGGGTGCGCGATTCCGCCGACCACGGCGAACTCGACACGTATGACGGTGTACGTCTTATGTATGACGATGCTGAGCTTCCGGGTGAATGAGATTGACGCGCGTGAAGCGCAAGCCTGGGCAGAGCGGCTTGGCGTCGACAGATCGGAGATACTGCGTGACGCCCTCCACCGACATCTACTCCGGCTGGCCACTGAGCGGGACGCTGAGACGTGGGAACGGAGTCCGCTGACCACCGACGAGCAGTCGCTGTCCGCGATTGAGGACTGGGGTCCCGCCGAGGACTGGTCTGACTGGGCCGATGCGGCGAGGTGACATCTGGTTCGCCGCGACGCCCGGCGGGGACCGACCGGTTCTCGTCTTGACCCGTGACCCCGTTGCCGGCCGCATGGGATCCGTCGTCGTCGTTGCGTTGACCCGGACCGTCCGCGGGCTGGTTTCCGAACTCGAGCTGAGTCCGGACGTCGACGGAGTGCCGAGCGCGTGCGTCGCCAACTTCGACAACTTGCACACCCTGCCCAAGGAGGCGTTTCGACGCCGGGTGACCGTCTTGTCGGCGGCGCGTATGTACCACGCGTGTCGTGTCCTTCTGGCAGCCGTCGCCGGTTGACCGGCGCCACCAGACTGGCCGGATACCTCAGCGACGGCGCCGCCCGTTGGTCTCGAACTGTCGCCACGAGGAAGGACACGGCGCGCCGGTCGTGCCGACATCGGCTCCCTCTGATTGTTCAAGAGCTGGCAATTTAGAGGCGCTCAGAATCGACTTGCGTTCAACTCTTGACACCCACTGACGGGATCCGGCAACCTCCACCGACATGGAAGCCCTGGGCGATGCCGGTGTCGGGTCACCCGGCGCGCTGCGCAGCGACAACCGGCGGCGCATCCTCGATGCGTTGCGCAGGGGTGGCACCGCGAGCCAGGCGGAGATCGCGCGGCGTACCGGGCTCTCACGGGCGACCGTGTCCAACATCGTCCGCGACCTGCGCGCCGTCGACTGGATCACCGTCAACGGGACCGACGGCGGGCGTCGTGGCAGCGAGGTGTCGCTCAACCGGCAGGCGGGGCTCGTGGTCGGCGTCGACTTCGGTCACCGGCACGTCCGGGTCGCCGTCGCCGACGTCGGGCACACCATTCACGCCGAAACCTGCCGCGAGCTGCCTGCCGACCATGGCGCCGACCACGATCTTCCACTGATCGGCGAGATCGTCGACGCGCTGCTCGGCTCCATCAACGCCGACAAATCCACCGTGGTCGGCGTGGGAATGGGCCTGCCGGCACCGGTCGACCCGGACACCGGCGAGATTCGGGCGCCGGCGATCCTCCCGGGCTGGGTGGGGGTGCTGGCGGCGGCCGCCACCGCCGAGCGCCTGGGGCTGCCGGTTCTCGTCGACAACGACGCGAACCTCGGCGCTCTCGGTGAGCTGACCTGGGGGGCGGGCGTGGGTAGCCGCCACGTCATCTACGTCAAGGCCTCGACCGGCATCGGCGCGGGGCTCATCCTCGACGGCCAGCTCTACCGAGGGTTCGGCGGCACCGCCGGCGAGATCGGCCACATCACCGTCGATGACCGGGGAGCGCTCTGCCAATGTGGCGACCGCGGCTGCCTCGAGACGGTCGCCGGCTCCGAAGCCCTGCTGGCACTGCTTCGTTCCTCGCACGGCAGCGACCTGACGCTTGGAAACGTGATCGCCCGCGCCACCGACGGCGACGGCGGCTGTCGACGGATCCTCGCCGATGCCGGACGCGCGATGGGGGTCGCCGTGGCGAACCTGTGCAACATCCTGGCGCCGGATCGGATCGTCCTCGGTGGCGCGCTGGCCGCCGCCGGCCCGATCGTGCTCGGCCCGCTTCGCGACGTCGTACGCCGGCACGCGATCCACACCATCGCGGAGCACGCGCAGATCGTGGCAGGTGCCCTCGGTGAGCGGGCCGAGGTGCTCGGTGCCATCGCGCTCGTGCTGCGCGAAGCCGACCGCCTCGGCGCGCCACTGCGCGGCCCGCCGGTGCCGGTCCACTAGACGCCCCCGCCACAACCCGTCCCCTCACAACCGCGGACCACCCGACCCCGGTCCACCCAACCCCGGTCCACCCCACCCCCAGAAAGGACCCGACAGATGCCATCTCCCACCACCCGAGCGCTCGTCACCGGCTCCCTGGCCGTCCTGACGCTCGGCGCAGCCGCCTGCGGCGGCAGCAACGGCAGCAGCTCGTCCTCCGGCAGTGGAGGCAGCAGCGGTAGCGGCGGCAAGGGCACGATCGCCCTGCTGCTGCCGGAGACCAAGACCGCCCGCTACGAGGCGCACGACAAGCCGGAGTTCGAGGCGAAGTTCAAGCAGCTGTGTGCGGACTGCAAGGTGCTGTACTCCAACGCCGACCAGGACTCGGCGAAGCAGCAGCAGCAGGCGGAGGCCGCATTGACGCAGGGCGCCAAGGTTCTGGTGCTCGACCCGGTCGACGGCAAGGCGGCCGAGAGCATCGTGGCGAAGGCCAAGCAGCAGCAGGTCGCCGTCGTCTCCTACGACCGGCTGGTCAGCGGCCCGGCCGACGTCTACGTGTCGTTCCAGAACGAGCAGGTCGGCAAGCTGCAGGGCGAGGCGCTGCTGAAGGCGCTCGGCTCCGGCGGCAAGAAGACGATCGTCATGATCAACGGGTCGCCGACCGACCCGAACGCAGCGCAGTTCAAGAAGGGTGCGCACAGCGCCCTCGACGGCAAGGTGACGATCGGCGTCGAGTACGACACTCCGGACTGGAGCAACGACAAGGCGCAGCAGGAGATGCAGGCCGCCATCACAAAGATCGGCAAGGACAACATCGACGGTGTCTACGCCGCCAACGACGGAACAGCCGGAGGCGCCATCGCCGCCATGAAGGCGGGAGGCTTCGCCACGATTCCGCCGGTCACCGGACAGGACGCCGAGCTGGCCGGGATCCAGCGCATCCTCGCCGGTGACCAGTACATGACGGTCTACAAGGCGACGAAGGCCGAGGCCGAGGCAGCGGCGCAGGCGACGTACGACCTGCTGCAGGGCAACAAGCCCTCCGGCGCCGACGCGACGACCAACAACGGCAGCACCGACGTCCCGTCGATCCTGCTCACGCCGGTCGCCGTGACAAAGGCCAACATCAAGGACACCGTGGTCGCCGACGGCTACTGGAAGGCGAGCGACATCTGCACGGGGGCATTCGCCAGCGCCTGCCAGGCTGCCGGGACCAGCTAACCGCGGCGACGCGCCCGTCGGGTCCGGCCGCCGGGCGCGACGCCCTCGCCCCGAGGAGGGCACGGTCATGTCGCAAGCTCAGCTAGCGCCGCGGGAAGCGGCGCAGCCAGCGCCGCAACTTGCCCTGCGCGGCGTCTCCAAGCGGTTCGGGGCAGTCCAAGCGCTCTCGGACGTCGACTTTCGGGTCAACGCCGGGGAGGTCGTCGCGCTGGTCGGCGACAACGGCGCCGGCAAGTCGACGCTCGTCAAGGTCATCGCCGGGGTCGGGCCCGCTGACGACGGTGAGCTGCTCTTCGCCGGTAAGACGGTGAGCATCGGGCGGCCGAACGACGCCACCGAGTTGGGCATCGCGACCGTCTACCAGGACCTCGCGCTCTGCGACAACCTCGACGTCGTCAATAACCTCTTCCTCGGCCACGAGGAGACCAAGCTCTCCTGGCTCCATGAGATCGACATGGAGAAGCGCGCGGGGGAGCTACTCCGGACCTTGTCTGTCAAGATTCCGAGCGTGCGCATCCCGGTCGCCGCGCTCTCCGGCGGCCAGCGGCAGTCGGTCGCGATCGCCCGCTCGCTGATCGGCGAGCCGAAGGTGGTACTCCTCGACGAGCCCACCGCCGCGCTCGGCGTCGCCCAGACCGCCCAGGTGCTCGACCTCATCACCAGGCTCAAGGAACGCGGTCTCGCCGTCGTCGTCATCAGCCACAACCTCGCCGACGTGTTCGCCGTCTGCGACCGCGTCGTTGTTCTGCGGCTGGGCCGCAACGGCGGCGAGTTCAGCGTCGCGGACGCCACTCAGGAGCAGATCGTGGCCGCCATCACCGGAGCCACGGACGGGTTGTCGGGTGGCGGGCGCCGCCCCGGACTGCCCTCGACCAGCGTCGGCGGTTCGACCGGACAGGAGCAGCCCTCATGAGCAACGTCCCGCAGGCCCTGCCGGCCGCCGAGCGAGACCCTCGGCTCATCGTCCAGGAGGAGGGTGTCCGCGGCTACCTGACGGCTTTCCGCCGCCGTATCACCGGCGGCGAGCTGGGCTCCCTGCCGGTGATCATCGGGCTGATCGTCATCTGGGGCTTCCTGCAGTTCCAGAGCGACCGCTTCCTGTCCGCGCAGAACCTCACCAACCTCGGCTTGCAGATGGCCGCCACCGGCACGATCTCGGTGGGCATCGTGCTCGTGCTCCTGCTCGGTGAAATCGACCTGTCGGTCGGCGTCGTCAGTGGGCTCGCCGGCGCGGTACTCGCTGTCCTCAACGTCAACCATGGGATGGCCGCCGTGCCGGCGATCGTCCTGGCGGTGCTGGTGGGTTCGGCGATCGGCCTGTTCCAGGGGTTCGTCTTCACTCGCTTCGGGGTGCCGAGCTTCGTGGTCACGCTGGCCGGGCTGATCGCCTGGCAGGGCGTGCAGCTCGACGTGCTGGGCCGCCAAGGCACCATCAACCTGCCCTTCACGGGCGGCGTCGCGAAGCTGACCACGACGTACTTTCCGATGGGAGTCGGCTGGGCGCTGGCGGTCGTCGCCATCGCCGTCTACGCCCTCGCCCAGCTGGCCGAGGTGCGCTCGCGCACAAAGGCCGGTCTTCGACCGCGTCCGATGGCCGAGGTCGTTCTCCGTACGGTCGTCGTCGCAGTCGCCCTGCTCGTCGCGGTCGGCATCCTGAACAGCTTCAACGGCGTGCCGCTCTCCCTGGTCGTGTTCCTCGCCTTCGTCGTGGTGTTCGACCTCGTGATCAAGCGGACGACGTACGGCCGGCACATCCTCGCGGTCGGCGGCAACGCGGAGGCGGCCCGCCGTGCCGGCATCTCGGTCACCCGCATCCAGCTGTCGGTCTTCGTCCTCGCTTCGACGATGGCCGCCGTGGGCGGCGTCCTCGCGGCCTCTCGCGCCTTCGCCGTCACTCAGACCTCCGGCGGCGGCGACGTCCTGCTCAACGCGATCGCGGCGGCAGTCATCGGCGGCACGAGCCTGTTCGGCGGCCGGGGGAGCGCGTACTCGGCCCTCCTCGGCATCCTCGTTATTCAGTCGATCTCCAACGGGCTCGACCTGCTGAACAAGGCGTCGTCCACCAAGTTCGTCATCACCGGCGCCGTCCTGCTCATCGCGGTGATCGTCGACGCGGTCGCGCGCCGAGGCCGCCAGGCGCGGGGACGCGGCTGAGCCGACCCGTGTCGGGCAGAAGGGTGGCGCTGGCGTACGCCGGGGACGTGGTAGGGCAGCTGCGGGACCTGCTCGGTGACGGGTTAGTGGGCGGGTACGTCAGCGGATCCTTCGCCCTTGACGGATACGTGCCAGGCCGCAGCGACCTCGATGTGGTCGTGCTGTGCGCGGCGCCGTTGGAGGTGTCCACGAAGCGCGCCGTTGCCGCGGCGGTTCTCGCGACGATCACGCAGTGCCCCGCCCTGAGAGCTCGAGCTCGTGGTCTATCCCGCGGCGGAGGCCCGCCGGGGTGCCGGCCGGCCGTCGTACGACCTGAACCTCAACGCCGGTCCCAGCCGGGAGCCGCACGTCTCCTTCGATGCTGCGGAGGAGCCGGCGCACTGGTTCGTCCTCGATCTCGCAGTGGTGCGCACGGCCGGCGTACGGCTGCAGGGACCGCCGCCCGAGCGCGCCTTCGGCGATCCCGGACGACCGGTGCTCCTCCAAGCGCTGGTCGAGTCGATCGCCTGGCATGCCCACAGCCCCCAGGCGCGCTGGGATGACGTCGTACTCAACGCCTGCCGGGCCTGGCGCTTCGCCGTCGAGGGCATCTGGAACGCGAAGGACGAGGCCGGTCGGTGGGCGCTGCAGCGGGGGGCACCGGCCGACCTGGTGCAGGCGGCGCTCGCCGCTCGGGCCGGGCAAGCCGCGGGCCGGCCCGATGCGGCCGCGCTGGCGGCCTTCGGCGCCCAGGTCACGGCCCGGCTCCGCGCCGCCACCCAGGCCGGCGCTTAGCCGATCGATCACCGCTTAGCCGATCGATGCCGTGCGCCCAGGGGAACAGGGGGAGACCGCGGCCGCGGGGCCGATTGACCACATTCACTTCCTTCACCGGCCGCAGGCGGGGCCACCGAGCGCGCGTGCCCGCCATCGACGCCACCGATGTGGTCAATGACCCCCATTCATTCGCAGGTGGGAGACCACCGCCAGGTGGGCGAACCCCTTGGTATCGATCATCTAGACTGGGAGGTCGGCGTACCCGAGGAGTTACTTCCCGTGACATTGCTTGCGTCGATCCAAGGCCCCGACGACGTCAAAGGGCTCGACGCCTCGGCGCTGCCGCGCCTGGCCGAGGAGATCCGCGACTTTCTCGTGCAGGCGGTGTCGAAGACCGGGGGGCACCTCGGACCCAACCTCGGCGTCGTCGAGCTGACCATCGCGTTGCACCGCGTCTTCGACTCGCCTCGGGACCGCATCCTCTGGGACACCGGTCACCAGGCCTACGTGCACAAGCTGCTCACCGGTCGCCAGGCCGGATTCGAGCACCTCAAGCAGCAGGGCGGTCTGTCCGGCTACCCGAGCCGGGTCGAGTCGGAGCACGACGTCATCGAGAACTCGCACGCCTCCACCGCGCTGTCCTACGCCGACGGGCTCGCCAAGGCACACGCCCTTCAGGGCGAGTCGGCCCACCGGGCCGTCGTGGCCGTCGTCGGCGACGGTGCGCTCACCGGCGGCATGTGCTGGGAGGCGCTGAACAACATCGCCGCCGCTCCCGAACGCCCAGTCGTCATCGTGGTCAACGACAACGGCCGCTCCTATGCGCCGACGGTGGGCGGGCTCGCCGACCACCTGGCGAGTCTGCGCCTCACGCACGGCTACGAGCAGGTGCTCGAGGTGGTCAAAACCGCCCTTGGCCGTACGCCGCTCGTCGGCGCGCCGCTCTACGAGGCGCTGCATGGGGTGAAGAAGGGTCTCAAGGACGTCGTCCAGCCGCAGGTGATGTTCGAGGACCTCGGCATGAAGTACGTCGGGCCGATCGACGGTCACGACGTCGAGGCTGTCGAGTCGGCGCTTCGGCGAGCTCGCGACTTCGGCCGCCCGGTGATCGTCCACGTCATCACCCGGAAGGGCCAGGGGTTCGCGCCGGCGGAGGCCGACCTCGATGACTGCTTCCACGGCGTGAGCGTCATTGATTCGGTGACCGGCAAGCCGGTGGGGGCCTCGGCCCGGACCTGGACGCATGCGTTCTCCGACGAGATGGTGGCCCTCGGCGCCGAGCGCTCCGACCTCGTCGCCGTCACCGCGGCGATGCTCATGCCGGTCGGCCTGCACGCCTTCCGCTGCCGCTGGCCGGACCGGGTGTTCGACGTCGGAATCGCCGAGCAGCATGCCGTCACGTCGGCTGCGGGGCTCGCCATGGGCGGCCTCAAGCCGGTCGTGCCGATCTACGCCACGTTCCTCAACCGCGCGTTCGATCAGGTGCTCATGGACGTCGCGCTGCACCGGCTGCCCGTGACGTTCGTCCTCGACCGCGCCGGGGTCACCGGTGACGACGGCCCGAGCCACAACGGGATGTGGGACCTCTCCGTTCTCTCCGTCGTGCCTGGGCTGCGGGTGGCCGCCCCACGCGACGAGGCGACGCTGCGGGCCGAGCTGCGCGAGGCCGTCGACGTGACCGACGGGCCCACCGTCCTGCGGTTCCCCAAGGCCACGGTCGGCCCGGACATCCCCGCGGTCGGTCAGCGCGGGAACCTCGACGTGCTCCGCGCCGACCCCGAGGCGACCGTCCTGCTCGTCTCCGTTGGCGCGCTGGCAGCGACGTGTCTCGACGCCGCGGCACGTATCGCCGACCAGGGCATCGGCGTGACGGTGGTCGACCCGCGTTGGGTGCTGCCGGTCGACGCCGCACTGCCGCCGCTCGCCGCGGAGCACCGGCTGGTCGTGACCGTGGAGGACAACGTCCGCGCCGGCAGCGTGGGCGACGCCCTCGCGAAGGCGCTTCGCGACGCCGACGTCGACGTACCCCTGCGCGACTTCGGCATCCCGCAGCGCTTCCTCGACCAGGGCAAGCGCGCGGACCTCCTCGCCTCGATCGGCCTGTCGGCCCAGGAGATCGCCCGCAAGGTGATCGAGGTCATGGCGCGGCTCGAACCGGTGCTCGAGGAAGCGCCGGCCGGCGACTGACCGGCGCGCAACGCCGACCGGGCGACCGGCGTGTCGGTCCCGCATGAAACGGCCGAACACGGGAACCTGTGGGCAGCAACGGAGCCGCGGCGGCGGAAGGGCTACCCATGAACGTGCTGCGCACCAAGTCCATCGAGCAGTCCATCCGCGACACGGACGAGCCGGGTCACAAGCTGCAGCGGCGCCTCGGGCCGATTGACCTCACGGTCTTCGGCATCGGCGTCATCATCGGCACCGGCATCTTCGTCCTGACCGGCAAGGCGGCCGGCGTGCAGGCCGGCCCCGCCGTGTCACTCTCGTTCGTCTTCGCCGCCATCGCCTGTGGGCTGGCCGCGCTCTGCTACGCCGAGTTCGCGAGCACCGTGCCGGTCGCCGGGTCGGCGTACACGTTCTCCTACGCGACCCTCGGCGAGCTGGTGGCGTGGATCATCGGCTGGGACCTCATCCTCGAGCTGGCTCTCGGGGCGGCGACCGTGGCGGTGGGCTGGTCGGAGTACCTGCAGATCGTGCTTGACAACGCCGGCATCACCACCCCGAGCTGGCTGATCGGAACGCACCACAATCTCGCGGCGGCCTTGATCGTGCTTCTACTCACGGCGGTCATCTGCTTCGGCATCAAGGTCTCGTCGCGGGTCAACGCCACGATCGTCGCCATCAAGATTTTCATCGTGCTCTTCGTGATCATCGCCGGGCTGTTCTACATCAAGACCCGGAACTACTCGCCGTTCATCCCGCCGACCGGTTCCAAGGGAGCCGGCGGTGCGGAGTCGGCGCCCTCACTGCTCCAGGACCTGGGCTTCTCGCCGGGCGCCTTCGGCGTCACCGGCATCTTCACCGGCGCGGCGCTGGTGTTCTTCGCCTTCATCGGTTTCGACATCGTCGCGACGGCGGCGGAGGAGACCAGGAAGCCGCAGCGCGACCTGCCGATCGGCATCATCGCCTCTCTGGCGATCTGCACCACCCTCTACGTCGCGGTCTCGCTCGTCGTCACCGGCATGGTGAAGTACAACCAGCTCGACGTAAAGGCGCCGCTCGCCAACGCGTTCGAGTCGGTGGGCAAGCCCGGGTTCGCCAACCTCATCTCCATCGGCGCCCTCGCCGGGCTGACGACGGTCATGATGATCCTGCTGCTCGGCCAGAGCCGGGTCTTCTTCGCGATGAGCCGTGACCGGCTGCTGCCGCCGGTGTTCTCCGCGGTGAGCGAGCGGTACGGCTCGCCGTACCGCACCTCGATCGCGACCGGCATCGTCGTCGCCGTGCTCGCCTACATCTTCTCGCTCGGCACGCTCGCCGAGCTCGTCAACATCGGCACGCTGTTCGCGTTCATCCTGGTTTCCATCGGCGTCGTCGTGCTCCGCCGTACCCGACCGGACCTGCCGCGGGCGTTCCGGACGCCGTTCGTCCCGGTCGTGCCGATCCTCGCCGTGCTGGCGAGCTTCTACCTCATGCTCAACCTGCCCACGGCCACCTGGCTGCGGTTCGTCATCTGGATGGCGCTGGGGTTCGTCGTCTACTTCCTGTACGGCGCGCGGCACAGCCGGCTCCAGGGCGACCCGAACGCAGAGGGCTACGGCAGCTACCCGAGCGACTCGCGGACGGGAACTGCGGCGACCGAAGGCAGCGTCAGCCGCTGACCTGGCGCGCCACCGGGTGCCAGCGTGACCTCGTCGGCCGTGACGAGGACCGGCCTGGAGAAGCCGCGCCGCTGCGGGTGGGTCGCGTTGGCCGCCGCGACCGCGAAGGCGGGGTCGATCCGGCGCAGGTCGAGCCAGCCCCGGTTGCGCATCGGCATCGCGGCAGTACGCAGGCCGAGCGCCGGTCCCGAGGAGAGGGCCTTACGGAACGCCGGCGACGCCAGCAGGGTGACGACATCGCAGTCGCCCATGGGTCGCAGCGGCTCGTCCGGCCGACGGCGGAGTCGGGCTACGGCCAGCGTGGCCATCGCGTCGAGGTAGCCGGCGGCTTGGGTCCACCACGCTCGGCCGTCTATGCGCGCGGCGGCCCGCGCCGGCGACGGGAGGGGTAGCAACTCCTCGGGGCGATCCCGGTCGAGACCCGCGACGGCGAGCCCGACGTCCATCGCGCCGCCGAGCACCGTGGCGCGCACCCACGACGGGCCGGGGTGCAGCGGCGAGTCGGTGGCGACGGCGTACGGGCGCGGTGCGAGCGCCGTGCGGTCGATGGCGAACAGCAGCCGGGCCCGCAGGTGCCGGGCCAGTCGGTCGTGCGCGACGGTGCTTTCCGGGTCGGCGCCGTCCAGAGCCTCGTCGATCTCGGCCCACGGCACCAGGAGCGAGGGCGGACCGGACAACCGGATCCCGGCGTCCGCGGGCTCGATGTCGATCTCGCGCAGCACGCTGACCGCCAGCGCGCACCGGCGCAGCGGACCGGACGAGGAAGTGCTCACCAATGGGACGGTACGCGGGGAGACCGGGGCGCTGGGCGGGCAATCGGGTGACATGCTGCCGGAAGCTCAAGGCAGGGTCGCCACGCCTTTCGGCAGGAAGCGTCGCCCGGTCACGCGTTCGGAGATGCCGGTGCCGTCCAGGTAGGGCGTGATCCCGCCGAGGTGGAAGGGCCAGCCGGCGCCGAGCAGGAGGCACAGGTCGACGTCAGCCGGCGAGGCCACGACCTCCTCGTCCAGCAGCAGCCGGATCTCCTCTGCGAGCGCCTCGAGCGCCCGCGCTCGGACCTCGTCGCCGGACAGCGGCCGGCCGGGACCCGACAGCGGCCGGCCGTCCCCCGACTGCGGTCCGCCGGCCGACTCGACGCCGCCCGCTGGCCGGCTATCGGCACCGCCGAGCCGGCGCAGCCCGGGGGAGACGGCGAACCGGTCCGGGAAGGTGGTCGCCAGGGTCTCGGCGGTGTGCAGGGCGACGGCAGGACCGACGAGCTGCAGCAGCGCGTACGGCGACATCGGCAGCCCGAGTGGCTCGAACGCGGCGTCGGCCACCTCCCTCGGTGTTCCCTCGTCGACCGCCCGGAGCACCTCCTCCATGAATCGGGTGAGCAGCCGGTTGACGACGAAGGCCGGTGCATCCTTGACCAGCACGCAGGACTTCCCCAGCTCCCGCCCGACCGCGAACGCGGTGGCCAGCGTCACGTCGTCGGTCCGGTCGCCGCGGACGACTTCGAGCAGCGGCAGTACCGCCACCGGGTTGCAGAAGTGCAGCCCGACCACTCGTTGCGGGGCATCGAGATCGGCCGCCATCTCGCTCACCGACAGCGCCGAGGTGTTGGTCGCGAGGATCGTCGTGCGCGACACCAGCGCCTCGACCTCGGCGAGCACCTGCTTCTTCACCACGAGGTCCTCGAACACGGCCTCGACGACGAGGTCGGCCTCGACGAAAGCGTCCTTGGCCGGGAAGCCACTGACCAGCGCCTTGAGCCGGTTCGCCTGGTCCGCGGACATCCGCCGCTCGGCATGCAGCGCGTCGAGCTGGCCGTGAACGCGGCGCACACCTTCCTCCAGCCGGTGCGCGTCGACGTCGGTGAGCACGACCGGCACCTCGAGCCGCCGTACGAAGAGCAGCGCCAGCTGGCCGGCCATCAGCCCGGCCCCGACGATGCCAACCTTGGTGACCGGGCGGGCGAGGGCGGCGTCCGGGGCGCCGGCGGGCCGCCTGGCGCGACGCTGCACGAGGTCGAAGGCGTAGCGGCTCGCGCGGAACTCCTCGCCCATGAGCAGGTCGGCGATCGCCTCGTCCTCGGCGGCGAAGGCCTCGTCCGGAGTGGCGGTCTTCGCCAGGGCGACGAGGTCGAGGGCGCGGTACGGCGCCGGAGCAGCGCCGTGCAGCTTCGCGTCGACCAGGGCCCGCCCTCGGCGTACGGCCTCGTCCCATGCCAGGCCGCGGTCGGGCTCTGGGCGGGCAACCGCGACCTCGCCGCGAACGACCCGGCCGGCCCACTCGAGCGAGAGTTCGAGAAAGTCCACCGGCTCGAAGATCGCGTCGGCGAGGCCCGCCTGGAACGCTTGCCGTGCCCGCATCGTGCGGTTCTGGGCGAGCGGGTTCTCGACCATCACCGTGAGGGCGGTCGCCGCTCCGACCAGGTTGGGCAGCAGGTAGCTGCCACCCCAGCCCGGAACGAGCCCCAGGGAGCACTCGGGCAGCCCGACCGCGCGCACCCCGCCGGACAGCGTGCGGTAGTCGCAGTGCAGGGCGAGCTCGAGTCCGCCGCCGAGGGCGACTCCGTTCAGGAACGCGAACGTCGGTTTGGCGCTCTCGCCGAGCCGTCGGAACACCTGGTGCCCACGCCGCCCTATCTCCAGCGCCTGAGCGCGGTCGGCCACGCTCCCCGCGGCGGTGAGGTCGGCGCCGACGGCGAACACGAAGGGCTTGCCGGTGACGGCAACTGCGTCGGCGTCGCTGCTCGCCGCCGCGTCGATCGTGGCCTCCATGCGGCGCAGCCCCTCAGCCCCGAACGTCGTCGGCCGGCTGTGGTCGCGCCCGTTGTCGAGCGTGATCAGCGCGATCGTCTCGCCCGTCGGCAACCGCACCTGACGCAAGTGCGCCAGGGTGACGACCTCGTCAGTCACAACGCCGGCTCGGGCGAGAAGTGCGGGTTCTCCCAGATCACACTGCCGCCCATGCCGATCCCCACGCACATCGCGGTGAGGCCGTACCGCACGTCCGGACGCTGCTCGAACTGCCGGGCAAGCTGGATCATCAGCCGTACGCCGGACGACGCGAGCGGGTGCCCGACCGCGATGGCGCCGCCATATGGGTTGACCCGAGAATCGTCGTCCGTTAAGCCGAAGTGGTCGAGGAACGCGAGCACCTGTACGGCGAACGCCTCGTTGAGCTCGAAGAGGTCGATGTCGCCGATGGCGAGGCCGGTGCGCTCGAGGGCCTTCTCGGTGCTCGCGATCGGCCCGAGGCCCATGACCTCGGGCTCGACGCCGGCGAACGCATAGCCGACGAGGCGCATCCGCACCGGCAGCCCGAGCTCGCGGGCGACCTCCTCGGCCGCGAGCACACAGCCGGTCGCGCCGTCGTTCAGGCCGGCCGCGTTGCCGGGAGTGACCCGGCCGTGAGCCCGGAACGGCGTGCCCAGCGCGGCCAGCCCCTCGACGGTCGTCCCAGGACGAGGCTGCTCGTCGGCCGTGGCGAGGCCCCAGCCATGCTGCGTGCTGCGGGTCGCCACCGGCACCAGGTCGCGCGCGATGGCACCGGACTGCAGCGCCTCGCCGTAGCGACGTTGGCTTCGCGCCGCGAAGGCGTCGCACCGCTCCTTGCTGATCTGCGGGAACCGGTCGTGCAGGTTCTCGGCGGTCTGCCCCATGACCAGCGCGGAGGGGTCGACGAGCCGCTCGGCGAGGAACCGCGGGTTGGGGTCGACACCCTCCCCCATCGGGTGATGACCCATGTGCTCGACCCCGCCGGCGATGCTGACGTCGTACATGCCGATCGCGATGCCGCTCGCCATCGTGGTGACGGCGGTCATGGCACCGGCGCACATGCGGTCGATCGCGAACCCGGGCACCGTTGTCGGAAGGCCGGCGAGGAGCGCCGCCGTACGGCCGATGGTCAGCCCCTGGTCCCCGGACTGCGTCGTCGCGGCGATCGCCACGTCGTCGACCCGATCCGGTGGCAGGCCGGGATTGCGCCGCAACAGCTCGCGGATCACCCTGACGACGAGGTCGTCGGCTCGCGTCTCGGCGTAGCCACCGGTGCTGTCGGCCTTGCCGAACGGCGTGCGTACGCCGTCGACAAAGGCGACCTCCCGAAGGGAACGGCGGGCCGGGTCGGGCACCACGGGGCGTGCCGGCATCCGAGGCGGATCAGGCGCCGGCGGCCTTGATGATGAACTCGGTGCCGAACCCGGCGACGAGTCCCAGAGTCAGCCCCCAGTAGAGCGTCTCCTTGCGACCCAGCTTGCCGGCGACCCCCACGAGTTGGACGACGACGTAGAGGATCGACCCACCGGCGAGCGCGAGGAAGGCCATCTCCAGCTCGGCGTTGACGAAGGACTGACCGAGGAGGGTGCCGAGGAAGGTCGGGCCGCCGCCGATCAGCCCGAGCAGCCCGAGGAAGCCCCAACCCGGCCGCACCTGCTCAGCCGCGAGCGGGGCCACGATGCCGAAGCCCTCGGTGGCGTTGTGCAGGCCGAAGCCGACGACGAGCAGCAGCGCGAGGTCGAACCGGCCGGCCGCGCCCGACTGGCCGATGGCGAGACCTTCGGCGAAGTTGTGGATGCCGATGCCGACCGCGATCAGCAGTGCGAGCCGGCGGGCCGGGCTGGTCGAGAGGCTCGGCCGGCTCTGGTATTCGGCCACCGCCGCGGCACCCGGGCCGATCGAGGTCCGGCGGCGCGCCATCCACCGCTCGTAGTAGCCGAGCACGACCAAGCCGAGCGCGAACGCGACGACGACCAGCAGCCCGCGGCCGACCAGCCGGCCCCACTGGTGCTCTTCGGCGGCCGCCTCCACCGGGGCGAAGCCGTCGTGCATGACCTCGATGAAGAGGAAGAGCAGCACGCCGATCGCCGTCGCGTTGAGCAGTGCCCGGGTGCCGAGCGCCGGGGCGCGCAGGCGACCGACCGGTAGGCCGAGGAAGATCGTGAAGCCGGCGAGGGCTCCGAGGATGACGATGCTCGTCGCGGACACGCGGCGACTCCTGGTCTCGTAACGGGTCGTGCTCCGAAACCGTAGAGCGCCGCGCGCATTCCGGTCAATCTGTGACGCCGGTGTGACGTAATTCCCAACCGCATCAGCCCAGCCGGCGGTCGGCGCGCGACGCCGGTTACCACGTGACGCCGGTTACCACGGAAGCACGTAGCGCAGGGAATCGCCGGTGAGGCCGTCAGGCCGGAAGCCGAGCCGTTCGAGCAGCCGGCGTGAGGGCGCGTTGTCCGGCAACACCGTCGCGCTGAGCCGGCGTGCGCCGGGCTGCTCCCGGCACCAACCGATGAGACCCTCGACCGCCTCGGCGCCGTAGCCGAGGCCGCGGTACGGCGCTGCGAGACCGTAGCCGATCTCCGCCTCTCCGTCCTCGTCCGGGCCGCCGCGCCAGCCGCAGTCGCCGATCACCTCGCCCGACCCGCGCAGCGTGATGAACCAACCGGTACGGGCCTCCTCCCCCTGCTCCAGGTCCATCCGAAGCCCGTCGAGGGTGTCCGCGTGCGGCCAGCCGGGCGCCGCGAGCAGGCCGGGCACGGCACGGCCGTCCACCAGCGCGGCCGCGGCGGCGAGTGGCACCGGCTCGAGGACGAGCCGCGCCGTCTCGATCCGTCGGTCGAGGCTCATGCCTCCAGCGCCCCCGCAAGCCGACCGGCGGTGAGCTCCACCTGCCACGGTCGGGCACCGGTGGCGGTCAGGGCGGCGGCGACCGCCGCCGGCGTCGGCGGAGCCGGGGGAGACCAGGCCAACCGGCGCACGGAGTCGGGGGAGAGCAGGTTCTCGACCGGAAGCTGCAACGGTTCCGCGATCGAGACCACGGCGGCGCGCGCCGCGGCCAGCCTGGCTGCCGCGGCGGGGTCGCGCTCGGCCCATCGGTGCGGCGGCGGTGGCCCGTCGACGGCGGCCAGCGGTCCGGGTAGGGCGTCGTCGGGCAGCGCGGCGGCGTCGGCCAGAGCCTGAAACCACCGGTCGACGTGGCGGCGAGTGGCCCGGCCGCGAAAGACCGGCAGCGCGGCCAGCTCGCTCGCCGTACGTGGCTTGGCCAGCACCGCGGAGATGACCGCCGCGTCGGGAAGGACTCGCCCCGGGGCGACGTCGCGGGTCCTGGCCAGCTCGTCGCGGACTTGCCACAGCGCCCGGACGGCGGCCAGCTGCCTGCGGCTGCGCAGCCGGTGGATGCCCGACGTACGCCGCCACGGCTCGGCTCGCGGGGTCGCCGGCTTCGCGGCGATCACCGCGGCGAACTCCTGCCGCGCCCAGTCGAGCTTGCCCTGCTCGTCGAGCTCTGCCGCGAGCGCGTCGCGCAGCTCGACGAGCACTTCGACGTCGAGGGCGGCGTAGCGCAGCAGGGGCTCGGGCAGCGGCCGCTGCGACCAGTCGGCTGCCGAGTGCCCCTTCTCGAGGGTGAGCCCGAGCACGTTCTCGACCATCGCGCCCAGCCCCACCCGGGCGTGGCCGGCGAGACGCCCGGCGAGCTCGGTGTCGAAGATCGTGGCGGGGCGAAGGCCGACCTCGGCGAGGCAGGGCAGGTCCTGGCTGGCCGCGTGCAGCACCCACTCCGCGTCCACGATGACCCGGCCGAGGGATCCCAGGTCCGGACAGCCGATCGGGTCGATCAGAGCCGTGCCGGCGCCGGCCCGCCGCAGCTGCACGAGATAGGCGCGCTGTCCGTAGCGGTAGCCCGAAGCTCGTTCGGCGTCGACCGCCACCGGCCCCTGCCCGCCACCGAAGGCGTCCACCACGCCGGCGAGCGCGGCGGCGTCGGCGACGACCGGCGGCACACCTCCCCGCGGGGCGAGCAGCGGCGTCGCCGGAACGGTCTCGGCGGTCTCGGCGGTCTCGGCGGCCACGGTGTCACGGTACGACGCGCGGGGCCGTACGACCGCGACCTCAGGGGTAGCGAGCCGTGACGTGCTCGCCGCCACCCGGTAGGCGGCCGGTCCCCGCGGCACTTGACCTCGACCGAACCGGACGACGCGGTTGCGGCGACGGCGTCCGGTTCGCTGGTCTGTCCGAGTGGTCGTCCGAGGAAAGATCTCGACATCCGTGCACGTCGCCCGACCATGATCTCCTCGGACGATCACTCGGACGATCACTCGGACGATCACTCGGACGATCTCGGGCGACCTTCTCGAACGATCGCCGAGGCGGGCGGTCAGCGAATGACGCCGGCCCGCATCGCGAGCGCCACCATCTCTGCTCGGTCGCCGGTGCCGAGCTTGCGGGAGATCCGGGCGAGGTGGCTCTTCACGGTCAGCGCGGAGAGTCCGAGGGTCTCGCCGATCTCCTTGTTCGATCGGCCGTCAGCGACCAGCCGTAGCACCTCGATCTCCCGCCCGGAGAGCTCGCCGGTGCCGTCCGGTGCCGGTGAGCCGCGCAGGCCGGCGGCGAGGAGGGAGGCGACCATCGGGTCGGCGTACACGCCGCCGTCGAGCACCTTGCGCACTCCATCGGCGACGACGAACGGGCTGGCCGACTTCAGCAGGTAGCCCTGGGCGCCGGCCACGAACGCGGCGCGTACGGAGTAGGGGTCGTCGGCAGCGGAGAGTACGACGAGCCGGGGCCAGCCAGCCGACCGCAACTCGCCCAGCAGCTCCAGCCCGGAGCCGTCGGGCAGTCCGACGTCGAGGACGCAGAGGTCCCGGGGGCCGCTGGCCCGGGCGCGGGCCCGTGCCTCGGCGATACTCGCCGCCTCGGCAACGTCGCGGGCGCCCATCGCGGCGAGCCGCGTGACCATGGACTCGCGGACGAGCGGGTGATCGTCGACCACCATCGCCGAGAAGCCGGAGCTCGGGTCCGCACCGCGGGAGCCGGTCCGCTCGACTTGAACGGTCACGTCGTCCTCCACAACATGTCAGGTCCTCCACAACATGCCAGGACCCGGCGCTGGGCCGGGCCGCTCGTCGTGCCCCAGTCGGGGCGGCAAGAGATGCATCGGTTCCTCGAATGGCCGCCTGTAGCGCCCACGGCGGGCCACCCGATCGGGCTAGTCCGGCTGGGCCACGCGGGTGAAAGTCCCGGAACCGGGCGGGTTAGGGCATCAGGACTGGGCCCGGACGGCCGAGGTGCATCCCGGACGCCGGATCTGCCGGCTCCCATGGAAGGGGACAGCCCGTGGGTCGGAGAACTTCCCGTCAGTCGCCATTCGCCCGTCCGGCGCTGCTCCTGACCGCCACGGTGGCCAGCCTGGCCACGGGCGTGTCGGCCGCCGGGCCGGCGTGGTCGGCGACTCCTCCGGCAACGGCGAGCGCCCGGGTGTCGGCCGTCGTCACGCTGGCCGGTCGTGGGCCGGTCGCCGTTCCGGGCGTCGAGGTCACGGCGTACCTCCCCGCCGTGGGCGCCGAGGTCGTGCGTGGTACGCCGGCCGCGCTGGCCCGGCTCGGCCGGGCTGATGGCATCGCCGGCCTGCGCTATGACGCACCCGTGCGTCCCACCGGCTCCGGCTTCGACAGCGCCGACGAGGGCGTCTTCGCCTGGCAGGGGCTCGGCCCACGCTCGGGTCGTCCCGACGCCGGCCGCGGGGTCACCGTCGCGGTCGTCGACACGGGGATCAGCGACACACCGGCCCTCAACCGCGCCTCCGGCCGGCTCGTCGACGGGGTGGACACCTCGCCGCTCGCCAACGACGGCGATCCGCGCACCGAGGGCGACTTCACCGACGGCTTCGGGCACGGCACGTTCATGGCGACGCTGCTCGCCGGCGGTCACGTCGCCGGCAGCGGCCGCGCCGTCGGCGTCGCGCCTGGGGCGCGCGTGGTTTCTGTGAAGGTGGCGGACGACCGCGGCGTCACCTCCCTCTCCGCCGTGCTGGCCGGCATGGACTGGGTGGCCACGCACCGGCCGATCGACGTCGTCTCGCTGGCCCTCGCCGCCGAGCGCCCGAGCACGGCGTACGGCGCCGACCCCCTCACCGCAGCCGTCGAGCACCTGCGCGACAGCGGCCTGACCGTCGTTGTCGCCGCGGGCAACGACCCCGGCCAGCTCGGCGACCCCGGTTTCGACCCCAGGATCGTCACCGTGGGTGCCGCCGACATGACGGGAAGCCGGCCTGCTGTTGCGCCGTTCAGCGGTAGCGGCGTCGTGGCCGGCGTGCAGAAGCCCGACATCGTGGCGTCGGGCGTCTCCCTGCTCGGTTTCGTGCCGGCGGACTCCGAGATCGCTCGCAGGTATCCGCAGGCTCAGCAGCCGGACGGCTTCTGGCGCGGCTCCGGCACTAGCGAGGCGACCGCGGTCGCCGCCGGGGTGACCGCGATGTACCTCTCGGATCACCGGGACGCCGGCCCCTCCGACGTCAAGACCGCCATGCGCGCCGCCGCCCAGCCGATGTCGGAGTGGCCAGCCGGCGCGGGGCTGCTCGCCGTACCGGATGGCACCGAGACGCCGGACGTCGGTGAGCCGACCCTTCTGCGGCCGACTTGGTGGATCAACGCGTGGGACTCGCCCGGCTGGGTGGACCTGCTTGCCAAGTCGTGGAGCACCGGGGTGTGGAACGCCAAGAGCTGGTCGGCCAACCCTTGGGCCGGTGACGGCTGGAGCGCGAAGTCCTGGAGCGCGAAGTCCTGGAGCGCGAAGTCCTGGTCGGTCAAGTCCTGGTCGGTCAAGTCCTGGTCGTACGGTTCCTGGTCGAGCCACGCGTGGGTCACCGACAGCTGGGACGCGAAGTCCTGGTCGTCGCAGGGCTGGGGACAGCGGTGAGCCGACGCCTGCTCGGCAGCGCGGTCGGCAAGGTCCGCGCCGCCACCCTCGCCGCGTCCCTCGTCGCGGTCGCCACCGCCGTCCTGACGGGCTGGGGGCAGCCGGCGCGGTGGGCGTTGCTCGCGCTCGCGCTCGCGGTCGCGGCGACCGAGCTCGCCGTCGTCCACGTCAGCTTCCGCCGGCAGCGCTGGACCTTCTCCCTCACCGAGGGCGTGATCGGCGCGGCGTACCTCTTCGCGCCGGGTGCCTGGTCCGTGCTGGCGGTCGTCCTCGGCGTGCTGCTAGCCCAGCGGGTACGCCGTCAGCCGCCCCTCAAGCTCGCTTTCAACGTAGCCTTGTTCGCGGTCAGCACCGCGGCCGGCGCGGCGACCGCGCAGGCCCTCGGCGGGACGGTGGCTGCCGCGTGCGCCGGCCTGTCCGTCTTCTGGATCGTCAACACCGGTCTGGTGGCTGTCCCGATGGCGGTCATGACCGAGCAGCGACTGCGCGTGGTGCTCTGGGAGAGCGTCTCCTTCTCGACCCTGCAGGAGTCGGGTACGTCGAGCATCGGTCTGCTCGCGGCGTGGCTGACGCTGCATGCGCCATTCGGCCTGTTGGGTCTCGTCATCCCGGTCGTGCTGCTCTTCGTCTCCTACGACGAGCAGTCGGCCCGCACCGGGGAGGCACGGCTGTTCGCCGAGCTGGCGCACGGCCAGGAGCGCGCGGGCGAACGGTCCGTCGATGTGTCGGCGGAGGTCGTCCTCATTGCGGCCGCCCGCCTCTTCGGCGGCGCCGACGTCGAGATGGTCCTGCTCGGCGCCGACGGCCCGGTGCGCTACGCGGGTGACGAGTCGGGGGTGGCTCGAAGGCGTACCGAGTCCGGTGCCTTCGACGAGCCGTGGGTGCTCGCGGCGTTGGGCGGCGGCATCCGGACCGGGACCGCCGACGGTCGACCGTTCTGTTCGGCGGTCATCGGTGACCGGCAACAGCCACTGGCCGTGCTCCTGGCGCGCCGGCCCGCGGCCGCGGCGCCGTTCGGACGGCGCGAGGTCGCGCTGGCGCGGCTGCTGGTCGGGCAAGGCGAGTCCTGGCTGTCCACGGCGCGGCTCACGGTCGAGCGTGACGTCGCGCTCGGTCGGGCAGACGCGGCCGGCGACGCGGCGCGCGCTCTCGGTGACATCGGGGCCGTCACCGCTCCGACGCTCGGCGTGCTCCGCGACTCTGCCGGGCGGCTCGCCCGGCTGGCTGCCTCGATGGCCGGCCCCGCCGACGTGGGTGGCATCGTCGAGGAACTGCACGCCGTCGAGCGTGCGGTCGCCTCACTGCTCGGTGCGGTCGCCCTGGCCGCCGATCCCGACCTCGCCTTGACGTCGGGCTTCGACCTGCCCGAGCAGGTGCCGGCGGAGGACTGGACCACGACGGGCGTCCTGCCGGTCCTGCGAGCCGAGCCGGCCTGGCAGGCCGAGCCGGTCCTGCGTGCCGAGGCGCTGCCGTGAGGCTGGCGCGGCCGTGCGGCTGACCCCTCGTCCCCGCGACGGCCTGCCGCTGACCGCTTGGGCGGGTGGCGGCGCGGTCGGTACTGGCGCGCTCGTACTCGCCGTCGTCACTGCCGGGTTCGCGCTCAGCGCGCGGCTGGACCGGGTCGCGGCGGCGCTGCTGATCGCCGGTGCGGCGGTGACCCTGTGCTGCGGAGGCCTCGCCGTCGCCGGCGTGCGTCGGCTGGTCCACGGATTGTGCGAGCTGGACCGCGAGGCCCTGCGCCGCCTCTCGGATCCAGCCGCGGCGCCCGGGCCCCGCGCGATCGGCCCGCACCGCGAGCTCCGCGAGCTGGCCCGCACCCTCGACGCCCTGCAGCTGCGGGTGCGGGTCTCCGACGAGATCGCGGAGCGGCACCGACGTACGGCGCAGACCGCCAGCGCCGGCATGTTCGAGCTGCTCGCCGGGCTCGTCGCTGCGGAGGAGGGCGCCCGCGGTCAGCTCGCCGCCGAGCTGCACGACACGGTGGCCCAAACTCTCATGACCGCGCACTCACTGCTCTCGGTGAAGCCGATCGAGCTGGACGAGCTGCGGCGGGCCGCGGAGCTCGTCGCCGAGGCGGAGGAGCAGGTGCGTGCGGTCATGGCCCGCACGCGTCCGCCGGCATTGCGCGACGGCGACCTCGCCGTCGCCGTCACCTCGCTGCGCGACGACATGCTGCACCGTTACGGGCTCGAGGTCCACCTCGAGTGGCCTCGGCAGCCGCGACCGCTGCCGCTGGCGACCGCGATCACGACGTACCGCTTCTTCCAGGAGGCCCTGCTCAACGTCGTCAAGCACGCCGACGTCGACGAGGCGATGGCGGCGCTGCGCGTCGAGGACGAGGAGCTGTGGGCGGTGGTCCGCGACCACGGTCCGGGCTTCGACCCCGAGCGGGTGCGTCCCGAGCGCGGCCGCCACGTCGGGCTCGGCCTGCTCCGCGAGCGAGCCCGCCTCGCCGGCGGCTCGCTGGAGGTCAGCTCCTGGCCTGGCAACGGTACGACGTTGACCCTGCGGCTGCCCGTCGTCACCGCGGTCGCTCTCGTCACGCTCTCCGCCGCCTGACCAGTCCTTCTGGCGGCGCGAGGCCGGACGGATTCCGTCAGCCGCGCTGGGAGCGCCTGCGAGCGGGGATCGCGACGACGCCCGGCACCGGAGGCGGTAGCCCACCGGCGGTGCACAGCAGGTCGCTCCAGGCGGCAAGGTGGGGCCCAAGGTCGAGCCGGTCGCCTTCCGGCAGCGGCGTCCAGGACGCGCGCACCTCGAACTCGCCGGCCTCGACCGTGCCGGCGAGCGTCCCGAACCGCTCCGACGCGGCCCTGGTCACCGTGCCGCCAGCTCCGGCGTAGGCCGCGAACCGGCCCTCGAGTGCCTCCACGAGCCAGCTCCAGCCGACCGCCGGCAGCAGCGGGTCGCCGACGATCTCGATCTCCATGCCGGCGCGCACGTACGCCACGCACCGGGTGCGACCCGACCAGGCCTCCTGCCCGGCTGGGTCGTGCAGGACGACCAGTCGGCCGGTGGCCAGCTCCTCGTCGCCGAGCCGGACGTCGCCGGTCACCGAGACGGCGTACGGCGCGAGACGCTGCGGGGCAGGCGACTCGCTCATCGTGACCTCCGGCCGCACCGGCGCCGCACGCAGCGTCGCGAGCGCGTCCCGGAACTCCACGGGGAGGTCCGGGGCCTCGCGTTGAGCGGCCATGCGCCGAGAGTACGGCGGATGCCGGGCGCTGGGCTGGCACCTCGGGGCGTGTCGCCCGTCGCCGATTCGGAGCGGTTCGGAGCGGTCGGTCGTCGGTTCGTACGCTGCCCAGGTGCTCGGAGAGTTCCCGTGACGGCGCTGCTCGCGCTCGGCTCGAGCCTGCTCTGGGGGATCGCGGACTTCCTCGGCGGCACCGCGACCCGCCGGCTGCCCGCCTACCTCGTGATCGGCTGGTCACAGGCGCTGGCGCTGGTCGTACTCGTCCCGCTCGCCGTCCTGACCGGCGCGTACGCCGACCCACTCGGCTACCTGCCCTGGGCGATCGCGGCCGGACTCGTCGGTCTCGTCGCCCTGGGCGCGTTCTACTCGGCGCTCGCCTCCGGCACGATGGGCGTGGTCGCGCCGATCGCCGCCACCAGCGTGGTCGTGCCCGTCACGGTCGGCCTGGCGCGCGGCGACCGCCCGAGCGCCCTGCAGGTTGCCGGCATCGCCGCCGCCGGCCTGGGTGTGGTCCTGGCGAGCGGGGCCGGAGGCGTCGGCGGGCGGAACCGGGCATCGGTGCGTCCGGTCGTGCTCTCGCTGGTCGCGGCGGCCGGCTTCGGCGCCGTGATCGTCTTCCTGGCGCTTGGCGCCCGGTCGAGCGTGCTGATGACGTTGGTCACCATGCGCGTGGTCACCGTCACGGTCGTCGCCGCCGGTGCCGTCGCCCTGGGCACCCGCAGCGCCCGCGGCAGCCGCAGCGGCGGCCGGAGCCACCGGCTGCGCGAAAGTAGCGGCCTCGGCAGTGCCCGGCGCGAGCTTCCGCTGCTCGCGGCGGTCGGCTTCGGTGACGGCGCAGCCAACGCGGCGTACGCCGCGGCTACAACCCGTGGCGCGCTGAGCATCGTCGCGGTGCTCGGCTCGCTCTACCCGGCCGTGACCGTGCTCCTCGCGCGGCAGGTGCACGGCGAGCGGTTGCGACCGATCCAAAGCGCCGGCGTGACGGTCGCGCTCGCGGGCGTCGTCCTGATCGCGAGCGGCGGTGGCACCGGCTGAGTGGCCGCATCGACAACGGCACTCGGTCCAGACGTTTGTCGCGTGCTTGTCGCTCGGTGCGGAGCTCCTCCGCCTCGGACTCACTCCTCGACCGACACCGGCTCGTAGTTCTGCAGGGTGACGCCGCTGCGGACGACGGTGGTGACCTTGCGGTTCATCCGCACGTGGCCGAGGCCGTGGAAGGGCCGCGACGGCGCGCTCCACACGATCGGATGAACCCAGAAATGCACCTCCTCGATGAGGCCATGCTTGATGAGCGACGCCTTCCACTCGAGCGGCTCGACCAGGAACGTGGAGGCGACGTACTTCGGCATGCTGTTCACCCGGTCGGCGAACTCACCGGCGGTCTTCGACCAGATGGCAGAGAGGGCCTCGTAGGTCTTGCGCCCGAGCAGCAGCGCGTCGGCGAGGCGGACCTCGTCCTCGCCCGCGTCCTCCTGCTCGCCGCCCTCGAGCCAGTCGATGTTCGGGCCGATGCTCGCATCCGCCGACAGCTGGACGGTGATGATTGCCTTACCCATCGGCATCTCTCTCCTCCTCGCGCCCTGGGTGTACCGCTCGGACGTCCAACAAGGATCTCCGCTGCTGCTGGTTCGGCGAGCAGCGCGGCTAGGCAAGAAAGAGAAGATCCATATGAGGCTTCGGGTAGAGTTGGATTCATGACCGAGAAGCCCAGGCCGAAGTCCAAGACCAAGGACAAGTCGAAGCGGTCCTTGTATGCCGATAACATGAGATTCCAACTCGTTCCGGAACCGCAGCGCGAACCGCACGAGGTTTCGGATGAAGTGGCCCTAGCTTTGATGCACCTAACGCCGAAATAGCGCATCCAGCATATCAGGTGCGCTATCGCGCCATATGCCCGGCTACGCCAGAGGGTTGGGTGTAATGAGTCAGAGGCTCATCGAAATGGTGTTGCTACCGAACCCCAAGGAGCCCATCGGCTTCATCGGGAAGCGTCCCATCTTCCCCATCGTCGGAGCTAGCCCAGAGGGCGATTCCGGCGAAGACAAGGACAAGGACAAGACCGATTCGACTTCAGCGGGGTCGAGCGGCGACAAGACCGCTGCCGGTGACCAGGGGTCGAGCGGTAGCGGGGATGCAGGGCAGTAAGCAGACCAGACGGTGTCTATCTCTGACTACGAGGCACTCAAGGACCGACTGCGCGCGGCGGACAAGCGGGCATCTGATCCCACGAACGGGTCACCATCACGCGACATGGCCAGCCGGCCGCCGCTGCCGATCGATTTGCCGACAACGACGAGATCAAGGGGCGCTACGGGGTCGCGTGAGCGAGCCGTACCGGGTCCAGATCACCGCTCGTGCCGCCCGCGACCTACAGCGGCTGCCGGAGAAGATCGCGACGGCCTGCGTCGAGTTCACGTTTGGACCGCTCGTGGAGAACCCCCACCGGGTTGGCAAGGGCCTACGTGGCGAATTGGTGGGCCTGCACTCCGCCCGCCGCGGCGACTACCGGGTCGTTCACGCCATCATCGAGGACAGACGCCGAATAGAGATCGTGCACATCGACCGGCGCAGCGATGTCTACCGATAGCGAAGAGGTGGCTGGCTTACTGGTCGATCTCGAACGGCCAGTCCTCGCCGAGGTCGTCGACCTTGAACCGGTGCACAGCCCTCATGGTATTACAAGCGAGCACGACTGACTACGGCACATTCGCCCTGGAGGATCGCTCAGCGGGGACTTGCACGTCGCTATTGGTCGTAGACGTCACGTCGATGTCCAAGCCTCACCACGACGATCAACAGCACGTCGTCTTCCACCGTGTAGACGATGCGGTAATCGCTGGCCCGGACACGAAGGCCTGGCCGGCCCTGGAGAGCCCGTGCACTGGGCGGTCGCGCGTCCTGGGCAAGCAAGGCGATTGCGGCCTGGACGCGACGACGAACCTGAGTGTCGAGCTTGCGCGAGGAGCGGACTGCCGCCGGATGGAGTTCGAGGAGGTACTTGCTCACTCCCAGCCGAGGTCAGCCTCGACCTGCTCCCATGGGATGTTTGGTCCCTCCTCGGCCATCGACGCGTCGAAGGCCGCGACGTCCTCGGCGTCCTCCAAGACCGTCATCAGTTGCTCGTAGCGCTCGGGACTCACTAGACCGGCCCTGGGGCGTCCGCACCGCTAGCTTTCGCGACCCCGCCGGTCACATCTGGGAGAGCGCCAAGTAGGGTCCTGCGCCGCCCGATCAGGTGGAACACCCGGCTGAGCTGCCGGTAGGGGTCCCGCACGCTTGACTCGAGCTCCACGGCCGCGACCGCCGCCACGTCGGTGGTCCCCGGCGGCAAGTCCAGCCAGTCGGCAAACAGCCACCCGCCGTACCAGGCCTCCGGGCTCACCGCGCTCTGCCGCAGCAGGACGGACAGGCCCTCGACCGTGTCGCCGCGGGTGTCGGTACCAAGCACCCCCACCTCGCGGGTGGCGTCGAAGGCGGCCAGCGCGTCCGCCCAGCGGCGGTCCAGGGCGGGGCGGACGGCCAGCGTGCGGGCGTTCAGCGCCATCACCGAGACGATCCCGCCTGGCTGCGCGCAGCGGCACAGCGCGCGGACCAGCGGCTCGGGTCGCTCGACGTACATCAGCACGCCGTGGCAGAGCACGACCGTGAACCGCTGCCCCCCGGTCGCCGCCTCGGCCTGCTCGCCGGCCGCCTCGACCAGCAGCACCCGACGTCGTACCTCGTCCGGCTCCGCGCTCAGGCGCTGCTCGGCCTTTGCGAGCATGGCCGCCGACGGGTCCAGGACGGTGACGTCGAAGCCGAGCCGGGCCAGCGGCAACGACTGGTGCGCCGCGCCCCCGCCGACGTCGAGGACCGTCGCCGGCGGGTCGGGCAGGTGCCGCAACAACTGAGCGTGCAGCACGAACGTCCGGACCTGCCCCTTCACCGAGGCGTACGCCCCGTCGACGAACGGGTCGGCCAACGCGGCCCAGGCGTCCTGCGGCATGCAGACACCATCTCAGCCCGTGAGGGCGCTACGGGTGCCTGTGGTGACTCCGGCTGCCTCGGCCGATGTCCCACCTCGGACCTACGGATGCGGCGCGCTCGTACCCACGGCCTCCGAGGCGCGGCTCGTGCAGACCGCGATCACCGGGCATGAGTTTGCCGGAGCGGTCGAACGTCGACCCTTCGCCGAGGGCGACAGGCAGATCCAGGCGTTCTACGTCATGGAATGCGACAGCATGGACGCCGCGCTCGAGTGGGCCAACAAGTTGCCCACCTACGGCTACGTCGAGGTCCGTGAGCTGCTGCAGTACTGACCTCCGCCGTCTTGTACGCTCGCATTGCCCCGGAACCAACCATCGCCGGCCCGATCGCCATCGCCGCCGGCGTGCATCGGCGCCTAGCTACGCGGCAGAGACCACCATGATGACCGGCTCGTCGACGACGCCGCCGACCATGATGGCGAACCCGCACTCGACGCAGATCCACTCCGGGCAGTCGGCACCGTGGTCGTCCATGCACGGCGGCTGCTCGAAGGGGCGCTCGTCGCGGCACTCGGGGCACTGTCTGTCCATGGACACACCGTGGCACGCGGGTACGACAGTTTCCGAGCACCCGACCCGGCGTGTCGGCGTGAAAGGCTGGCCGACGTGGCGGAGAGCCTCCCCGACCCGGGGAACAGCGCCTTTCTAAAGGCGTGCCGACGCGAGCCCACGCCGTACACCCCGGTCTGGTTCATGCGCCAGGCCGGGCGTGCGCTGCCGGAGTACCGTCGGCTTCGCCAGGGTGTCACGATGCTCGAAGCCTGTGCCCGGCCCGACCTGGTGACGGAGATCACGCTCCAGCCGGTACGCCGCTACGGTGTCGACGCCGCGATCCTCTTCAGCGACATCGTCGTGCCGCTCAAGGCGGTGGGCGTCGACCTCGACATCCAACCCGGTGTCGGCCCGGTCATCGCCTCGCCGGTGCGCAGCCGCGACGACGTGGCACGGATTCGCCCCCTCGAGCCGGAGGACGTCGGCTTCGTGACCGAATCGGTCCGGACGCTCGTGGGGGAGCTGGGCAGCATCCC
This sequence comes from Mycobacteriales bacterium, assembly GCA_038232055.1. GTDB lineage: Bacteria > Actinomycetota > Actinomycetes > JADGOV01 > JADGOV01 > JBBSIN01. The sequence continues at coordinate 28,086 of JBBSIN010000030.1, forward strand.
GCTCATCGGGTTCGCCGGCGCGCCGTTCACGCTGGCCAGCTATCTCATCGAGGGCGGCCCGAGCCGCAACCACGAGCACACCAAGGCCATGATGTACGGCGACCCGCAGACCTGGCATGCGCTGCTCGACCGGCTGGGCACGATCGCCGCGGCGTACCTGCAGGTGCAGGTCGACGCCGGTGCGCGCGCCGTCCAGCTCTTCGACTCATGGGCCGGGGTGCTTCCCGCCGCCGACTATGAGACGTACGTGCAGCCGCACAGCGCAGAGGTTCTCGCCGCCGTGATGGGGGTGCCGCGGATCCACTTCGGGGTCGGCACCGGTGAGCTGCTCCGACTGATGGCGGAGGCGGGCGCCGACGTGGTCGGCGTCGACTGGCGGGTGCCGCTCGACGAGGCAGTACGCCGGATCGGCGCCTGCCTGGCGGTCCAGGGCAACCTCGACCCCGCCGTCGCGTTCGCACCATGGGCGGTCGTCGCCGACCACGTAC
>JBBSIN010000031.1:0-27591 GCA_038232055.1 Mycobacteriales bacterium
CATAAGTCTTCTCAAAGTGGCGGGCGTCCGTCGGGCCGGACGCTGCAGACGGAGCCAGGCAGACTGATGGCGTGACCCGCACGTGAATGACACCGTCCCTTTCGGCTGGCTGATCCTGCTGGCAGCCGGAGGCGCGCTGCTCGCAGTGCTGTCGAGCCGCGTGGTGGCGCGGGTCCGCGTGCCCGCGCCGGCCTTGTTCCTGATCGCCGCCGCGGTGGCCGCGCACTTCGCTCCCACGCTGCACTCGATCCCGCACCGCACCGTGGAGCGGCTGGTCACGATCGCCTTGATCGTGATTCTCTTCGACGGCGGCATGCACATCGGGTGGCGGCGGCTGCGCGGTGCGGCCGGCGTCGTGCTGACCGTCGGCGTCCTCGGCACGTTCATGACCGCCGCCGCGATCGGCGCCCTCGCGCACGCGCTGTTCGGCCTGGAGTGGTGGGTGGCGCTTCTCGTCGGCACCGCGATCGCGCCGACCGACCCGGCGGTCGTGTTCTCCGTGCTCGGCCAGCGGGAGGTTGTCGGCCGCAGCGGCACCGTGCTGGAGGGCGAGTCGGGGGCCAACGACCCGGTGGGCATCGCGCTGATGACCGCGTTGCTGGGCGCCGGCGCCGTCGATGCGGGGGCGCTCGGTGGCGTCGCCGGGGAGTTCCTGCTGCAGATGGCGGTCGGCGGCGCAGTCGGGATCGCGGGCGGCCAGCTGCTGCTGCTGTCGATGCGCCGGCTCCCTTTGCCGAACGAGGGCCTCTATCCGCTGCGGGTGCTCGCCGCCGGTCTGGCCATCTACGGGATTGCCGCGGTCGCTCACGGCTCGGGCTTTCTGGCGGTGTTCTGCGCCGGGATCCTGATCGGGAACGAGCGGGCGCCGTACAAGCGGGAGATCGAGCGCTTCCACTCCGCGCTGGCGAGCCTCGGGGAGATCGTCGCATTCGTCGTGCTTGGCTGCACCGTCGACCTCGGCGACATCGCGGCCACATCCGTTTGGGTCCCCGGCCTGGTGCTCGGGGTGCTGCTCGCGGTGATCGTCCGGCCGCTGGTCGTCGGGGTGTGCCTGCTTCCGTTCGACCTCGCGCGCAACGAGCGCGCCTTCGTGCTCTGGGCCGGGCTCAAGGGTGCGGTTCCGATCCTGCTCGGCAGCTTCCTGCTCACGGCGAACGTGCCCGAGCGGCAGCGCCTGTACGGCATCGTGGTCGTCGTCGTGGTGTTCTCGGTCCTGGTGCAGGGCGGCACCGTGCCGCTGGTGGCCCGGCTGCTGCGGGTTCCGATGCGCCTCGTCGAGCCCGAGCCGTGGTCGCTGGGCGTGCGCCTGCGCGGCGAGCCGCGGGGAGTGCACCACTTCACGATCGAGCCCGAGTCCCCGGCGGACGGCTGCACGATCCGCGATCTCCTCGACCTCTCCGACGAGGTGTGGGTCAGCTTCGCAATCCGACGTCAGGAGCTGCTGCAGGTCACCGGCGACACCCGCCTCGAGGCCGGTGACAAGGTGCTGGTGCTCGCCCCGCCCGAGTTGCGGCCGCACCTGGATCTGGCCGTCACCGGCGCCGGGGCCTGAGAGCGGGGCGCTGTCGGTTCGTCGTCGTCGGGCCCGGGTCACGGCTGGCCGGCTCGGCGTCTCGTTCCTCAACGCCGTCTGGCAATGAGGGCGAGGACGAGCAGGCAGAGGAGGGACCAGCCGGCGAGGATTGCCTCGGCGGTTGTCACGGCTGCTGCCCGTTCGGCAGCAGCGGGTGGTCCGCGAGCCGGCCGGTAACGGTCACGCACGGCGGCCCCCAGCCCTGGATCGCCGCGCTGGGGACCATCCGTGCCCGGTACGCTCGGCCCGAAAGACCCGGCTCAGCAGGGCCGCACTGGCAACCCCGGAGGAAGCGCGGCGGCGTCCGTGCCGCGGTGCAAGGAGGGAGTGTCCCAAGGGAAGCGGCAGAGGTCGGCGAGGTGGTCTCGACTTAGCTTGGGGCCGCGAGCCAGCCGGCATCGAGGGCCACCGAGAGTGGGACGTTCCGTCGTGCGTCTCCAACACCAGCCCCAGGACTGCCTCGAGGTGGCCGGCGGCTCACCGGCAGCCGGAACCTGCTCACCGCCGCGCGCGCCGCCACCCTCGTCCTGGTCGACACCCCGGCCGGCGCAACGGACGTACTGCTGCTCACCGACGCCGCCGTCGAGAGCGTGTTTGATCACTTCAACTTCGGCGCGATCGCCTGGCCAGCTTGGGATAGGTCAGGCCGTCTGAACCCGCCGCCGCCGGAGCACATCCTCGATGCCCTTGCTCGGGCGCACGACCCTGTATCCGAGGAGGACACCCTCATGCGGCCCTCAGCGAGCACCGTATGGCGACCGAGCCGCCGTCGTGCGACGTGTGCCGGGACGCTGCCGCTCGTTTCGATGGGAAGCTCACGTCCGAGTGCCGCGCCTGCGGAGCCTTTCGGTGGTCTGCGTGCTACCCGACTCATGGCTCCGGAACCCTCGGGCCGGCAGGTGACGCTTACCTCATGACCTACACCGAGATGCCGACTGAGGTCCAAGCGATCTGCAGAGAGATCCTCGGCAGGCAAGGGCGCGAGTCGCCCTGGCCGTAGGTACTGGCGCTCAGAGGCGCCAACCTGGGCCTACGTGTCCTCCTCGCCGGCGAGGGGCCACCAGCGGGGGTTCGAACGTTGTTCCACTACTAACGAGGTGAACGGCCGGGTGTTCGGGCGGGCGCCGCGGATGCGGACCGTGCGGTCGAAGACCAGCCACCCCGGGCCGTTCCGCACCAGGGTGATCACCGACGGGGTGACGCCGAGCCTGCACGTCGACTACAAGCACTCCAAGATCAAGCAGTATCACAAGCTCGGGCGGGCGCTACGCACCGAGGCGACGATCAACGACAGCTACGACTTCGGGATCGGCCGACGGCTGACGAACCTGCCCGCGCTGCGAGAGTCGGCTTCACCGCCAACAGACGCCTGCTGCGCGTCCAACAACTCAGCCACGACCCGATCGCCGGCGACACGGCGTTTCACCAGGTGCACGACCCGGTTCCGCTCGGCGCGCAACGGGTCTCCGGGCTGCGGCTCGGCGAGGAACGCACCCACGCCTGCTGGCCGCGCTCGTCGTCATTCGGCTGCTGGCCCGCGGGTTCCGCGCCGCCGACCTGCGAACGCGCCTCGCCGGGCTGCTCGGCCTGTCCCCCGAGGAGATCAGTTCCCGGCCGGATCACCTACGACCTGCGCCGGCTACGCGCCCACGGCCTGATCGAACGCGTCCCCGGCAGCTTCCGCTACCAAGTCACCGACAGCGGGCTACGCAACGCGCTGTTCCTTACCCGACTGCACGACCGCCTGCTCCGACCGGGCTCGCCGAACCCCACGACCAGCACCACACCACAACCTTGCGCCGGCGCGCCGACCGGCTCACCCAGGCGATCGACGACTACGCCCAACGAGAGAAGCTGATCGCCTGAAACGCGACCTGCCAAGTCACGAAGAACGACGCAAGCGCCTAGGGCCGTCGCGTTGACCACGCCTCGTTCGGGGGCGACCGGACGGCCTTCAGGGGGCTCTTGCCCGGCATCCGGTACGTGGACCCTCGAGCTCCGCGGGGGGGCCGCTCTGACCGTTCGCTGACCAACCGGCTCCTACGGTGCTGTCCGGAACACGGGACCAGCCATCAGGAGGAGATCGTGAGCATCCCAGTCAGCAGAACCGCCGCAGCCCTTACCCTCGCGGTGTTGGCCGCGTCGACGCCGGGCGTGACCGCGGCCGCGACGCCGGCGGCCACCACAGCCAGAAACTGTCGGCTGCCGGTCTTCGGACCGGGTTCGACGTACCGGCCGCACATCGACCCAGCCAACTTCACCGCCCGTGTCGACAACCCGTTCTTCCCGCTCAAGGTGGGGACGACCATGGTCTACTCCGGGACGAAGGACGGCAAGAAGGCGCTCGACCTCGTCGTCGCGTCGGCTCGCACGAGGGTCGTCGACGGCGTACGGACTCGGATCGTCGAGGACCGGCTGTTCCTCGACGGCGTCCTCGAGGAGCGGACCAACGATTACTACACACAGGACCGCTGCGGCAACGTCTGGTACTTCGGAGAGGACACGGCGACCCTCGACCGGCACGGACGGGTAATCAGTACCGAGGGGTCCTTCCACGCCGGCATCGACGGCGCCCAGCCGGGCGTGTTCATGCAGGCGAGGCCGCAGATCAGCCGCCATTTCCGTCAGGAGTGGTACCGCGGCCAGGCGGAGGACGTGTTTCGGGTCGTCGACCGGTCTGCACCGGTCACCGTGCCGTACGGCGCCTTCCAGCACGCGCTGCGCACTGCGGAGACGACCGCACTGGAACCGCGGGTCCTCGACGCCAAGTACTACGTGCGCGGCATCGGCGAGGTCGTGGAGGTCGCGGTGAAGGGTCCGCGCGAGAAGCTCGTCCTCGTCGACGTGTTGTCCTGACGCCTTACTGAGCCGGCCGGCGACCGGTACCGAGCGACACGGTGACCAAGGCGCCGCCCTCGCGCCGGTTGCCGACAACGAGCGCCCCGCCGTGACCCTCCGCAATGGCGCGGACGATGGCCAGCCCGAGCCCGGAGCCGTCGTGCGCGGCGCTGCTGGCGAACGGCCGAGTGTGCTCGACCGTGGAGCTGTTCGGAAATCCGGGACCGTCGTCCGCCACTTCGATCCGCACGGTCCGGTCCTCGACCAGCGCCCGTACCGACACGCCACCGCCGGCAGGAGAGTAGCGGACGGCGTTCGAGATGAGGTTGTCGATCGCCTGGCGCACGCGCATCTCGTCGACCATCACAGGCGTGTCTGCGGCGTCCGCGACAAGCCCCACCCCAGAGGCGGCGGCGCGAGCAGCCCAGCGCGTCACGCTCGACCTGACCAAGCCGGCGAGTGACGTCTCGGTCCGGTGGATCGGCAGCCGGCCCTGTTGCGCCCGGGAGAGCAGCAGCAGGTCGTCGGCCAGCCGCGCCACCCGGTCGGCCTCCTCCGACGCGCTGGCGAGAGCGGCCCTGGCCTCGGCGGCCGTACGCGGTCGGGCGAGCGCGAGGTCGAGCTCGGCCTTGAGCGCAGCCAGCGGGGTGCGCAGCTCATGGCTGGCGTTGTCGAGGAATCGGCGCTCCGCCTCGAATGACCTGTGCAGCCGGTCCAGCATGGCGTTCAGAGTCCGGGCGAGGCGCGCGATCTCATCGTCCGGCCGCGGCACGCTGAGTCGGCGGTCCAAGCCTGACACCGCGACAGCTGCCGCCTGCCGGCGCATCTTCTCGACGGAGCGCAACGCCGTACCTGCGACGTGCCATCCCGCGGCTGAGGCGAGGAGGAGGGCGATCGGCTCCGCGATGCCGAGGAAGCCGGCCAGCAGCCGCAGCGCATCGGCGCGGTCCTGCATGGACGCGCCCACGACGATGACGACGGGCCGCTTGCCCACTCGTCCTGGTACGACCAGCAGCCGTGTCGTGTCGGCAATTCCGTGCAGCCGCCGCTGGAGCGTGGCCGGGGCGTGCACCGTGCCGATGACCTCCGCGGGCAGGACCGGAGTCGACTGCGACGGCGGGCTCGCCTGCAGCACGGTCCCGTTGGTCGCGACGACCTGGGCCAGCTCCTCACCCGGCTCGACCAGGCCGGTGCTCGGCCGCCCCGCCGCGTTGAGGTGCGCCTGCACCTCGGTCTGCACCGTGGCCGCACGGAAGCGCAGCCCGGTGTCGAGCTCGTCGAGCAGCGCAGACGCCATGCTGATGTACAGCCCGACGCCGATAGTGAGAAACAGGACGCAGATGACGGCCGCGAAGGTAAGCGTCATCCGCGTCCTAATCGCGAGGCGACGCAGCATCGTCTCGAAGTTGGTAGCCGGCACCGCGCACCGTGCGTAACGATGAGCGGCCGAACGGGATGTCGATCTTCTCTCGGAGGTAGCCGACGTAGACGGTGACAACGTGGGCCTCGCCGTCAAGGGCGAAGTCCCAGACGTGCTCGAGAAGGCGCACCCGGCTCAGCACCTCACCCGGATGCCGCATGAAGCACTCGAGCAGTGCGAACTCACGCGGCGTCAGCGCAATGTCATCGTCCCCCCGCCGTACCTCGTGTCGCGCGGGGTCAAGAGTGAGGTCGCCGAGCCGGAGGACCGCGGGCCGGGTGCCGCTTCCGCGTCGAAGCAGCGCTCGCAGGCGGGCCAGCAACTCCGGAAACGCGAACGGCTTCGTCAGGTAGTCGTCGGCGCCCACGTCGAGGCCCCGAACCCGGTCCTCAACCGCGTCGCGCGCGGTGAGCATGAGCACCGGAACCCACCGCTGCCGGTCGCGGAGCCGGCGGCACACCTCGAAGCCGTCGATGTCGCCGAGCGTCACATCAAGGACGACGGCGTCGTACTCCTCCTCATCGCCCATCCACACCGCGGCCTCACCCGTGCGAGCGACGTCGACCGCGTGACCCTCCTCCTCGAGACCGCGTTTGAGCAGGCCCGCCATCTTGACGGCGTCCTCGACGACCAGGAAGCGCACGGCCGCTCACCCCCCCGGCCGGAGGGTAGCGGCCCACGGTCAGAGCCCGGTCAGACGCCGTAGCCTTGTGACTCGACGCGCCAACCCTTCGATCCCTGGAGAACGGGAGCGAGCAATGGCAAGCAACAGTCAAGAGGCGAGGGGCGCCGACCGGGCGCCGCGGGCGGACTACCGTCCGGTAGGTACCGACCCCAAGCCGTCAGCCTTCGCGACGCTGAAGCGGACGGTCAAGGAGTTCAGCGAGGACAACCTGACCGATTGGGCAGCGGCGCTCACCTACTACGGCGTGCTGGCGCTGTTTCCGGCGCTCATCGCGCTGGTGTCGATCGTCGGTCTCGTCGGAAACCCGGCGTCCACCACAAGGACCCTCACCGAGATCGTCGCGAAGATCGGGCCGCCTTCGACGGCGCAGACTCTGGCCGGCCCCATCAAGTCGATCACGGCGAACCGCGGCGGCGCCGGCCTCGGGTTGATTCTCGGCCTACTCGCGGCGCTGTGGACGGCGTCCGGCTACGTCGGTGGCTTCACGCGGGCCTCCAACGTCATCTACGAGACGCCGGAAGGTCGCCCGATCTGGAAGCTGCGGCCGCTCCAGATGCTCGTCACGCTCATCACGGTGATCCTGGTCGCGGTGATCGCGCTGTCCCTGGTGCTGACCGGACCGATCGTCAAAGCTGTCGCCGCGCCACTCGGTTTCAGCTCCACCGCCGTGACCGTGTGGAACTACGCCAAGTGGCCCGTACTGGTCGTCATCGTCCTGGGCATCATCGCTCTGCTCTACTACGCGACGCCCAACGTCAAGCTGCGCGGGTTCCGATGGGTACTTCCGGGAGCACTGTTCGCCCTCGTCATCTGGGTGGTCGCTTCGGTCGGGTTCGCCTTCTTCGTCGCAAACTTCGGGTCGTACAACAAGACCTACGGCACCCTCGCCGGCGTCGTCGTCTTCCTCGTCTGGCTCTGGATCACCAACGTCGCCCTGCTACTGGGCGCCGAGTTGAACGCCGAGCGCGAGCGCAGCGTTGAACTGCGAGAGGGAGTCCAGGGCGCCGACCGCGAGATTCAACTCGAGCCGCGCGACGAGCCGAAGGACCGCCAAACGAACTAAAGAGGCTCCGCCTCTGACCGACGAGTCTCCCGGGGCGCGGCGCGCTCGCCGGTCTGATGGCAGCATGACGCCTCGTGGGGCACCCGTACTGGCCGCTGTTCGACCTCCGACTCGCCGTGCGCGGCCTTCTGCTGCGGCCGATGGCAGAGACCGACCTGATGGATCTCGCCTCTGTGCTGCCGCCGGACGTCGAGCTGGACCCCGACCTGCCGACGTACCCGATGGTCGATGCTCGGATGGCTCGCGGGACCGCACTGCACCAGTCGTACTGGGAGAGCTTCGGCCGTTGGCGGCCGGAGGCGTGGCGGCTCGGTTTCGTGGCCCGTACGGACGGTCGGCTCATCGGCGTTCAGGGAATGGAGGCGACCGACTTCGGCCCGTTGGCGACCGTAGAGACGTACTCATGGCTCATGGCGGAGCACCGAGGGCGTGGGCTGGGCAAGACCATGCGTCTCGCGGTGCTGGCGTTGGCGTTCGACCACCTCGGCGCCGACGTTGCGGAGACCGAGGCGTGGCCCGAGAACGAGGGATCGTTGGGCGTCTCACGGTCTCTCGGCTACGTGGACAACGGGCTAGGCCGGCACAGTCGGGCGGGTGTCGCCGCCGACATGCCGCGGCTCCGCATGACGCGCGACATCTGGCATCAGCGCCATCGGGACAACGGTGTGGCCATCGACGGCTTCGCGGAGTGCCGTCACCTCTTCGGCCTGTCCTGACGGCGCTGTGCCCCTGCCTTGGAGAGCAGGAAACGGCCATCGGCCACACAGCACGGGACCAGCGGAGCTGACTCGGCGGCCGACGTCTCGCAGCACGTCGTCGCCAGCCTCGTGACCGACTGAGTCGTTGACGCAGTGCAATCCCACAACGTCGACGAGAACGACGCACACGCCGGTTCCCGGCCGCGCTGCCGCTTCTCAACGCTGAGCGCATCCGTCCTTGATTGACACTTGGGACAGGGTGGCGAAGATCAGGAAGACGAACACCATCACCACGGCGGCTGCCGTCCCCACCGCCGCCGTGGACTTGATGCCGTAGGCCCGCACTCCAACCCCCCGCAGCAGCGGCAAGGTTGCGTGGCCTTCTTCGCCTAGTACCTATCGACTAGTCACTTCCCGGTACGGCGCCCAGTGCGGTAGCGCCGGATCAGCGCGTTCGTCGAGGAGTCGTGTTGCAGGTCCGGCTCGTCTCCCGACTCCAGCTCGGGCGCGATCCGGTTGGCCAGCATCTTGCCGAGCTCGACACCCCACTGGTCGAACGAGTTGATGTCCCAGACCGCCCCCATGGTGAAGACGCGGTGCTCGTAGAGCGCGACCAGCTGCCCCAGCACGTACGGCGTCAGCTGCGGCGCCAGGATCGTATTCGTCGGTCGGTTGCCGACGAACGTGCGATGCGGCACCTGCGCGGCCGGGACTCCTTCCGCCTCGACCTCGGTCCGCGTCTTGCCGAATGCCAAGGCCTCGGTTTGGGCGAAGAAGTTCGCCATGAGCAGGTCGTGGTGCCGGCCGACGTCGTCGTTCGGCGCCACGAACCCGATGAAGTCACACGGGATGAGCGCCGTGCCCTGGTGGAGAAGCTGGTAATAGGCGTGCTGGCCGTTGGTGCCCGGCGTGCCCCACACGATCGGCCCGGTCGGCACCGCGACCGGCGTGCCCTCCCGGGTGACGGACTTTCCGTTGCTCTCCATGTCGAGCTGCTGGAGGTACGCCGGAAAGCGGCCCAGGTAGTTGCTGTAGGGCAGCACGGCTTGGGTCTGCGCATCGAAGAAGTCGCGGTACCAGACGCCCAGCAGGCCCAGCAGCACCGGCAGGTTCCGCTCGAACGGCGCACGACGAAAGTGCTCATCCATGGCATGAAAGCCCGCCAGCATCTCGGCGAAGCGCTCCACGCCGACCGCAATCATCAGTGACAGGCCGATCGCGGAGTCGTAGGAGTAGCGCCCGCCAACCCAGTCCCAGAACTCGAACATGTTCTCGGGATCGATGCCGAACTCGGCCACCTTCTCCGTGTTCGTCGACACCGCGACGAAGTGCGAGCGAACCGCGGCGTCGTCGCCCAGGGCGTCGAGTAACCACCTACGGGCGGTCGTCGCATTCGTCAACGTCTCGATGGTGGTGAACGTTTTGGACGACACGACGAAGAGCGTCTGAGCCGGGTCGAGGTCGCGAGTCGCTTCGACGATGTCGGCAGCGTCGACGTTGGAGACGAACCGACAGCTGATGTCCCGGTCGGTGTAGCTGCGCAGCGCGTCGTACGCCATCGCCGGGCCGAGGTCGGAGCCGCCGATCCCGATGTTGACGACCGTACGGATGCGCTGGCCGGTATACCCGGTCCACGTCCCCGAACGGACCCGCGCGGCGAAGTCCCCCATCTTGTCGAGCACCGCGTGAACCGCCTGAACGACGTCCGTGCCGTCGACGAGGATGTGGGAGTTCCGCGGGGCGCGAAGTGCCACGTGCAGCACTGCGCGGTCCTCGGTCACGTTGATGCGTTCGCCGGCGAACATGGCGTCGATGCGACCGCGGAGCCCGATCCGCTCGGCCAGCGCGACGAGGCGGCGGAGCGTCTCCGACGTCACCCGGTTCTTCGAGTAGTCGAGGAGCAGCCCGTCGGTCTCGACCGTCATCGCCGTACCGCGTCGCGGGTCGGCCGCGAACAGGTCGCGAAGCGTCGCGTCCCGAAGATCCGCGTAGTGCTCGGCGAGGGCCTGCCACTCGGGCAGGGTCGGAAGGCTCATTCCTGCGTCCTACCAGATGCACGCCGGTCGCCGAGAGGCAGCCTGCCGACCAAGGGCACGCTACCGGGATTGCTGCACTTGGCCGCTGAACTCGCCCATGGCGAATGCCGATGAGTGTGGTCAGGGACACGTGCGGACGGGCGCCGCACGCGAGAAAGGTGACACGAGGTGAGCGTCGGGCGGCGTGGGGTGCCAGGACGCGCTGTGGCGTACGACGTCACGATCGCCGCGATCGCGGCTGTGCTCCTCGTCGCGACGCTTGCCCACACTTCGGTGGGCCAACCCCGGTGGTACCTGTGGGCGGCCGTCCCGCTCATCGTGGTGATGTCGCGTTGGCCGGTCGTGCTCCTTCGCGAGACCAGCGGCATCGAGGTGGGCCTGGATCCGGCCGTACTGATCTTTCTGGCCTTCTGGGCCAGCCAAGGCGAGAGCGCGGTGATTTGGTCCGTCGCGTCGGTGCTCGCGCAGCTGACGCTGCGCAAGGTGGTCTGGACTCGACTGTTCAACGCCGGCGTCTGCGTGCTGGCCGGGTTGCTCGCCGTTGCCGTCGTGCAGGCGTTGACCTCTTCGCGGTACGGGTCGCGCGACCTGCTTGCCACCGCTGCGGGTAGCGCCGTCTACTTCGCCGTCGACTACCTGCTGAGCGCGGCGGCGGTGGCCCTGCTCGGCCGGGCCACGCTGCGCGACTGCCTGTGGGACGTCAACACGCCAATCTCGCTGGCCTGCTTCTCCGGCGTCGCCGCACTCGGCTACCTCGCCGCCGTCGTCGTCCGCCACGAGCCGTGGGCGGGCCCGCTCATGGCCGTGCCGCTCGGCACGCTCGTGCTGGCCACCCGGGCGTTCTCGCGGGCGCATGAGGACCGGGTTCGGGTCCGTGGCCTCTTCGACGCTGCGGCCCGGGCGCAACGCGGGGACAGCGCCGAGGAGATCACCGACGCCCTCGTCACGGAGGCGTGCCGGGTGCTGTGCTGCTCCCAGGTACAGCTCCTCTCGTCGCCGGGCGGCGACGGGGAGCTCTCGGCCCCGGTGCCCGCAGTGGCCGGTCAACCCGCCCGCTGGTTGGTGGCCGGCAAGCGGATGACCGGCAACCCGTTCAACAACGACGACCGTCAGGCGCTGGAGGCGCTCGCGGCCGTGGCCGCCGAGTCGCTGCAGCGAGCGGAGCTCGTCGGCAAGCTGGCCAGGCTGGCCCGGCACGACTCGCTGACCGGGTTGGCCAATCGCGAGGTGTTTCGGGAGCGGGTCGAGCAGGCCCTCGCCCGACGCGGCTCCCGGGTGGCGGTCCTGTTCTGCGACCTCGACGGCTTCAAGACGGTCAACGACACGCTGGGTCATGAGGCCGGCGACGCGCTGCTGGTCAGCATCGCCCAGCGGTTCGCCGCGTCGCTGCGCGGCGGTGACCTCGTCGCGCGGCTGGGTGGTGACGAGTTCGCGGTTCTACTGAGCGATGTACAGGGGACGGAGGAAGCGCTTGCGGTCGGCGACCGGCTGCTCAGCGCCTGCGCCGACCCGCTCTCGGTGGCCGGCCGCCACGTCCGCATCGGCTGCAGCGTCGGCCTCGCACTAGCAGAGACCGGTCGCCGTACGGCCCCTTCCCGCGCCCTCGCTGAGGATGCCGGCGTACTCCTGCAGAACGCCGACGTCGCGATGTACCGGGCGAAGTACGGCGGCAAGAACCGCATCGTGCTCTTCGACCCGGCCATGCTCTCGGACCAGATCGACCGGATCACGCTCGCCGAGGAGCTGCGCTACGCGGTGGGTCGCGGCGAACTCATCGTGCACTACCAGCCGATCGTCCACCTCGAGACCGGAACCGTCGACGGGTACGAGGCGCTGGTGCGGTGGATGCATCCGGTCCGCGGACTGCTGCCGCCGGCTACGTTCATCCCGCTCGCCGAGGAGACCGGGCTCATCAGCGAGATCGGCTCGTGGGTGCTGCAGCAGGCGCTCGCGGACGGCGAGCGGTTCGCGGCGGCGGCCGGTCGTCGGCTCTGCGTCGGCGTCAACGCGACCGCAGCGCAGCTGGAGGACGCGACGCTGCTGAGCTACGTCCAGGACGGCTGCACCAGCTCCAGCCAACTCGTTCTAGAGATCACCGAGACGAGTCTGGTACGGCCGGAGATCATCCCGATTCTCGACGAGCTGCGGCGGCGGCAGGTTCGCATTGTCATGGACGACTTCGGTACCGGTCACTCGTCCATCGCCAACCTGCGTCGGCTCCCGGTGGACGGCATCAAGCTCGACCGCGCCTTCGTGGCCGACGTCTCGGCCGACGATCGCGACGCTGGCATCGTCCGCGCGGTGATGGACATGGCGGCCATCCTCGGGCTCACGTTGGTGGCCGAGGGCATCGAGACAGGTCCTCAGCTCGACGCGCTTCGCCTCCTCGGCTGCACGCTTGGGCAGGGCTTCCACCTCGCTCGGCCGATGACGGCCGACGACGCGGTCGCGTTCCTCCTCGAGGAGGTCCCGAGCACCAGCGCCGTCGCCTTCTGAGCTCCAGCTGCGTACGACGACGTCACGCGCGCTCGACGAGGTCCGCCGGATCGGTGTTGCCGCCGCACACGACGACCGCGACGCGTTCGCCGTCGGCCGGCCGGTAGGCGCCGCTGGTCAGTGCAGCGAGCGCCGCCGCGCCACCTGCTTCGGCCGCTATGCGACAGCGCTGCCACAGCAGCGCACGGGCCCGCCGGATGGCGTCGTCGGCTACCAGCATGACTTGCACATCCGCAGCTGTGGCGACCGCGAACGCGATGTCGCCGATGCGTCGGGCGCCCAGCGAGTCCGCGGCGATGCCGCCGACCTCGACGTCAACCGGGGCGCCCGCCCGCAGAGCGTCGTGCAGGGTCGGGATGCCGACCGGCTCGACGCCGACGACTCGCGCACGACCGGCCAGCGCCGTCAGGATTCCCGCGATAAGGCCGCCCCCGCCGACGGCCACCAGCACGGTGTCGACGTCCGGCACCTGCTCGACCAGCTCACGACCGACCAGGCCCTGGCCGGCCACGACCTCGGGCATGTCGTAGGCATGGACGACGAGCGCGCCGGTCTGCGCGGATCTGGTGATCATCGCATCGTAGGCATCCGAGTAGTGCGCGCCGCCGACGACGACCTGCGCGCCCAGCCCCCGAATCCCGTCGACCTTCACCGGCGACGCCACCTCGGGCACGAACACCTCCGCCGCCAGCCCGAGTGTCGCGCCGACGTAGGCCACCGCAAGGCCGTGGTTACCGCCTGAGGCAGCCAGGATGCCCGCGCTCGTCGTACCGGCGGCGAGGACGCGGTTGTAGGCGCCGCGCGGCTTGAACGAACCGGTGTGCTGGAACAGCTCGAGCTTGAGAGCCACTGGCGGGTCCGCGAAGGTGCCTGCTTCGACGTGCAGGACCGGCGTACGCCGTACTCGGTCACTGACCCGGGCGGCTGCCTGCTCGATGTCGTCGGGTGTGGGAAGCGCCGGTGAGGTCATCGAGCCATGCTGGCACGCGGGTTGGTCAGTCCGGCGCCTCGGCCGGCGCGTACGGGTGACTGCCGAAGTACTGGGCGATGTCCTGCAACCGGCCGACGCTGCGGGTGAGGAACACGTAGCGCTTTCGCGGCCCAGCTTCCGCCGTCGCGATCGTCGGCAGGCGAAAGTCGAAGTACATGCCGTTGTACCGAGCGATCCGAGCGATAGTCCGGGGACTGTAGTACGACGTGTGCCCGGGGATGTAGAGGTAGTTCTGGCGTTCCAGGTCGCCGCCGTCGTAGATGTTCGTCGAGCAGACGAGCAGCCCGCGCTTGCTGAGCAGGTCGAACAATCGCGGGAACTCGGCGGCGGGGTCGAGAAAATGCTCGACGACCTCGCACGCGATAATCAGGTCGAACCGCTCGTCCGTGCCGTGCAGGATGTTGACGAAGTCGTCGTGGTCGTGGTCGTGCAGGTCGACGACATCGCTCATGACCACCCGGTTGACGCTGGGAAGCTTCTCGATGTGGCGATAGTCGAGGCTGCGTCCCGCACTGAACACCATGACGCGCAGCGGAGCGGACGACTTGAGGATCTTGGCGCCCATCCGAGCCATGTGGTACTCGCGGCCCGGCCGCTCCAGCGTGCCGACCCGAGGCGTGAGGGCGAACTGCTTCACCGACGTGAAGCTGGCGTAGTCCCGGGAGTTGCCGCGGTTGGCGACGTAGCCACACCTCGGGCACACCTCGATGTCATAGACCTTGCCCGGTCGCCGGAAGAAGGCGAGCTGCCGGCTGTCGACCTGCCGAGACCCGCAGACAAGGCACCGCCCTGTCCGCCCTGTCCGCGACGTACGCTCGAGTAGCCCGCGCGCCATGCACACCGCCCGGCGCGCCGCCCGGGCGGCCTCCTGACGGACCAGGCGTGACGACGGCCGGGCGGGCATCAGCGGATGCTAGCGGCCACGACCCGGACCGCTCGCCTCCCGCGCCTGGCGCACGGCCTCGGCCGGCGTACCGCGCCAGGGCTCGCCGTGACCCGGCAGCAGCAGGTCGGCGTCCAGACGCTCCAGCGCGTCGAGCGACCGCAACGCGTCGCGCGAGTCGGCGTTGACCGCAGCCGGCATCAGCCGGGGGCCGCGGTCGCGGCTGAGCACGTCGAGGGTGACGAGCGCGTCGCCGCTGAGCAATATCCCGCGGCCCGGCAGCAAGAACGACGTGTGCCCCTCCGTGTGGCCGGGCGTCTCCACGGGAAGCGGGCGGCCGGGCAGGTCGAGCTCGGTGCCGGCCTCGAAGGACTCCACATCTTGCACCCACGTCGGCGTCATGAAACCGTGTCGAGCGGCGTGCACGACGAAAGCAAATGCGCTCGGCCGCCACAGGTGGGGCAGCAGTCCCGGTACCAGCGTGAACGGCGACGACCCGCGGGCTCTGCCGCGGACCCGGTCGACCTCCGCCGAGCGAGCATGCACCGGCACGCCGGCGCGACGCGCCTTCTCGGCCGCGCCGAGGTGATCGGCATGCCCGTGGGTGAGCAGCACTGCCGCCAGGTCGGCGGGTTGCCGGCCCAGTGCGTTCAGCGCCGCGGTGATCCGCGGCCAGCTGCGCGGCCAGCCGCTGTCGACGAGTAGATATCGGCCCTCGTCCTCGACGAGATACCAGTTGACCAGCCCGTCCGCGAAGCGATGGACGCCAGCGGCAACCTGCTCGAGATCTGTCACGAGGAGCTACCTTCCCCACTCGCTGGGAGCCGACGACTCGGCGACGTGCTGGGATGCTCGGTCGGCAGGATCCGGTGTCCTGGCTCGGCTACGTTACGTCGGCGGACTTGCGGAACCGCACTCTGCAGAACTGGCAGTCGGAGTTCCTGGCGGTGGCCAGCATGGTCGTCCTGTCGATCTACCTCCGTCAGCGCGGGTCGCCGGAGTCCAAGCCGGTTGGGGCGGCCCACGCAGACACCGGCGTGCAGGGCTGAGCGGTCCGGAACTCAGCGCTCGGTGCCGCGCTTGGTCACCGCGTCCCGCACGCGGTCGAACAGGCCGGCGATCGGGCCGAGCAGCTTGTCCCCGGGCGGCTGGTCCGGAGCGGCGGGGTGCGGGCGGGTCGGGGCCATCTTCTTGACCGACTCCACCTTGGCGCCGAGCTTGACGAGCTCCTCTTGGCTGAAGACGGTTCGCATCTGGGGGAACATCTCGCCCTCCTCCTCGGCGACGTGCTCCCGGATCTCGCGCATCAGCGTTGCGAGCTCCGCGTCGAAGGACGCGTCGTCGGGCTGCAGCTTCTCCAGCCGCTTCATCGTCTTCTCGGCTTCGGCGTGCTCGTGCTTGGCCCGCTCCGCCTCGGCGTCGCTGACCTTCTCCTTGACCGCTGGGTAGACCTCGGCCTCCTCGGCCACAGAGTGGCGGACGAGCTCGATGGTCGCCTGGTCCACGAGGTCCTTGCGCCGCTTGCGCTCGGCGTCACCGGTGGCCCCACGCAAAGACTCCAGTTCGTCGAACATCTGCTCCACCTCACGATGGTCGTGCGTGAGGATCTCGATCACGTCGCGCTGCTGCTCTGCCATCGTGGCTCCCTATCGGGTTGAAAACAGGCGATCTGCTGCCGATTGGACCCATTCCCCGGGCTGCGAACTCCGATGCGTGCTGGCGCGCTTCGCCGGGGATGAGGTCAGCCATGGCCGATGACGCACCCCGCATGCGCTCGGTGCGGATACCAGTGGAGGGCGTGACCCTCGACGGCGATCTCGCCGTGCCGGCCGGCGTACGCGGATTTGTGGTCTTCGCCCATGGCAGCGGCAGCAGCCGCCGAAGCCTCCGCAACCGTCGCGTCGCCGCCGGACTGCAGCGGGAGGGGTTCGCCACCCTGCTCATGGACCTGCTGACCGCCGACGAGGAGCAGGTCGACGTACGTACCGGGGAACTGCGGTTCGATATCCCCCTGCTGGCCGCTCGGCTGACCGGTGCAGTCGACTGGCTCGGTGACGAGCATGATGCGGCGACGTTGCCGGTGGCGACGTTCGGCGCCAGCACCGGCGCCGCCGCGGCACTGATCACTGCCGCCGACCGCCCTGACCGGGTCCGCGTCGTCATCGCGCGCGGCGGGCGACCCGACCTCGGTGGTGACGCGCGGCGCCGCGTCATCGCGCCGACCCGGCTCATCGTCGGCGGCAACGACACGACCGTGCGCGAGCTCAACGAGCAGGCGGCTGCTCGGCTGACCGCCCCGGTCGAGATCGCGGTGGTACCCGGCGCCACGCACCTGTTCGAGGAACGCGGCGCGCTGGACGCGGTCATCGTCCTCACGGTCGGATTCCTCAACAACCGATGGCCGGCACCGTGACCGCGTTACGCCAGTGCGGGTCACTCCGCCGCGTCGAGCAGGTCGAGCTGGCCTTCGAGCCGGGCCGGGCGGCTTCCGGGATCACCAGCTAGGGGCTGCTCAGCGCCAACCGCGCGCGGGTGTCGAAAGTGCTTGCCCAGCGTCTCGGTTTGCGACTGATAGTTCGAGCCGATGCCTTGACCGTAGAGCACTGTGGGCTCTTCCAGCATGCGCTCGAAGGTCAGCTTGCAGACCCGCTGCCGGTCCTCAACCATGAACGGCACGTCGTGCGCTCGCACTTCGAGTGCAGCGGTCGACCCGTTGAATCCGCCGGCCGGGTCGTAGCCGAAGCCGGGATCGAAAAAGCCGGCGTAGTGGGTGCGTAGCTCGCCGCTCGTCGGGTCGTACGCCGTCATCTCGGCGGCGAGCGAGGGCGGGACGCTCACCGCCTCATGCGACATCAGCAGGTAGAAGTTCCGGGGACTCAGGATGATTCTGTCGCCGTCCTCGCGTCGTACCGACTCCCAGTACGGGTCGGGGTCGGTCTGTCCGGTCCTGGTCATGTCCAGCAGCGGCGCACTCTCGCGCGCCCGGTAGCCGACCCGGCCGGTCCGGTCGCCGCGCAGGTTCAGGCCGAGGAACAAGCCGTTGGCCAAGGCCAGCTCCTCCGCGGGAACCGGACGACCGCGAGCGAACAGGATCGGTTGCGCCTCGTGATGCGTGCGTACCTCACGGTCGGTCAGGTCTACCCGGCCCACGGCCAGCCGCAGTTGGTTCAGCGACAAGTCCTCGCGCACCCTGACCGGGAACGACAGGGGCACGACCTCCAGATACAGGCCCCCCTGGTAGCCCGTGGCGATCTCGTCGAATCGGGAGCCACCGTCGGTGATCACCCGCGTGAACACATCTGCGCGGCCGGTCGAACTCTTCGGGTTCGCCTTGCCCCGTACGTTGGGTGGCAACGCCAGCCGCTCCTTCAGCCGGATCAGGTACGGCCGGTTGGTCTCCAGGACAGCGCCTTCGCGATGCAAGTCGATCTCATCGACGATGAAGTCCTTGACCCGCCGCTCGACCGTGTCGTTCGCGGGAAGAAAGCTGCACCGGATCCGGTAGGCGACCTCACCCAGCCGCAGGTCCAGGCTCGCCGGCTGGACGTTCTCCCGTGGGATCGTGAAGTCGCCGGCGTCGATGACACCCGCGCCGATCGCCGCCGCCAGGTACTGATTCGGCAGCACGCCCTCTGTGCCGCTCGGTAGCTCCAGTACGCCGGTCAAGCGTGGGCTCCGTAGGGCATGCGCCATCGTAGGAGACGCGGGGGCTCGTGTCGCCTCCGCGCTGTGCCGGGCGGAGGCTGTGCCTTCGCCTTGCTGTGGGCGAGGGGGGAGTTGAACCCCCACGTCCTTACGGACACACGGACCTGAACCGTGCGCGTCTGCCATTCCGCCACTCGCCCGACGAGCGACCGACGTTACCACGCGGGCGATGACGCCAGCTGTCCGCTGATCAAGGGGTGAGGCGAGATCGTACGGGTGGCCGTCGGCTGCGTAGCAGGGAGTCGACCGCCGTCCCGACTAGCATCGACATCGGCCGGGAAGGGAGCGACCGTGGGTGTCTTCGAGCGATTCGAGCGACGGCTCGAACGCCTCGTTGAGGGCACCTTCGCCAAGGTCTTCCACAGCGAGGCCGAGCCGGCGGACATCGCGCACGCTCTGCAGCGCGAGACGGACGATCGCCGTGTCGTCGTCGGTGCCGGCCGGGTCATCGCGCCGAGCGCCTTCGTCGTGGAGCTTGGGGATCACGACCATGCTCGGCTCGCGCCGTACGCCGAGCCGCTCAGCGACGCCTTCGCCGAGATGCTCCAGGACCATGCTCGTGAGCAGGGGTACTCCTTCGCCGGGCCGATCCGAGTGGTGTTGGAGCACGACCCGTCCCTCGACACGGGACGGTTCCAAGTCCGGAGCGACCAGTCCTCGCGTGCAGCGCAGCCTGGCCCGGAACCCGCTGTGACGCCAGCGGGACAGCCTGGGCAACTGCTGACGCCGGCGCCGACCGTCCTGGCTCCCGCGCCGACACCGGTGTCGACCGTGACCACGCAGGCGACCCGGCCGGCCCGCCACCACGTGATCGTTACGGACAAGAGCGCCACGAACGACGACGGCTCCGTACCTGACCAGGAACGCAACGTGGTCATCACGGGCCGGGTCACGGTCGTCGGACGTGGTGCGGGAGCCGATCTGCGGCTCGACGATCCCGGAGTGTCGCGTCGGCACGCGGAGCTGCGACTCGAGAACGACGCGGTCCGCATCGTCGACACCGGCTCGACCAACGGTACGACGGTCAACGGAGCCCCGGTGGCGATGCGGGAGTTGCGCGACGGCGACCGAATCGAGGTCGGTCATACCGTCCTCGTCTACCGGCAAGCCGACTGACCGGGGCTGCCGTGCAAGAGCTCACGCTCGCGCTTCTCCGCTTCGGCATACTCGCGCTGCTGTGGCTCTTCGTGCTCGCGGCGGTTCGCGTCATCCGTACCGACCTCTTCGGCACCGCTCGCGCGCAGCCACGGGCGCCGACGGCCGCCGACGGGGAGCCCTCGCGGGCGAGACAACGCAGGAGCGAGGCCCGCCGGCTCGTCGTCACGTCCGGCCCGCTCACCGGCACGAGCGTCCGACTGGCCGAAGCTCCGATCACGATCGGCCGGGACGGCGCCTGCACACTCATTCTCGGCGACGACTACGTGTCCAACGAGCATGCCCGGCTCGCTCCGGGCGGGGACCGATGGCTCGTCGAGGACCTCGGCTCCACCAACGGCACGTACCTCGGGCAGCAGAAGGTCACCCACCCGACCCCGGTCCCGCTCGGCGCAGCCATCAGGGTGGGGCAGACCGTGCTGGAGCTACGGCGGTGAACCGATGACGCTCCGGTTGCACTTCGCGGTGCGCTCCGATGTCGGTCTGCTCCGCGACGGCAACGAAGACGCGGCGTACGCCGGACACCGGCTGCTCGCCGTCGCCGACGGGATGGGCGGGCACGCCGCCGGCGAGGTCGCGAGCCGCCTGGCGATCGCCAGCGTCGTACCGCTCGACGAGGACGTCCCCGAGGCGGATCTGCTGGCGGCCCTGGGTCGCGCGGTCGACGCCAGCCAGCACGGCATCCGGGAGCGGGTCGCCACCGACGGCGCCCTGGAGGGCATGGGTACGACGCTGACCGCTCTGCTGTGGGCCGGTACTCGGCTGGGCATCGCCCACGTCGGCGACTCGCGCGCGTACCTGCTCCGGGAAGGGCACCTCGAACAGATCACGCACGACCACACCTATGTCCAGGACCTCGTCGACGCGGGCCGGATCTCCGCCGCGGAGGCCGACATCCATCCGCAGCGCTCGCTGCTCACCAGGGCGCTCGACGGCCGGCATGACGTCGAGCCCGACCTGGCAGGTCGCGAGGTGCGGGCCGGCGACCGCTACCTGCTGTGCACTGACGGCCTCTCCGGCGTCGTCAGCGCGGCGACCATGGCGGACGCCCTACGTGCCCATGACCCCGACTCGGCGGTCGACCGGCTCGTCGAGCTGGCGCTTCGCGGCGGCGGCCCGGACAACGTGACGGCCGTAGTCGCGGACATCGTCGAGGGCGACGACCTGCCGGCCGGACCGATGGTGGCCGGGGCCGCGTCCGACGTCGAGGTTCCCACGCGCGCCGGCGCCGAGAGCCCCGCCGGTCGCGCCGCCCTCGCCAGTGGCCGACACCGTCGGGGCCGCCGAGCCGCGCGGCCGGAGGTCGCGCCACCCCCCGGTCCACGGCGACGCGGATGGCGGATGGCGGTGGGTGTCACGGTTCTGGCCGTGGCGACGCTCGTCGCGGCGGGCGCGTGGCTCTGGGTCCACTCCCAGTACTACCTGGGGGTCGAGGCGGGCCAGGTCGCGATCTTTCGGGGGGTCGACGGGTCGATCGGCGGGCTCTCGCTGCACTCGATCGCCGAGCGGCGCGACGTGATGGTCGACGAGCTGCCGCAGTACGAGCGCGATCGGCTCCGGCAGGGCATTTCGGCCAACGGCATCGGACACGCCCGCCGCATCGCCGCTCGCCTCGGCGAGGAGCAGCAGAAGTGCACCAGTCCGGTGCCCGTGATCTCCGCGGCGCCCACGCCCGCTGCGGCGTCCCCCTCGCCCGTACCCACGCCCTCGCCGCCCTGCACGGGCGTCACCCCGTGACCGTTCTCGCCATCGACGCGGTGCCCGGCCGCCGTCGTCGCGGGGTCGAGCTCGCGATGCTCCTCTTCGCCGTGCTCGTCGTGGCGGCCGCCTACGTCAACGTCGGCTACGCCCACGACGGGACGGTGCCGCCCGACGTGCTCAGGTATGCCGCGGGCCTCGGCGGCCTGTTCCTGGTGGGACATCTCGCCGTGCGCCTGGTGGCGCCGTACGCCGACCCACTGCTGTTGCCTTCGGTGGCCCTGCTCAACGGGCTCGGGCTGGTGCTCATCCACCGTCTCGACCTCGGCAGTGCCGACCGGGCTCGGCAGCTGGGCCGCTCGCTGCCCAGGTCCGACGCGCCGCTCCAGCTGCTTTGGACGGCGATCGGCGTGGGACTCTTCGTCGCCGTGCTGGTCGTCGTACGCGACCACCGCCTGCTGCAGCGCTTCACCTACACGGCTGTCGCGGTCGGTCTCGCCCTGCTGCTCATCCCCGCGGTGTTGCCGGCTCGGTTCAGCGAGGTCAACGGCGCCCGCATCTGGATCCGGGTCGCCGGGCTCTCCTTCCAGCCGGGCGAGGTCGCCAAGATCGCGCTAGAGATCTTCTTCGCGGGCTACTTCGTCGCGAAGCGGGACCTGCTCTCGCTGATGAGCCGTCGGGTCGCCGGCATCGACATTCCGCGCGGCCGTGATCTGGCGCCGGTCGTCGTCGCCTGGCTGGGGAGTCTCGCCGTCCTCGTCGTCGAACGCGACCTCGGCACGTCGCTGCTCTTCTTCGGCATCTTCATCGCGATGCTCTACGTTGCCACGCAAAAGGTTTCGTGGGTCGCCATCGGGGCGCTCCTCTTCGCCGCGGGGGCGTTCGGCGCCTACCACCTCTTCGGCCACGTCCGGACCCGCGTCGACATCTGGCTGCATCCCTTCGACTACGCGAGCAACCAGGGGTACCAGCTTGTCCAGGGGCTCTTCGGCCTCGCCAACGGCGGCATCTTCGGCACCGGACTCGGCCAGGGCCGGCCGGACATCGTGCCGTTCGCGAAGTCGGACTTCATCACGACGACGATCGGCGAGGAGCTCGGTCTCGTCGGGCTGATGGCCGTGCTCGTGCTCTTCCTGCTCATCGTTGAGCGCGGTCTTCGGGCCGCGCTCGGAGTCCGCGACGACTTCGGCCGCCTGCTCGGCACCGGCCTGGCATTCGGCTTCGCGCTGCAGGTCTTCGTCGTCGTCGGCGGCGTCACGAGGCTCATCCCGCTGACCGGGCTCACCTTGCCGTTCCTGTCGTACGGCGGATCGTCGCTCGTCGCCAACTGGGCGTTGGTCGCCCTGCTGCTGCGCGTCTCCGACGCGGCCCGCCGGCCGTCCGCCCAGCCGGCGGCGCCTGCCCCGGAGCGCTCAACGACGGAGCCGGTTGCCGGTACGGCGGCCACGGCGGCCACGGCGCAGACCCAGGTGTTTCCGCGATGAGGGCGCCGCTTCGTCGCGTCGCGATCGCCGTCCTCGTGCTCTTCGGGCTGCTGCTCGCGAACGCGAACTACGTGCAGGTCGTGCAGGCGCGGAGCCTGCAGCGCAACCCGAACAACGGACGCGTGCTCCTACAGGAGTACCAACGCCAGCGCGGGCCGATCGTCGTCGGCGGCCGCGACATCGCGCGGTCGACCAAGACGAACGACGCGCTGAAGTACCGGCGCACCTATCCCGACGGGAAGCGCTACGCGGCGGTCACCGGCTTCTACTCCTTTGTCTACGGCGCCACCGCCATCGAACGGACCAACAACTCGATCCTGTCCGGCACCGACGACCGGCTCTTCGTCAAGCGGGTCGCCGACCTGCTGACCGGCCGTCCGCGACAGGGCGCCGCCGTCGTGCTGACGATCGACCGCAAGGCACAGGAGGCGGCGGCGAGCGCTCTCGGCGACCGGCGGGGGGCCGTGGTCGCGCTCGACCCCCGCACCGGCGCGATCCTCGCCCTGGTGAGCTCGCCGTCGTACGACCCGACGGTGCTCTCGAGCCACAACGGCAGAAAGATTCGAGCGGCGTACCAGCAGCTCCTCGCCGACGCTGACTCGCCGCTGCTCAACCGCGCGACCAACGCGACCTATCCTCCGGGGTCGCTGTTCAAGGTCGTGACCGCCGCGGCCGCTCTGTCCTCCGGCCGCTACACCCCCGACACCCGGGTACCGGCGCCGCAGACGCTCGACCTGCCGCAGACGTCGAGGACGCTCGGCAACTTCGGCGGTGAGACGTGTGGCGACGGCCGCACCGAAACGGTGGCTCACGCGCTGCAGATCTCGTGCAACACCGCGTTCGCCGGCATCGGGCTCGCGCTCGGTGCCGACACCCTGCGGGCGCAGGCGGAGAAGTTCGGGCTGAACGCGAGCTACCAAGTGCCGCTGACCGTGTCGAGAAGCGTGTTCCCGACCCAGGTGGACGAGCCGCAGACGGCGTACGCCGCGATCGGTCAGTTCGACGTCCGGGTGACCCCGGTCCAGGCCGCGATGATCGCTGCGGCGGTGGCCAACCACGGCACGCTGATGAAGCCGTACCTGGTCCGCGAGGTGAAAGCACCGGACCTCTCCACCTTCGACGTCGCCAAGCCGGCCGCGCTCGGCCAGGCCGTATCGCCGCAGGTCGCCGATCAGTTGACCGGAATGATGAAACTCGTTGTGGAGCAGGGCACGGCGACGTCGGCGCGAATCCCCGGGGTTTCCGTAGCCGGCAAGACCGGCACCGCGCAGCACGCCACCGGGGCGGCCCCGCACGCCTGGTTCATCGGATTCGCACCCGCCGACAGCCCACAGGTGGCCGTCGCGGCGCTCGTCGAGGACGGCGGCGAGCTCGGCTCCGAAGCCACCGGTGGCCGGGTCGCGGCGCCGATTGCGCGGGCCGTGATGGAGGCGGTGCTCGGGCGATGACCCTGACATCTCCCGTCCGCCTCGGTAGCGTGCTGACAGTGAACCCGCCCGGTGCCCGCCCGGCTGACCGCTCGGTGCCGCATGGTCACTGAGCCACGGCTGCTCGGCGAGCGCTACGAACTCGCCGAGATGCTGGGGTACGGCGGCATGGCGGAAGTGCACCGGGCCCGCGACACTCGCCTCGGCCGCGATGTCGCCGTCAAGACGCTGCGCGCGGACCTCGCCCGCGATCCCACGTTTCATGCGCGGTTCCGCCGGGAGGCACAGTCCGCCGCGTCGCTGAACCACCCGGCGATCGTCGCCGTCTACGACACCGGCGAGGAGAACATGGCCGCCGGCGATGTGCCGTACATCGTCATGGAGTACGTCGAGGGCCGCACTCTTCGCGACCTGCTCAACGTTGAGCGGCGACTGCCATGGCGCCGCGCCCTCGGGATCACGGCTCGGGTCTGCCAGGCGCTGGACTACAGCCACCGGCAAGGCATCGTGCACCGCGACATCAAGCCGGCCAACGTCATGCTGACCGACGTCGGCAGCGACGGTGGTGAGACGTCGGAGTCCGCCGACGTGAAGGTCATGGACTTCGGGATCGCCCGCGCGGTCACTGCGTCGAGCGCCACGATGACGCAGACCGCCGCCGTGCTCGGTACGGCGCAGTACCTCTCGCCGGAGCAGGCCCGCGGCGAGCCGGTCGACGCGCGAAGCGACGTCTACTCCACCGGGTGCGTGCTCTACGAGCTGCTCACCGGCTCGCCGCCCTTCATCGGTGACTCGCCGGTCTCGGTCGCCTACCAGCACGTCCGTGAGGACCCCGTACCGCCGTCGCAGCTCGTCGGCGACCTGCCGCCGCCAGTCGACGCGATCGTGCTGAAGGCGATGGCCAAGAACCCCAGCAACCGCTACCAGTCGGCGGCAGAGATGCGCGCCGACTGCGAGCGCGCCATCGCCGGGGCACCGGTGGCGGCGACGCCCCTGCTCGACGCGCAGACGACGGCCTTCGGGGCGGTTCCGGAGGCATCGACCGTGCTCCTCCGGCAGCCCCCGCCGGAACGCCGGCGCTGGCCGGCCTTTTTGCTGCTCGCGATCGCTTGCCTGGCCGTGCTCGCCGGGGCAGCACTGCTGACCCGCGGGCTCGTGGGCAACGGGCAGCGGGTCGCCGTACCGGATCTGCGGAACGACACCCTGGCGAAGGCGCGGCAAGAGCTGGACAACCAGGGCCTCAAGCTGGGGGGCCCCACCACACGGAGCTCGAACGCAACGAAGGGCAGGGTCATCTCGCAGGATCCCCCCGCCATGGCGAGCGTCGTCAAGGGCAGCACCGTCAACGTGGTGGTCTCCGCGGGACCTGGCCAGGTCGCCGTACCGCCGCTCGAAGGTCTGTCTCAGGAGGCGGCGACTCGGAAGCTGAAGGACGCCGGACTCAGCCTGGGTGACGTTACGCCCAAGGCGTCGAGTGAGAAGGCCGGCACCGTTCTGACCTCGAACCCGCCGGTCGGCAGCAACGTCGCCGTCGGCAGCAAGGTCGACCTCGACGTGGCGAGCGGGAGCAGCGACGTCCCAGACGTCGTCGGCAAGGACGAGGCGGCGGCCCGCCAGATTCTCCGCGACGCCGGCTTCCAGGTCGACACCCAAACGGTGCCCGACCGGCGGCCGGTCGGTACCGTCATCGGGCAGGACCCCAATGCCGGCAGTTCGTTGCGGACCGGACGGACTGTGACTATCACCGTCGCGACCGCCGTGCCCACCGAGAGCCCGTCACCCGCGCCCTCGGCCAGTCCCAGCACGTCGAGCCCCGCCCCGACCGGATCGCCAACGCCGACAGCGACAGGCACACCCACCGCGACGGCGACCGCAACGCCGACCAAGAAGCCCTGACGGAGGCTGCTGCGGCGCCCCGGAACCCGTTTATGCCTGCGTGTGCCGGAGGTCGAGCGGCCCGTCGTAGGCCGCCAGGACGCGACCGGCGAAGGGAGCCACGACGTAGCCGAGCCCGTAGACCTCGACGTACTGCCGGAAGATCGAGACGTCGGGGTCACCGTCGAGCGCGGCCCTCATCCGCCGGGGGTTGCCGATGGCAGCGACCGTGAACGGCGGGGAGTACACGGCGCCCTGCAGCAGCAGCGTGTTGCCGACGCAGCGCACGGCCGTCGTGGAGGTCACTCGCTTGCCCATGATCGTCATCGCCTCGGCGCCGCCGGCCCAGAGCGCGTTGACGACCCCCTGCACGTCCTGCTGGTGTACGACGAGGTCGTCCGGGCTCGCGTTGGCCGGCAAGGGCTCGCCGGCGACGAGCCGCGGCGCGTCGTCGAGGGCGACCGTGAGGCCGGGGCCGACGACCGCCGTGAGCCCCGCCGGTGCTGCGAGGGCGTCGGCGCGGGCACGGGCCGCCGCTACCGGACCCTCTTCGGCGCCGGCCTGCCGGGTGCGGGCCGTCACCGCCTGACGCAGCGCCCGCTCCGCACCAGCCTGCCGGGCCAGCGTCCGCTCCTGCTGGCGGACAAGGTCGACGAGCCGCGTCGGACTGGCCCGCAGCTCCGTGCCGTGCGCCGTGACGGCGCTGGTCGCGAGGACGACCCCGCCGACGGCAACCGTGACCGGGACGAGAGCACGCCACACCCGCGACCGACGGCGGTCCGGTAGCACGTCGCGGCGCACGTCACCTCCGTCACTCGAAGCGCGTATTGCTCTCCGCCGACTACGCTAACCGACGGGTGCTTGCCCTCCCGGACAAGCTTGTCTGCCCGGAGAAGGAGGAGCCGTGCCCGAGTCCCGCATCCGGCGTAAGACGGCGTACACCCCGCCGACAACCCGCTCGGCGAGGAAACGATCCAGTCCGCGCTGGGTCGTCCCGGTAATGCTGGTGTTCTTCGTACTGGGCGTGATCTGGCTCTCCGCCTACTACATCTCCGGCGGGGACGCGTGGCTGATCAGTGCGCTCGGCGGCTGGAACCTGGCCATCGGCTTCGGCTTCATCCTGGTCGGCTTCGCACTCTCGACGCAGTGGCGCTGAGGTCTTCACGCTAGAGCGCCAGCAAGCGTAGTTACACCGCTGGTATTTGCCCACAGACGTCGTCCACATTGTGGACAACCGTCGGCCCCGCCGGTCGCGGGAGGTTCCTGTCCACAGTGGCCGGGTTGGGAATGGTTTCTGTCCCAGCCGGCAGATACCATCGAACACATGTTCGAGGATGTGTCGGGAGCCGAGCTGGCCGCAGTGGTCGCCGCCACCGCGGTCGCCGAGCTCTCCGGGGAGCACCTGGTCGACTTCCTCACCGCCACCTCCCGACTGATCGGCTGGGCGCAGTCCCGCCAGCTCGACGCGAGTTCGCCTCGGCCGAGATCGCCGCCGCGCTCGGCTACTCCCGCCCCCGCGCGGACCGCCTCCTCGACCTCGCGCTGTTCCTGCAGCCGCTGCCGG
>JBBSIN010000032.1:0-26027 GCA_038232055.1 Mycobacteriales bacterium
GATCCTGGTCTGTGGTGAAGCGCTGATCGACCTGGTCCCGACGACGACCGACGCTACGACGTACGCCGCGCGCCCCGGCGGCAGCCCAGCCAACGTCGCGGTCGCACTCGGCCGGCTCGGCGTCGACGCCGCCCTGCTGGCTCGGCTGGCTGGCGACGGGTTCGGCCGGCTCCTCCGCGAACACCTCCTGGCGTCCGGCGTCGACGTCGGCCTTGCCATCGACTCGCCGGAACCGACGACCGTTGCGGTGGTCAACCTGGATGCGGCGGGCAAGGCCGAGTACACCTTCTACGTCGAGGGCAGCGCCGATAGCGGGTGGCAGCCGGCCGAGCTGCCGGCGACGCTGCCCGACGCGACCGCGCTGCACGTGAGCGGTGCGTTGGCGATGGCCTTGCCGGCCATGGGCGACACGCTCGAGCTGCTGCTGCGGCGGGAACGACCGCACCGGACGATCACGTTCGATCCCAACGCCCGCTCCACCCTGGTCTTCGACGAGGCCGCCTATCGCGACCGGCTGGACCGCTGGCTCCACCTCGCCGACGTCGTCAAGGTCGGTTCCGACGACCTCGGCTGGCTGGCTCCCAGTGAGCCCGTGCCCGAGGTCGCCGCCCGATGGCGGCCCAAGGGGCCCGCGCTGGTGGTCGTCACGTGCGGAGAGCACGGGGTCTATGCGCTCGGCCCGAGCGGGCCGGTGGAGCTGCCCGCCGTACCGGTCGAGGTCACCGACACGGTGGGTGCCGGCGACGCCTTCATGGCCGGGCTGCTGGCCGCTTTGGAACGGTCCGACCGGCTGTCGCGGAGCCGGCTGAGCGAGCTGCCCGCCGGCGACCTGGTCGAGGCGTTGACCTACGCCCAGCACGTTGCCGCCATCACCTGCACCCAGGTCGGCGCGAACCCGCCGACAAGCGGACAGGTGTCGGCATGGACCGCGGGGCACCGCGCCGGTAGCCGACGTTGACGCCCGGCTCGACGTCAGCTACTCGTCCAGGGGAGCAAGGTCGAGACAGGCACGGAGCGCGTTCTCGACGTCGGTCGCGCGGGCGTGGCTGCCCATGGAGCCGGTGACGAAGCCAAACGCGTAGTTGCCTGCGGTGCTCGCCCACCCGACGCTGCCACCGAGCCCGCCCATGCCGAACCCGTCGACGTCCACGCCGAAGCCGAGACCCCACGCGTTCTCGTCGCCGAAGACGGCGTCGGCACCTGAGCACTGGACGGTTGTCGCCTCGTGGAGGAGAGCCGGGGACAGGCACCTGCCCAGGAGGAGCGCGGCGTACAGGCCGGCGACGCCGCGGGCGGTGCCATGCCCGTTCACGGCGGGCACCTCAGCCGCCCGCCATACCTTGCCGTTGACCACGCGCGGGTCTTGGGCTCCCGGCGGGTTGGCGATCGCCCGGCGGTAGAGCTCGGGCTTCCCGGAGGCGTTTCCCCGCCGGAAGCGATCGTCGAGGCCGGTGAGGTCGACCGCCCGCGACTGCGCAGCCGCGTCGAGGCCGACGAGGAAGTCCAACCTGAGCGGGCCGCACACCTCGTCGCGGAGGAACTGTCCCAGCGTCCGGCCGTCCACCCGCCGTACCAGCTCGCCGACGAGATGCCCGTAGAACAGTGCCGACTCGCCGTGTGCGGTCCCCGGCTCCCACGCCGCCCGCTGACGGGCGAGCAGGCCGCAGAGCCTGTCCCAGTCGTAGAACACCTCGGTGGGAGCAGGCTCGTCGAGCGCGACGACGCCGGCTTGGTGCGAGAGCACCTGGCGAACGGTCGCCGGCGTACGGAACTCCGGCCAGTAGCGTTGCATCGGGGCGTCCGGGTCGAGCTCGCCACGGTCAACCAGCAGCAGCGCGCAGACCGCGGCGAACGGCTTGGTCACGGAGTACGGCTGTACGACGCTGTCCGCTTGCCATTCCCGGGTGCCGGCGGCGTCGGCCCAGCCGCCCCAGAGGTCGACCACCCACGCGCCGTCGTACCACACCGCCACGGCCGAACCGGTCCCGCTCGACGGAAGCACAGCAGCGAACGCCTCGCGTACCGGCTCGAACCGACGGCTGACCGTGCCACCTACCTGCATGACCGCCATCCTGCCGCTGAGGTCGCCGAGAAAGAATGTGATGGAGCGACCCGAGCACGTCTCGCGGACACGAGGAGTCGGCCATGCCGGTGCGGAAGAAGCCGCAGACGTTACGCGCCCAGCTGCACGAGCGGGCGCTGCAGCTTCCGGAGGCGTACGAGGATCATCCGTGGGGCGAGACGGTCGTCAAGGTCCGGAAGAAGATCTTCCTGTTCCTCGGCGTCGATGACGGCAGCTACCCGCCGAGCTTCGGAGTGAAGCTGGTCGCCAGCCACGAGCAGGCTCTCGGCGTACCGGGGGCCGCGCCGATGGGCTACGGGCTGGGAAAGGCTGGCTGGGTGACGTTCGGCCTCGACGCCGACCTGCCGCCGGCCGACGTGCTCCTCGACTGGGTGGAGGAGAGCTACCGCATCGTTGCCCCCAAGCGGTTGGCCGCCTCGCTCGGCACCGCCGCCGACTCCTGACAGACGCGCGAAACCCAGCTAACGGAGGAGACCCGCAATGACAACGCCGGACGACGCGGCGACCGGCACGAGCCAGGGATGGCTCACCGGCGGTGTCGTCAGTGTCGGTGCGGCGAGCTTCTTCTCCGACGCCGGCCACGAGATCGCCACCTCGGTGCTGCCGAGCTTCCTCACCTCGACCCTGCACGCGAGCCCGGGGGCGCTCGGGGTGATCGAGGGCAGCTCCGACGCGTTGGTCGGGCTCAGCAAGCTCGCCGGCGGGCCGCTGTCGAACGATCCGCAGCGCAGAGCACGGATCGCGTCCGGCGGCTACCTCGGTACGGCGCTGGCCACCGGCGCCATCGGGCTCGCCGTCACCGTCTGGCAGGTCGCCGTACTTCGGGCGCTGGCGTGGGCGTCCCGCGGCATCCGGTCCCCCGCGCGCGACACGCTCCTGACGTCACTCGTCCCCTCGGGTGCCTACGGGCGGGCCTTCGGCGTCGAGCGCGCGGGGGACAACGCGGGCGCGATCGTCGGTCCGCTGCTCGCCGCGGCCCTCGTCGCCACCGTGGGCATCCGGCACGCCATCTGGTTCGCGGTGGTTCCCGGCCTCCTCGCCGCCGCTGCGATCACGGTCGCCGGCCGGCAGGCCAGAGGGACCATCACGAGCGCCACGGCTCGCCGTACGCTGTCCCTCAATCTGGCGGAGCTGCGCCGCGCCGGGCTGGCCCGCACTCTGGCGCCCGCCGCGCTGTTCGAGCTGGGCAACGTGGCGACGACCCTGCTCATCCTGCGGGCGACGACGCTGCTGCACACCGACGGCCGGACGCTGGCCGCTGCGACGTCGCTGGCGATCCTGCTCTACGCCTGCCACAACGCCGCCGCGACGCTCAGTGCGCTCGGCGGTGGCCACCTCCTCGACCGCGCGGGGCCGAGGGTGGTCTTCGCCTCGGGCGCCGCGGCGTACGTCGTTGGCTACGGCATTTTCGCGGTCGACCAGCACGCCTGGGGGGTGCTGCTTGCCGGCTTCGTGCTCGCGGGCATGGGAATCGGCTTCGCGGAGACGGCCGAGTCCACCGTCGTCGCGCAGATGCTCCCCGACCGCCTACGCGGCAACGGCTTCGGCGTCCTCGGTCTCGTCCAGTCCCTCGGCGACCTCGCCTCCTCCGCGGTCGTTGGCGTCCTGTGGACCGTCGCCTCGCCGACGATCGGGTTCGCGTACGCCGCCGCCTGGATGCTCGCGTCGCTGCTCGCCGCCAAGCTTCTTGCCCCGGCGTACGGCGACCGCCCGGGCGTTATCGTCGACGTATGAGCGGTCGTTCCGACGTCGCGGCCGGCGGGCCGGGCGGCACGTCTTGACCGAACGGCACCGTCATCAGCACACGACGTCGGCCGCGGGGCAGCGCACCCGGCTGGTCGCGGTGCTCGCCATCACCGTCACGGTGCTGGTCGCCGAGGTCGTCGGCGGGATCCTGACCAACAGCCTGGTCCTGCTTGCGGATGCCGGACACATGGCGAGCGACGCGGCGGGGATCGGCCTGGCCCTCGCGGGCATTTGGTTCGGCACGCGGCCCGAGACGCCGCAGCGGACGTTCGGCTACCAGCGGGCGGAGATCCTCGCCGCCGTCGTCAACGCGGTGCTGCTCTTCGGTGTCGGCGGCTACATCCTGGTCGAGGCGGTGCGGCGACTGTTCGAGCCGCCCGAGGTCGGCAGCGGCCTCATGGTCGTCTTCGGCCTCGTCGCGCTGGCCGGCAACACCGTGTCACTGTCCCTGCTGTGGAAGGGACAGCGGGAGAGCCTCACTGTGCACGGCGCGTTCCTGGAGGTGGCCTCCGACGCGCTCGGCGCCGTCGCCGTCATCGTCGCCGCCCTCTTCATCTCCGTCACCGGGTTCGCCCGAGCGGACGCCGTCGCCTCGCTGCTGATCGGCGCGCTGATCCTGCCGCGGACGTGGCGGCTGCTGCGCGAGGCGATCGAGGTATTGCTGGAGTCGACGCCGCGCGGCGTGGACATCGGTGACATCCGCCGGCACATCGCCGAGACTCCCGGCGTGGTCGGCTGCCACGACCTGCACGCGTGGACGATCACCAGCGGCGTGCCGGTGCTGTCCGCACACGTCGTCGTCACCGACCGGGTGCTGGCGGACGGCACGGCACCGCAGCTGCTCGACCAGCTGCAGGAGTGCCTCGCCAGCCATTTCGACCTCGCGCACTGCACGTTCCAGCTGGAGCCGGCTGGTCATGCCGACCACGAGCGGGCTGGGCATCCCTGAGCTCGTCGTACCGGACGGGCACCACTGCCCCGTACGGGAAGCGCTTACGATCCCCTAACCTTTCCACGCCGACCGCATACGCGGCGCCGTAACGGTGGTTATGTGGCGATCTCATCCCTTCCCGCGAGAGGTCCCACATGCGAACACGCAAGGCGGCACGTTGGGCGGCCGTCGCCAGCGCGGCGGTCACGATCCCACTGATCGTCTACACCCAGGCCACGGCAAGCCCGAAGGCAGCCACCACCGGCTCGTCCGTACCCGGACAGAGCAGTGGCCGGCTCCCGAACAGCAAGATCATCCTGCAGAGTGTGGTCCAGGTGAACCTCGACCACTTCAGCGCCACCCTCCCGCTGCACAAGGGCACCTTCCAGGGGAAGCGGGTCTGGTACATCGTCACGGAGGCGTCGGACGAGGGAGCCGCCAGCGACCTCAACGTGAACTTCGCCCCGAAGCTGGCCAACATGGCCATCGGCTGCCCGTCCTGCGTGCAGGTCGTGACCCGCACCGTGCCGAAGGGCAACAAGTTCGGCGAGGCGATCACTCAGTTCGAGGGAGTCCCGAACTTCAGCCCGCGCCGGATGCTCAAGGCCGGCCCGACGGGCTTTCCGCCCGCGGTAGCCAAGCCAGGCGCCGTCGGTGACGCGCACTACAGCCCGTTCATTCGGTTCCGCGGCTCCACCACCGTCTACAACGCTCCCATCGTCGCGGTCGGCAATGGGCCCTTCGACGTGGTTCGGCACTCCAACACGGCCGACCGGGTACTCGCCATTCACCGCGCGAAGAAGGCGGGGCCTGGGCAGTACTACGCGCCGTCGGTCGAGCTGCTCGTTATCCGCGGCTTCGACTCCGGGCAGCCGATCCTCTACATCAGCACGGAGTCGAACGACCCGATCACGGCGACCCTCGAGCGGGCGGTCTACGTGCCGCTGCTCGGCAAGACGCCGTTCATGGGTGGCGACGACTTCCTGGGCTCGGTGCGCGAGCGCATCTTCCCCTTCGTCAATGGCCAGACCGGCCGCAACAACCCGCAGGCGCAAGGGCTGGCCCACCTGATCCTCGACGGCCATGCTGCCGAGGACGCCTCGCTCGGCAACAAGGCGCTGATCAGGGCCCTCCGAGCCGGTGGCGACGCGATGAACGTGCAGGGCGACTTCCCCACCCTGACCGAGCCGCACCGCAGGTTCGCCTACAGCCCGCTGTGGGAAGCCAACTTCGCGCAGTGGACTGACAAGGCGGTTCGCCGTGGTCTCAACAAGCGGCAGACCGACGAGTTCCAGATTCTGAACCTGGCCGCGACTCGTCCCGACCTGCTGACCGGGCCGCTGGGCGTGCCGTTCGGCTCGACGAACGTGCTGATCAACTGCCCGGTGATCGGCTTCCTGGCGCAGATGCCCACCGAGGACCTCGTCACCCCGGTGCCGGGGGCCCAGGTCGAGACTCGGGGGTCATTTCGCCGCTGACCGTAGTACCTGAACGCACAACGGCCGCGGGCGGAGTTCTCCGCCCGCGGCCGTTGCCCTGATGGGGAGCCAGCTCAGGGAAGGAGGTGAACGACGATTCCTTCCTGGTGGCCGGCCCCTGCCTCGGTGACCTGCCCCCGTGCGTTCTGGTAGCGACCGGTGCCGCCGGTGACGGCGCTGGCGATTGTTTTCCTTCTCCCCGTTCTCGCCGATGGCGTTGGAACCCTCGATGGTGATCGACCCGTCCTTGAGCTTGAATACCTCGACGCAGACCTGCTCGTGACCGGCAGGGTCGGTGAGAACGCAGCGTCCGTTGGTCTCGCCGACCCGCTTGCCGGTCTTAGTGCTCTGCAGCGTGCCGGTGAAGATGTCCTCGTCGCCCTGGCTGCGTCCCTTACGGCCGAGGTCGAGGTGCGTCTCGTGATGTCAGGAAGCCGCCGCCGACGACGACTGCTCCCGCGGTCGCCGCCGCCCCGACGGCATTGCGATCTTCGCGCGCATGGTGCCTCCCTTGTCGATGCAGCATTCCTGCCTGGATTTGGTACAGGTGTCGCGGAGGCTAGCGGTTCGCCCATTTCGGTACAGATTGGATTAATCGGTCAATTCGCTGACCGGGTACGGTGGTCGGAACCTCACGCCGTACCGGCTGCGGCTGTGACGACGTACGGAGCCGCTCATGTCCGCATATCCCGTAAAGGCGACGGCAGCCGCCTGCCTACTGCTCCTGGTCACCGCGGCCGGCTGCGCTGAGAAGGACAAGGTGGAGGCCCAGGCAAAAAAGGCCGTCGGGGCGACGTGCCCGACGGAGATCGACGTCAAGGCGGCTCAGCAGTTGCCGGCCGACGTACCGGCGCCGACGGGTGCGACGGTCTACCGCAACGACGCGCAGGGCAAGACGCAGGTGTGGTTCGCTTCGCTCCAGGGCGTCCCCGACGACATCGTCAAGGTGCGCGACCAGGTAGCAAGTGACCTCGCCGCGAAGGGCTACGAGATCGAGGGCAAGGACCAGGAGCCGGGAGCCGAGGCCGAGGCGGAGTTCAAGGGACCGCACGAGGGGACCATCCAGGTCCGCACGCTCTGCCAGGATCGCCTCGTCGTGCGTTACAAGCTCACCGCGTAGCCGGCCCTTGCGCATCGGCGCGCCTCGTCGTTGTAGGCCGGTGCGTCAGAACGTCGATCCCGTCGAATAGTCGACGACACGCCGCGGCACGTCGTACGGCGGAGCGCTTTCCGGGCTTACCTTTTCCGTACCGGAACGGCAACATCGCCGCCTGTTCTTCGCCCGGGGGACTTCGATGATCCACACCATCCTCGGCGCCACCGGTGCAACCGCCGCCGTGCTGCTCGGCCTAGCCGACCCGGCCGGCGCTGCTGCGCCTCCCGCCGTACGCGCTATCACCGGCGCCGCGCAGGCCACCCACACCGGCAGTGCCTATCCGTTCTATGTTCGCGGCCGCACCTGCGCACGCAGCGGCGGCGCCCACGGCTACGGCGCCCTTACCATTCAGGTCGAGCAAGACGAGCTCGGCGTCTCCCGCACCAACTACTTCGTCCAGCTGGCGCAGCTGCAGTACTTCGCCGGCGGCCGCTGGCACGCCGACTCGCGCATTGCCAAGGCTCGCTCGGCGCAGTTCGCCAACGACGCGCGCAGCTTCACCTACACCCGCACCTGGAAGGCCAGCTTCGGCCCCAACGAAGCCGGTCGTCCCGCCCGCCTGGTCCTCAAGCTCAGCTGGAAGAGCAACGCCGGCACCCTCGCCTACCTCGGCGACGACGTCACCGTCGCCATGGCCGTCGCAAGCCCCACCTGCTCCTGACCCACCTGCTCCTGATCCGTCCGCGCGTCCCCCCGGTCGCCGCTGCCGGGCAACCGCCGCCGCGCGCCAGATCTCGGGGCTGTGGAGTCCGGTACGTGCTGGAACACGCACCGGACTCCACAGCCTGCGGAAAGCTGGGGAGGGATGACGCAGGGCCGGGCTGGGGCGGGAGAGGGTGACCGGCCGACTCAGGCGCCGACGGGAGCCGAGATGCCGATGCCGCCGCGGGTCTCGGCCCCGTAGCGCTGCTTCTCTCGCTCAAGGTCCAGGCGACGGATGCTCTTACGCGCAGCAAGCGCGTCGTCGTCGATCTGGTCGGCCGGGACCAGCCACACGACTTCGAACTCCAGCCCGTCCGGGTCGCGGCCGTAGGCGCTCTTGGTGGTGCCGTGGTCCGAGGTGCCGACCAGCGCCCCCGCGTCGGCGAGCTTGCCGGCGATGCGCTCGAGGTCGGCGAGTGTGTCGACCTCCCATGCCAGGTGGTAGAGCCCTACCGTGGCCTTTCCGGCGAGCGACGGACCAGCGCCGGGGCCGATCTGAAACAGGCCGAGATCATGGTCGTTGGTGGAGTCGGGCGCCTGCAAAAAGGCGGCGCCGGCGAACCCGTCCGGCGTCATGTTGACCGGCTCGAATCCGAACACCGTGCGGTAGAAAGTCACACTGCGCTGCAGGTCGCCGACGTACAGAACGGCATGGTTGAGGCGAGTCACGCCCATGATCGGTGTGTCCTTCCTGGTGCCAGTCGGCCCTGCTCAGCCGTCGGCCGCGGTACGACGGAGGCGCGCCCGCGTGACGGTAAGCCGGTTGAGCGCTCAGTTCTTCCCCGGCTCAAGTTCCTGAGCGATTGCGCGAGTTCTTGGGAATCGGCGCGAAACGCGACTGGCACGTGGAGGATGCGGCCATGGTGCGTCCCGCAAGCCGCCTCAGGTCCACTGCCGCCGCCGGCGCCGCGGCCGCGATCGCCATCGCTGTCGGCGGTGCCGCCGTCGCCGGACCCGCCACCGCTCATACCGCTACCGGAACCGGGTCGAGGTCGACGGTGCCTGCGACGAGCACCGGCGGCGTGCTGCCGGCCGGTTTCAGCGACACGCTGGCCGCCTCGCTTCCGCAGCCGACGGCCATGGCCGCGACGCCGGACGGACGGATGCTCGTCACGACCAAGGCGGGTCAGCTCAGGGTGATCAAGGGCGGCGCGCTGCTTTCGGCACCGGCACTGGACCTCACGCCACGGACCTGCTCGCTCGGGGAGCGTGGCCTGCTCGGCGTGGCCGTGGACCCGCACTTCGCGACCAACCACTGGATCTTCCTCTTCTACACCACGACCCGTCTTCCCTGCTCTGGTCCCACGGAGAGCCGCATCTCCCGGTTCGTGCTCAACGGCGACACTGCGGCCGTCGGCAGTGAGAAGGTGCTGGCGGACCACATCCCATCGCCGCGGGCGCATCATCTGGCCGGCGACCTGATCGCCACCCCGGGCTACCTCTACGCGACGGTCGGGGATGGTTACTGCCACTACGACGGCACGTCCGTCGACGCGAGCCGCTGCGCCGGCGCCAACGACAACGCGCGCAGCCTGCGCTTGTTGCTGGGAAAGGTGCTCCGACTGACGACGGGCGGCGCCGTACCGGCGGACAATCCCTACGCCGCCTCCCGACGGTGCGTGGCGCCGGCGGGGCCGCAGCCGGGTACCGGACCCTGCGCGGAGATCTACGCGACCGGCCTGCGCAACCCCTTCCGGTTCGCCCTTGACCCGGTCACCGGGGCGATCCATGTCAACGACGTCGGACAGGCGACGTGGGAGGAGATCGACGTCCTGCGCAAGGGTGCCGACTACGGATGGAACGGCCGAGAAGGCTTCTGTGCCCAGGGCGAGACGGCGCCTGGGACCGGCCAGGGAACCTGCTCGGCAACGCCGAGTGGCTACACCGAGCCGATCCATGCCTACAGCCACGCGGCCGGCTGCTCGTCAATCACCGGCGCGGCGTTCGCCCCGAGCTCCTGGCCGGCGCCGTACGCCGGCTCCTACTTCTTCGCCGACTACGTGTGCGGCTCCATCTTCCGGCTGGTGCCGCGCAGCGGCGGCGGGTTTACCCAGTCGGCCTTTCTCAGCGGGCTGGGCGCCAGCAGCGCGATCGCACTGCAGACCGGCCTCTGGCAGGGTCGCCCGGCCATGTTCTACGCAACATTCGGCGGTGGCGGGCAGGTGCGCGCCATCGTGGCGACGTCGGCCAACACAGCTCCCATCGCCGCGTTCACCGTCCGCACCGGAGGAACCGGCAACCGTACGGCGACGCTCGACGGCTCTTCGAGCTACGACCCCGACGGGGGGGACGGCGTGACCTCGTGGGCATGGACGTTCGGCGACGGGAACCGGCAGACCGGGACCACGCCCACCGTCTCGCACACGTACTCCACTGCCGGGTCGTACGCCGCCAGCCTCGTCGTGACCGACAGCCACGGCGCCACGTCGGCTCCCTCTACCGAGCGGGTCGTCGCCGGCAACGCGTCGCCCACGCTCTCGATAGCCCGGACGCCGGCCACGTTCGCCGTGAATCAATCCGTGACGCTTCGGGCAACGGCCGGCGACGCCGACGGCCCGCTCGACCAGTCGACGATCCGCTGGCATGTGGTCCTGCACCACCGGGATCATGACCATCCACTGAAGGACGGCACCGGCCGCACCGTGTCGTTCTCGTATCCAGCGCCGGAGGACTTCCCGGCGACGCAGGTCAGCTACCTGCAGGCGACCGCATCGGTCACCGACAACAACGGGGCGACGACGACGAAGACCCGGCGGCTGTTGCCGCATCTGGTGGCATTCCGGCTCGCCTCGACGCCGACCGGTGCGCGGCTCGTTGCCGACGGTACGACGTTCGCGACGCCGATCGACCTGGTCTCCTGGCAGGGATGGGTCTTTACCGTCTCCGCGCCGGACCAGACGATCAGCGGCGTGCCATCCACCTTCCGGTCCTGGTCCGACGGAGGTGCTGCCACGCACGTCGTCACCACTGGTGGCGACACCACTCTCGGCGCCGCCTTCCGCGCTGCGAGCTAGCGGCCTGCGCCGATCCCGGTACGCCGAACCAGCAGCACCAGGCCGATCGTGACGATCAGCGCGAGGATCCATGAGCCGAACCGGCCGTCGGCACCGAAGAGTGCACGACCGATGAAGCCCGAGATCAGCGTGCCGATGACGCCGATGGCGAGCGTGCCGCCGACGCCCATCGGATCGCGGCCGGGCACCAGCAGCCGCGCCAGGGCGCCGATGATCAAGCCCATGATGACGAGCACGACGATGAACCAGAACACTGCCAACCTCCATAGCGAGGGCCGCCCGGTGCGGCGATCGTGGCCTTCCCCGTCCGGGCGATGTGCGAACTGCCGGCCGGAGGCGCGGAAGCCAGCCTAGGCCGTCGGGTCGCCGGAAAGTGACACCGGCTGGTCGGTTGCCCGCCGGCCCACGCGCCGCCAGGTGACGACCAGGCCGTCGCCGATGCGACTGGCGCGCACGTTGAACGCCCCGTGGGGCAGGTGACCGCCGGGGTCGGAGCGGTGGTCCATGCAGTCCAGGACCAGCGGCTCCCCCGTCTCCACGACCCGCACGTACGCCGTGAACAGCGGCGTACCGCGTAGCTCTGGGAAGACCTCCAGCAGTCGACGACCGATGAGCTGATCGGCCGGCCGGCCGGTGACCGCGGCCGTGGCGGCGTTGGCGTGGTCGACGACGAAGTCGCTGACGCTGCCGTCGGTTCCGCGGACCGCCGAGTACAGGCTCACGGCATCGAGCATGGTGTCCAGCGCGACCCGGAACCGGGCGGCCGCCTCGCAGGCCACTACCTCCGCGGCCCGACGCGCCGTGATGTCGACGAAGGACGCCACCGCAGCGTGCGGCGCCGCTGACCCTGGCTTGCGCACCGGCCGGACGCTGGCCAGCAGATAGGCCGTCGAGCCGTCCGGTCGGCGTACGACGACATCCACTGCCGAGAACGGCCGCCCGACGGCGAGCGCCGCGGTAATCGGGTCAGGAGTGTCCGCCGACCCGTCGTCACGGATGCCGATGGTCGCGACGTCCTGACCGACGAGGCGGCTGGTCGGCAGCCCGAAGATTCTGGTCGCGCTGAAGTTGGCCGATCGCACGATGCCCCGGGCGTCGGTGACGACCACGCCCTCCTCAAGCGCGTCGAGGAGCAGGTCGACGTAGTCGTCGGCGTCGTCGGCCGCGGGTACGTCGTCAGTCGCCGGTGCGGGTGCCGGTACGGAGGGGGTTACGGCCGTCTTCGACGTCGAGGCCGGCGGCCTTGGCGCCGGCAGCTGACCGGCCTGGGTACGGCCGCAAATCTCGAGCAGCGTCTCCAACACCCGCTCGTCCGGGACCGCCTTCTCCAGGAAGGCATCCGCTCCGGCATTGTGCGCCGCCGCCGCCATGCGGTCGCTGCTGTAGCCGGAGAATATGACGATCTTGGTCTGCGGGGAGACCGCCCGAATGGCCGCGATGGCCTCCAGACCGTCCATGCGGGGCATCGCGATGTCGAGTAGAACGACATCGGGCTTTTCGTCGCCGGCACGCTGCACCGCCTCGACGCCGTCAGCGGCGACGGCGACGACGCAGAACGCCGGGTGGTCGTCGAGTGTCAGCTGCATCAGCAGGCGTAGCGAGGCCGAGTCGTCGGCGAGCAGCACGCGCAGCGGCACCGGATCGGTGACGACTGCGTCGAGCACGCGCCGGATCACGCTTCCATGTCACCAGTCGTAGCGCTGTTGCACCATGACCCGTGCGGGGGGTTGTCGGCGGCATCCGGCCTAGTCACGGTCGTCGTAACTCGCACCAGACCCGCTTGCCGGTGGCCGACGAATCGCTGCCCCAGGCCGCGGCGATGGCATCGAGGAGGGCCAGGCCGCGGCCACTTTCCGCCTCGCTCGAGGTCGGCGGCAGCTGAGGCTCGACCGTGCTCGAGTCGCTGACCGTGATGCGCACCGTCGCCGCGGTGACCGCTACGTCGAGCAGGAGAGGAGGGGGGCCGTGGCGGAGAGCGTTGGTGACGAGCTCACTAGCGACGAGGGCGGCATCGCCGCGGACACCGTCGTCCACGTGCAGGACGCTGAGGTAGTCGATGACGAATCGGCGGGCTGTCGGCACCACGTCGGTGCCGGGGGTGAGCCTCAGGGCGGAGTGGCGAGCCACGGCACCGGTCTCACGCATGGCTGCTGCGTACCCTCGTCGGCGCGCCGAACCCCCTGACCTCGGAATTCTCACCGCGAGGCAAGCACGGCAACAACCTGCGCGTGCAGCGCTCCGTTACTGCACACGACGCTGCCCCCGGCCGGCCCAGGCCGGCCGTCCAGGTCGGAGAAGCAGCCGCCGGCTTCCT
The DNA here is from genome assembly GCA_038232055.1 of Mycobacteriales bacterium. Classification (GTDB taxonomy): domain Bacteria; phylum Actinomycetota; class Actinomycetes; order JADGOV01; family JADGOV01; genus JBBSIN01. The sequence goes on from JBBSIN010000032.1 coordinate 13,425, forward strand.
CCACCAGGACGTGCAGTGCGGCCAGGTCCCAGAGCGTGACATCGGGTTCGCAGGACACGTCGACGGCGCCCTCCGCGACGAGTGCGTGCGACCAGAAGTCGCCGTACGCGCGGGTCCGCCAGACCGAGCCGGCCAGCTGGAGGAAGCCAGGAAGCCGTTGCCGGGCCGCCCAGCCGGACAGGCTCGAGTACGAGAGCGAGGCATCGGCGAGGCGGCGTACCCCCGACACGGCGAGCCGCCGGGCCGGCGCCCCGCCGAACCGCGTCCACGATCCGTGGCCGCGCGCTGCCCACCATCGACGGCCGAGCGCCGGTGCGGAAACCACGCCGAGCGCCGTCTCCGCACCGGCGGGCGCACGGTCGTCCGCAACCCGCAGCGCGATCAGCGTGGCCCACACCGGCACGCCACGGACGAAGTTCTTGGTGCCGTCGATCGGGTCGAGTACCCACCGGCGGGGGCCGGCGCCCTCGTCGCCGTACTCCTCACCGAGCACCGCGTCGCGCGGGCGTTCCTCGCCGAGTCGACGACGCAGCAGCTGCTCCACCGTCCGGTCGGCGTCGGACACCGGAGTCAGGTCGGGTTTCGTGTCCACCAACAGGTCCGCCGCACCGAAGCGGGCGAGGGTGACCGCGTCGGCCTCGTCGGCCAGCGCCTGTGCGAACGCGACGTCGGCGGCGAGGTCCATCCGGACGAGGCTAAGCGTTGCCGGCCTGGTGCGACCCCGGCTCGGTGGAAGACTGGCCGCGTGGACGGCGCGCGGGAGGCGGTAGAGGTTCTCGGGTTGCTCGCCGAGCCGTCGCGGTTGCGCGTGGTCGCCGCGCTCGTCCTCGGCGCCCGAAGCACCGCCGAGGTCGCGCACCGCTCGGCCCTCGGCACGCGCGACGCGACAAGGGCCCTGGCCCGGCTGGCGGCCGGTGGGCTGGTCAGCCGGGACGGCGCCGGCTGGGTCCTGCACGCGGAGCGGCTGAAGGAGGTCGCGCGGGCGGCCGCGCCGCCGCCCGACACCGACGATCACGGCGCCGGCGACGCCGGCAGCGCCGCGGTGCTGCGGGCGTTCCTCAAGAACGGCAGGCTGGTCAGCGTCCCGGCCGTACGGGGCAAGCGACTGGTGATACTGGATCATCTCGCCCGCCTGTTCCAGCCGGGTGTGCGTTACCCCGAGCGCGAGGTCGACGTCGTTCTGCGGGCTTTCCACCCCGACTACGCCGCCCTGCGGCGGTATCTGGTGGACGAGGGGTTCCTATCCCGCGCTGCCGGTACCTACTGGCGAACCGGCGGCAGCGTCGACCTGTGACGGCCCGGCCGGCTACGCCGCCGAGCCGGGGGCGCGCCGGGCCTCGAGCAGCCGGCGCAGCGAGGCCAGCCGTTCCGGTGGGGCGTTCCCGGCGGCCACCCACGCGTCGAGGGCGCAGTCCGGCTCGAGGTGTGTGCACCCGCGCGGGCAGGCCGCGGTGCCTGCCGCGACGTCCGGGAAGGCGCGCACGACCCGATCGGTCTCGACATGACCGAGTCCGAACGACCGGATGCCGGGTGTGTCGACGACCCAACCGCCGCCGGCGAGCGGCAGGGCGACGATCGACGACGAGGTATGCCGGCCACGTCCGGTGACCGCGTTGACCGCGCCGGTATGACGCTGTGCGGCCGGCACGAGGGCGTTGACGAGCGTCGACTTCCCTACTCCGGAGTGCCCGATGAGCACCGTGACGCGGTCGGTCAGCCGGTGCGCCACGGCGGAGAGCGCAGCCGGCTCGAACAGGTCGTCGTCCCGCCTGGTGACGATGATCGGTAGCTCGAGCGCGCCGTAGAGGTCTCGGATCGGATCGGGTGGCGCAAGGTCAGCCTTGGTCAGGCAGAGCAGCGGGACGATGCCGGCGTCGTACGCCGCGACGAGGCACCGGTCGATCAGCCCGGGGCGAGGGGGAGGGTCGGTGAGGGAGGCGACGATGAGCAGCTGGTCGGCGTTGGCGACGACGACCCGTTCGACCGGGTCCGCGTCGTCCGGCGTACGCCGCAACGCCGTCCGGCGCGGCTGGACCCGAACGACGCGGGCCAGCGCGCCCTCGGCACCGGAGATGTCACCGACCAATGCGACCTCGTCGCCGACGGCGAGGGAGCGACGCCCCAGCTCGCGGGCCTTCATCGCGGTCACCTCCGCCCCGTCGACCCGGCAGGTGTAGCGGCCGCGGTCCACCGCGATGACAAAAGCCACGACGGCTGCCGCGTGCGCGGGGCGCTGCCGGGTGCGCGGCCGGCTACCACGACCTGGCCGGACGCGTACGTCGTCCTCGTCCGGTCGCCGCCGGTTCAACGGAGCAACTCCGCCCAGCGGTCGGCGAAGCCGGGAAACGTCTTTCCGGTGGTCGCGATGTTCTCGACCAGGACGCCGTCGACGACGAGCCCGAGCACCGCCCCCGCCATCGCGAGGCGGTGGTCGTCGTACGTGCGGAACCGCCCGCCCCGCAGCGGGCGGGGCAGCACTGCCAGCCCGTCGACCCTCCGGGTCACCGCACCGCCGAGGCGGTTGATCTCGCAGGCGAGGGCGGCGAGCCGGTCGGTCTCCTGTCCGCGCAGGTGCGCGACGCCGCGGAACCGACTCGGCCCCTCCGCCAGTGCGGCCATCGCGACGAGGACCGGTACGAGCTCGCCGGCGTCGCGGAGGTCGGCGTCAATTCCGCGGATCCGGCCGCCTCGCACGGTGAGGCCCCGACCGTCGAACGAGCAGGTGGCCCCCATCCCATCAAGAAGAGCGGGAAGCAGCGCCCCGGGTTGGGTGGACCCGGCCGGCCACCCGGTCACGCTCACCCGACCCCCGGTGACCGCCGCCGCGGCGAGGAACGGTGCCGCGCTCGACAGATCTGGCTCGACGTCGACGGTGCCGGCCCGAAGCGGTCCCGGCGCAACGCGCCAGGTCTCGGGCGTCCGGTCGTCCACGAGCGCTCCGGCGGCGCGCAGCATCGCGACCGTCATGGCCAGGTGCGGGCGGCTGGGAACCGGCGGGCCGGCATGGCGCACCTCGACACCAAGGTCGTACGCCGCGCCCGCCAGCAGCAGCCCGCTCACGAACTGAGACGAGGCCGACGCGTCCATGGTCACTGCCCCGCCGCGGACCCGCCCTCGGCCCCCGACGGTGACCGGCAGTCCCGCGCGCCCTTCGTCGACCACGTCGACGCCGAGCGCGCGCAGCGCCGCCAGCAGCGGACCCAGTGGGCGCTCGCGCATGCGTGGGTCGCCGTCGACCCGCAGGTGTCCCGACGCCAGCGCCGCGACGGGCGGCAGGAAGCGCGCGACGGTACCGGCGTTGCCAACGTCGATGTCCGGGTGGACCGGCGCGAACGGCGGCCCGTCGCTGCTCACCGTGAAGTCGCCGTCGGCTCCCCGCCGTACCCGCACGCCGAGGACCCGCAGGCCGGCGGCCATCAGCGTCGTGTCGCGGCTGTGCAGCGGTCGCCGTACGACGCTTCGCCCGCGAGCGAGCGCGGCGAGCACGAGCGCGCGGTTGGTGACCGACTTGGAACCCGGGACGACCACGTCGGCGTCGACCGGCGCGCGTGCGCGTGGCGCGGGCCACGGCTCGCTCGTCACGGCTCGCTCGTCACCGCGCTTCCCGGGTGCCGTCCTCGACCGGGTGTCGAGTGCCGGCCAGGCTATCGTCGGTCGAGGGATCCCGGGCGGAGCCGGTTGTCGAGGTGATCGGGGGAAATCTGGCTCGACCCCTTGCCCGGCGCCGTGAGGACAGGTAGACATCGACTTTCCGTCGGGGCCACATCGACGGGGCAGGTCGCCGCCAGCGACTGGCTCGTGGCGCCACAATCGAAAGGGAACGCCTTGGAGCTGGACGCGGCCCGCGAACGCCTGGAGCAGATGCTGGCCGACCTCGACCGGTCGTCCACCACGCTGCAGGGTGAGGGAGCGGGTACCGGGTCGGAGCTTTCGGTCATCGATCAGCATCCTGCCGACGTCGCCACCGACCTGCAGGACGTGGACCGTGAGATGGCCGGGCTCGAAACGCTCGACGACCAGCGCAGGCAGGTCGAAGCGGCGCTCGCCCGTCTCGACGCCGGGACGTACGGCACCTGCGTCGACTGTGGCCGCCCGCTGAGCGAGGACCGCCTCGACGCGCGTCCCGAGGCGGCTCGCTGCCTGCCCGACCAGGCCCGCGCGGAGGAGAACCGATGATCCGCACCGGCCCGCTCGCCTCCGACACCCTGCGCCGCGTACGGCGCGACCCACGGTTCGTCCGTGCCGTCGAGGCCGGCGTACCACCGGCAAAGTGGCGCACCGCCGGCGCCTGTCTCGACGCCGACCCGGAGGCCTTCTTTCCGACCGCCGCTGAGGACCCGTCCCCGGCGGTGGCCGTCTGCCGGACCTGCCCGGTGCAGGGCGCCTGCCTCGCGGCGGCGCTCGAAACCGGCGAGTGTGACGGCGTCTGGGGGGCCACGACGCCGGAGGAGCGCCGGATCATGCGGCCCGCCTGGGCGCCGTTCCGGTCCCGCACCGGGTTCTGACCCGGCTCGGTTCGGAACCGGACCGGCCCCCGTGTCGAGTCCTTGAATGTCCCGGGTACGGCGGCGACGGCTCGGCGCACGATCGAGACACCGGTGGGGCTCGCCGCGGTGGACCTCGCTGTGCCGGCTACGCCACGCCTGCTCGTCGTGCTCGGCCACGGTGCTGGCGGCGGTCCGGACAGTCCCGACCTGGCGGCGCTGGCCAGCGCCTTGCCCCTCGCCGGCTATGCGGTGGCCCGGGTCGTGCAGCCTTACCGGCTGGCCGGGCGACGTGCCCCTGCACCGGCCGCGCAGCTCGATGCGGCGTACGCGGCCGTCGTCGAGGCGGTGCGCGGGACTGCCGACCTCCGCGGCCTGCCGGTCGTCGTCGGCGGGCGCAGCAGTGGCGCCCGGGTCGCGTGCCGCACGGCACGGGCGCTTGGTGCCGTCGGGGTGCTGGCTCTCGCCTTCCCGTTGCATCCGCGGGGGCGGCCTGAGCGCAGCCGGCTGGCGGAGCTGCTGGCGGCCGGCGTACCGACCCTGGTCGTGCAGGGCGAGCGCGACGCATTCGGTCATCCCGACGAGTTCCCGTCGACCGTCGACGTGGACAGCGTCGCGGGGGATCACGCCCTGCGGGCGGACCCGGCCGCCGTCGTCGCGGCTGCTCTCGCCTTTGTCCGGCGAGTGGCGCCGACGGGCTGAAACGGAGTGGGAATCCGGCCCCGGCGTACCGCGTTGCCGTCCCCGTGACCGGGTCTTCCCTCCGACGATCGCGTCGTCCCAGAACGCGCTCCGCCGCACGTCCGAGAGGCGCGCCGCACCGGTCGGCACCGCCCGGGGGCGTATCCTGCGCTGCCACCGTCGGCGTCCTGCCGGCGGTCCGGCGACCGGAGGTGAGAGCGGTCGAGGAGACCCTCGAGCAGCGCAGCGAGCGATTCGAGCGGAACGCGCTGCCGTTCCTCGACCAGCTGTACTCCGCCGCGCTGCGGATGACGCGCAACCCCGCCGATGCCGAGGATCTCGTCCAGGAAACGTTCGCGAAGGCGTTCGCGGCCTTCCACCAGTTCGAGGAAGGCACCAACCTCAAGGCCTGGCTCTACCGGATCCTCACCAACACGTTCATCAACTCCTACCGCAAGAAGCAGCGCCAGCCCCTTCAGGCCGACAGCGAGAACGTCGAGGACTGGCAGCTCGCCCGGGCCGAGTCGCACACGTCTAGCGGTCTGCGCTCCGCTGAGGTGGAGGCGCTCGATCACCTGCCCGACTCCGACGTCAAGACGGCGTTGCAGGAGCTTCCCGACGACTTCCGGATGGCGGTCTACCTGGCCGACGTCGAGGGCTTCGCGTACAAGGAGATCGCGGAGATCATGGGTACACCGATCGGCACCGTGATGTCCCGGCTGCACCGCGGCCGTCGCGCACTCCGGGCCAAGCTCGAGGAGTACGCGATCGATCGCGGCTTCATCCGGCCGGCCCATCTGGAGTCGCCGCTCGACGGCCAGCGCCAGAACTCACCCGCCGGCTCCCGGGCAGGTGATGGCTCGTGAGCTGCGGCAAGCCGCACGAGATCGACTGCGCGCATGTGATCGAGGAGGTCTACCTCTACCTCGACGGCGAGCTCGACGAGGTCGACCGCGGCAAGATCCGTATCCACCTCGATGAGTGCTCGCCCTGCCTGCAGCAGTACGGGCTCGAGCAGGAGGTCAAGGCGCTCGTCGCGCGGTGCTGCGGTCGCGATCCGGCGCCCAACGGGCTGCGGGACCGGGTGCTGATGCGGCTCCGCGAGGTTCGCGTCGAGATCACTAACGCTGAGATCAGTACCGTCGAGATTAGTACCGTCGAGTACCGCGTCGAGTAACCGGCGACCCGGCCGGCGAGCTAGCCGGTCGTCTCGAGGCGGTACGACGCTCAGGCGTTGGGGCGCTTGCCGTGGTTGGCCTTGCTCTTCGCGCGGGCGCGACGCCGACGGGACTTCTTCGCCATGTCTTTCCTTCTCCGGAGACAGCTGTCCGCCCCAGGTAGGGGTCGGTCCATCCTCTCAGCCGCCACGGGTCACGGCGCATGGCGGCCACCACCAGCAGCGCGAGTCCGGCGGCGACGAGCAGGTCGCCGATGCTGGCGACCTCCCGGTGGAGGGGCAGCGCGACTGGTACGACGTCACCGAGCCCGCTCAGCGCCGTGCTGCCGTCGGCCAGCACGTGCCGGGGGTCGAGGCCGGCGGCGACGACATCGAGTGCCACGCCGGCCCGCGCCCCGGCGCCGGCCGAGACCGGCATCGCGCCACCGTTGGCCGCCACGACCACCGCGTTGAGCAGCAGGCCCGCGGCCACCAGCGGGATACCCGGCAGGCGCCGGTTGCGGACGAAAAAGGCCAGTGCCAGCGCGGCGGAGAGCGCCAGGCCGACGGCGTACAAGGAGCGTCCGGCCAGGCCCCCGGCGAGCTGTGCTGCGGCCGCCCCCGCGAGCAAGGGCCACGATTGCATCCGCAGAGCGGAGAGCCGGCTGAGGTTGCCACCGAGTAGCCAGCCGGCGACCACTGCGGCCACCAGCGTGCCGACGACGAGTCCCACGCTCGCTAGTCTCGCTGGCCGGTGCCGGGGAAGCGAGCCGGCGGGAAGGAGCGGCGTGTTCGAGTCGGTACTGGTGGCCAACCGGGGTGAGATAGCCCGCCGGATCATCCGTACGGCGCAGGCCATGGGGCTGCGGGCGATCGCCGTGCACTCCGCGGCCGACGAGGGGCTGCCGTACGTGCACGACGCCGACGAGGCGGTGCTCCTCGGCCCGGCCCCGCCCGCGGCGTCCTACCTCGACGTCGACCGGGTGCTCGAAGCGGCCCGGCAGACCGGTGCCGACGCGATCCACCCCGGCTACGGCTTCCTGGCCGAGAGCGCGCCGTTCGCCGAGCGGGTGCTCGACGCGGGGCTGCTCTGGGTCGGCCCGCCGCCCGAGGCAATCGACCGGATGGGCGACAAGGTCAACGCCCGCAACCTGATGTCCGACGCCGGCGTACCGGTCGCGCCGGGGACCCGTGAGCCGGTAACCGATGTCGATGCGGCGGTCGCCGCAGCTGTTGACGTGGGGTACCCGCTGATGGTCAAGGCGTCGGCCGGCGGCGGCGGCATCGGGATGGGGGTGGCGGAGGACGAGGCCGCGCTGCGGGCGGCGTTCGACACGGCCCGCACCCGCGCCGAGCGCTTCTTCGGCAACCCGTCGATCCTCCTCGAGCGCTACCTCCCGCACGCGCGGCACGTCGAGGTGCAGATCCTCGGGCTGACCGACGGGCGCGTCGTCGCGCTCGGCGAGCGCGACTGCTCAGTGCAGCGGCGGCACCAGAAGGTGGCCGAGGAGACGCCCTCTCCCGGCGTGTCGACGCAGCTCCGGCGGCGGATGCTCGCCGCAGCGGTCCGGGCCGGCGAGGCGGTCGGCTACCGCAACGCGGGCACCGTCGAGTGCCTCGTCGACCCCGCCGCGCAGGAGTTCGTCTTCCTCGAGATGAACACCCGGCTGCAGGTCGAGCATCCGATCACCGAGCTGGTGACCGGCATCGACCTGGTCGAGCAGCAGCTGCTCATCGCCGGTGGCGAGTCGGTCACGTTCGAGCCGACCGCCGTACGCGTGCAGGGCCACGCGCTCGAGCTGCGCGTCTACGCGGAGGACCCGAAGCGCTTCCTGCCCTCCCCGGGATCGATCCGGACGTGGGCGGAGCCGACCGGGCCCGGCGTGCGCGTCGACGCCGGCTACGCGGCGGGTACGACGGTCACGCCGTACTACGACCCGCTCCTCGCGAAGCTCTGCACGTGGGGAGAGACGAGGCAGCAGGCGCTGGAACGCGCCCGCGCCGCGGTCGCCGGCTTCACGGTGGAAGGGCCGAAGACAAACCTGCCGTTCTTCGCCGAGCTGCTCGACGACGCGTCGTTCGTCGCCGGTGACTACGACACCGGCCTCGTGGCCCGCATGCGGTCCTGAGTCATGGTTTGATGCGCGGGCACTCGTCGTACGCCGAAAGGAAGCCCTCGTGGCCGAGGAAGTCCGGGCCGAGATGGTCGCCAACGTCTGGAAGATCGTCGTGTCCGAGGGCGACACCGTCGAGGACGGCGACACGCTGGTCATCCTCGAGTCGATGAAGATGGAGATTCCGGTCATCGCCGAGGCCGCCGGCACGGTGCAGGAGCTGCGCGTCGCCGAGGGGGACGTCGTCCAGGAGGGTGACGTCATCGCCGTCATCGCCTGATCGGTCGGTCAAGGCGGCCGGTCGCCACGCCGACAAACGGACGGTGAGCGCGAACCTGCCGTTGTCCGTCGAGCCACTGCTCCGTTCGCTCGTGGAGTCCGGCGGTTCCGACCTGCACTGCAAGACCGGTTCGCCGCCGCGCGTTCGGGTCAACGGCCGGCTGCGAAAGCTCGACGTGCGTGACCTCGCCGCCGCCGACACGGAGGCGATGATCCTCGAGGTGCTGCGTCCGGACCTCGCCGAGGAGTTCCACCGTACGAGCGAAGCCGACTTCGCATACTCGCTGCGCGGGGTCGGCCGCTTTCGGGTCAACGCCTTCCGAGCCCGCAGCTCGATCGGTCTGGTCTTCCGCCGGGTCGGCATCGGGGCGCCGTCACTGTCCGAGCTGGGACTGCCGAAGACGCTCGAAGCCCTCGCTCTCGAACCGCGGGGGCTGGTGCTTGTCACCGGGCCGACCGGTTCCGGCAAGACGACCACGCTCGCGGCAATGCTCGACCACATCAACACCTACCGCGAGGTCCACATCGTCACGATCGAGGACCCGATCGAGGTGCTGCACTTCGACAAGCTGGCAATGATCAACCAGCGGGAGGTGCGCGTCGACACCGAGAACTTCACCACCGCCCTGCGGGCAGCCATGCGCCAGGACCCCGACGTGATCCTGGTCGGTGAGATGCGGGACGCCGAGACCGTGAAGGCCGCCCTCTCCGCAGCCGAGACCGGGCACTTCGTGCTCTCGACGCTGCACACCACGGACGCGGCGGAGACGGTGAACCGGGTGGTCGACTTCTTTCCCCCGCACGAGCAGCAGCAGGTGCGACTCTCGCTGGCCGGCGCGGTGCGCGGCATCGTGAGCCAGCGCCTGGTGCCCCGGGCCGACGACGCCGGTCGAGCGGTTGCCCTGGAGATCTGCCTGCACACTGGACGGATCGCCGAGGCCATCGCCGATCCGGAGAAGACGTCGAACCTGCCGGGGCTCATCGCTGACGGCGGCTTCTACGGCATGCAGACCTTCGACCAGCATCTCGTCGCGCTCCTCGACGAGGGCGCCATCACCCTCGGGACCGCGCTGTCCGTCGCGTCCAACCCGCACGACCTCACCGTCCAGCTGCGCGCGGTCGGCCTCGTCGCCTGACCGGTCCTGATAGGCGCCCCTCGGACGGTGTCGCGTCGCACCGGCGGGTCACAGGTCGAGCGGTGGCGGTTGTGTGTCGAGTGAATCGGCTACGGCACACAACCCGACGCCGAATCCGGACACGGTGCACAATATCGGCCGCCGGTCGATGAGGTTGTGTGTCGGTCGGGCCAGCCACGACACACAACGGTCCTCGGACGGGAAGCGTGCCGATGTCGTGGTACTCCTCTGGTCTGGCCGGACGGATCACGGGGGAAGACATCGGACGTGTCTATCGCACGCCGCTGCCGCTCGCTCGTGCGCGAGGTGCGGCACACGATGCGCGACCACGACCTCATGCTCATCGCGGCCGGCGCCACGGTCTACCTGGCGATCGCCGTCGTGCCCCTGCTCCTCGTGGCGGTGCGGCTCTCGGCAGCGGTCGCCGGTCGGGCCCGGATCCGTGATCTGGGCGCGGAGGTGGCACACCTGCTGCCCTCGACGCTGGGCGCCGACCGGCTGCTGAGTGACCTCGTCGAGGCGGGCAGCGGGCTGGGCTGGAAGGCCGCGCTGCTCTCGCTCCTGCCGGCCTCCCTGTACGGCGAGGGCCTGCGCCGCGCCTTTCTGCGCTTCTCGCCGCGCCGCGACGGGGCTGTCTCGGCGGCATGGAGCGGACGGCTGCTGAGCCTGCTGCTCATGGCGCTCTCGCCGTTGCTGACCATCGCCGTGCTGGTGGCCAGCACCTGGATCGCCCACGCGGTCGGCACCGGGATCGGCGCGACGCTGCTCGGCGGCTACCTCGCGTTCCTGACCGCCTGGGTCCTCGTCAGCCTCACCCTCGTGGTCCTTTACCGCGCCATCGCCCCGGACCGGCCGGCATTGCGGCCGCTGCTGCTCGGCGCGTTCGGCACCGGCTCGTTCGTCGCCGGCTTCCTCGTCGGGTTCGCGATCTTCCTGCAGCTACCGATCCAGGTCGGCGGCGCGTACGGCGGCTTCTGGGCCGCCGGCGCCGCGGCCGTCGCCGGCGGCTGGCTGCTGATGCTGCACATCATCGTGCTGATCGGCCACACCGTGACGCTCTCGCTGGACCGCGCGGGCACGGAGCGGCGGCACGGCTCGGAGGTTGCGTCGCCGGTATCGTTAGGCCCACATCGCCGGCCCGAGGCGCACGCCCGATGACCTCGTGGCGTCCCGTGCCGGCAAGCGACGTACCGGCAAGCGACGTACCGGCAGGAAGTGCCAGCAGATGACCGCGGCCCCCGACGACCGCGCCGCGCCTTCGCGCCCGGCCAAGTTGCGCGCCGAGTTGCGCCCGGTGGCGCCATCGCCCCTGGCTGCCGCGCCGTACGTCACGATCGTGCTGCCCTGCTTCAACGAGCAGGATCACGTGCTGCTCGAGCTCGAGCGCATCACGGCCGCCATGGAGGCGAGCGGCTACTCCTACGAGCTGCTCGCCATCGACGACGCGTCGACCGACGACACGCTCGCCGTGCTGACGGCCGCGCTGCCCCGCTTCCCGAAGATGCGACTGCTGCCGTTCCATCGCAACGGCGGCTCCGGTACGGCGCGCCGCATCGGCACCCAGCAGTCACGCGGCGAGATCGTGGTGTGGACCGACGCCGACATGACTTATCCGAACGAGCGGATTCCGGAGCTCGTCGCGATGCTGGCGGAGGACCCGACCATCGACCAGGTCGTAGGCGCCCGCACGACGGAGGCGGGGCGCCTCAAGCTGCTGCGGGTGCCGGCGAAGTGGGTGATCCGCAAGATCGCCGAGCGGCTCACCGGGGTGCGAATCCCCGACCTCAACTCCGGGTTACGCGCCTTCCGGCGGGAGGCGGCGCTGCCCTACCTGCGGCTGCTGCCGCCGGGTTTCTCCTGCGTCACGACGATCACGCTGTCGTTCCTGTCGAACCAGCACGACGTCCGTTACGTACCGATCGACTACGCAAAGCGCGCCGGCGAGTCGAAGTTCCACTTCACCAAGGACGCCTACCGCTACATCTTGCAGGTGCTGCGGATGGTGATGTACTTCGACCCGCTGCGGGTCCTCATGCCGGCCGCGCTGTGGCTGCTCGGCATCGGCGTCGCGAAGGGCGTCTTCGACGTCGTCGTCCACCCGGTGCGCATCGCCACCAACACCATCCTGCTGTTCATCACCGGTCTGGTGATCGGCTCTCTCGCCCTGCTGGCCGACCTCATCGTGCGCTCCCGCCCCGACTAGCGTCTGACCCTCGCGCCGCCGGCTTGCGGGCCATGGCGACCAGGCCGGTGCCGCGACCCGGAAAGGCCCGCTGCAGCAGCCGGAACGGCGACGTCGCCGCCTGCGTCACCACGCCCATCGCGACGTTGTCGGGCTGGAACAGCCGACCCGAGGCGCTTGTGCGCGCCGACATGGGCGCCGCGGCCGTCGCCGCGCTGCGCCTGCGGCCGAGTGCGTTGCGCGCCGCCTCCAGGGCATAGCCGAGCGGCGCCCCGTAGACGACGACGTGCGCCTCGGTCAGGCCGGCCGCGGTGAGCAGCCGGCCCATCTCGTCGGGGTCGTAGCGGCGGAAGTGGCCCGCCATCTCGTCGGCGGCCGCGTAGCGCGCTCCAAACGCCGGGGTCGACAGCATCAGCCACCCGCCCGGACGCAGCCGCGCAGCCCATTCGCCTAGCGCCTGCTCGTCGTCTTCGAGGTGCTCGAGCCACGCGCCGGCGCCCGCCCGGTCGAAGCGGGGGCCGGAGTCGAGCGCGGCCAGCGCCGCGTGGGGGACCGCTCCGCGTCCGCCGGC
>JBBSIN010000033.1:0-25195 GCA_038232055.1 Mycobacteriales bacterium
CGGGTAGCGATACTGCTCGACGAGGTGCAGCTCGTCGCCGTCGAGCGGGATGACCAGAGCGAAGTCGGGCTTGTCGACGACGCTGTAGCGCCCGGCCGTACCATCCGCGCGCACGATCTCGTCCTCACGAAGCCGCAGCCATCGGTTGGCGTAGACGATCCGCGAGGAGACCCGCCGGATGTCCGCCACCCGGTCAGCGGATCGGCGCGTCGTAGTCGGTAGCCGCGATGGTGTTGATGACCTGGTCCTCGGTGAAGACCTCCGACCCCGGGATGGCCGGGACGAACCCGACCAGCTGGCCGTTACGCATGATGCGCGCCTCGAGGTCCGCGGTGCCGTCGTCGTCCCAGATGGCCTCGCGGCCGTCGGTCAGCACCACCCGCACGCCGAAACGGAACGTCGCCGCCCGGTAGACGTGGGCGAAGACGTCGCGGGCTCGGAGCGCCTCGGTGATGCGAGTCGCCTGGTCCTCGGTCACCAGTCCACCCTAATGCCGTCGGCCGCTGACACTGCCGGTCGATCCGCACCCGCTCGCGGCTCTGATCGCCGCGGGAGCCGTGCAGCCCGCGCGAAACAAGCTTGACCTGCGCGTGACCGCCGCGGACGTGAACGAGGTCTCCGGGGCTTCGCACGATGGCCTGTCCGCCTCGATTGCGGCAGACCGGCAAGAGCGATTGTGATCTACCTCGACTCGTCCGCCCTGGTGAAGCTGGTGCGCGCCGAGGCGGGCTCCGCTGCCCTCAAGCGATGGTTGGCCGGGCGCGCCGAGTCGGTCCTGGTCGGCTCCGTCCTGGCCGATGTCGAGGTGACCCGAGCCGTACGACGCTCCGCGCCGGAGCTGCTCGATCGGGTGCCCGCCGTGATCGGTTCCCTCCAGCTCGTCGAGCTTCGGCCGGCCGTCCGGGCGTTGGCCGGTTCCTACCTCGCGCCCACCCTGCGGTCGGCCGATGCGATCCATCTCGCCAGCGCCGACGTCCTGCAACGCGAGACGGGGCAGGCCGTCAAGGCGTTCCTGTGCTACGACCGAGACCTGTCGGCCGCGGCCCGAGAGGCCGGGCTGTCGGTCTTCTCGCCGACCTGACGGGGGGGCCGTGCTCGGGCGGGCCTAGAGCAGGGCGCGGAGCAGGGTGAGCGAGTGCCCGGCGAGGGTCAGCCGATCGGCGACCGGGTCGGTCGGAGGCTCGTCGTACGCCGAGCCGAGCACGACGGCGTACTCCTTCGCCCACGGCTCGCCGGGCAGCGCGAAGCTGCACGCCTCGGCACCGGCGTGCAGCAGGACGAGGAAGGACTCGCCGGTGATCCGCTCGCCACGCGGGCCGCGCTGGTGGACGCCGTTGCCGGACAGGTAGATCCCCAGCGTGCGCCGGCTGCGCGCCGACCAGTCGGCGGCGATTACCTCCGTACCGTCCGGCCGGAACCACGCCAGATCCTTGACGGCGCCGCCGTCGACCGGGCGACCTTGGAAGAACGACCGCTGGCGCAGCACCGGGGAGCTGCGCCGGAGCGCGATGAGCCGGCGTACGAAGTCGAGCAGTGCCTCGTCGTCGGCGCAGAGATCCCACGACAGCCAGGAGAGTTCGTTGTCCTGGCAGTAGGCGTTGTTGTTACCGCGCTGGGTGCGACCCATCTCGTCACCCGCGAGCAGCATCGGCACGCCGCAGGAGAGCAGCAGCGTGGCGAGCATGTTGCGCACCTGTCGGCGGCGCAGCGCGAGCACGCCGGTGTCGGTGCTCGGTCCCTCGACACCGCAGTTCCACGACCGGTTGTCGTCGGTGCCGTCTCGGTTGTCCTCGCCGTTGTCCTCGTTGTGCTTGTGCTGGTAGGCGACGAGGTCGGCGAGCGGGAAGCCGTCGTGGCTGGTCACGTAGTTGATCGACGCGGATGGCCGGCGCCCGTCGCCCTGGTAGAGGTCGGAGGACCCGGCGAACCGGGTACCGATCTCCGCGAGGCCGTGGGCGGCGCCGCGCCAGAAGTCGCGAACGGCGTCGCGGTAGCGCCCGTTCCACTCACTCCACAGCGATGGAAACCTGCCCACCTGGTAGCCGCCGTCGCCGAGATCCCACGGCTCGGCGATGAGCTTCCTGGCGGAGAGCACTGGGTCCTGCGCGATGACGGTGAGAAACGACGAGAGCTTGTCGACGTGCTGTGGCGAACGCGCCAGGGCCGAGGCGAGGTCGAAGCGGAACCCGTCGACGTGCATCTCCAGGGCCCAGTAGCGCAGGGAGTCCGTCACGAGCTGTAGGACGTGCGGGTCGCGTACGTCGAGAGTGTTGCCGCAGCCGGTGTAGTCGCGGTAGTGGCGCCGATCGCGTTCCTGCAGCCGGTAGTAGGTCGGGTTGTCGATGCCGCGGAAAGCGAGCGTCGGGCCGTTCTCGTCACCTTCCGCGGTGTGGTTGTAGACGACGTCGAGGATGACCTCGATGCCGGCGCCGTGCAGCGCGCGGACCATCGCCTTGAACTCGTGCACCTGCTGCCCGCGCGAGCCGCTCGACGAGTACGCCGCGTGCGGTGCGAAGTAGCCGACCGAGCTGTAGCCCCAGTAGTTGACGAGTCCCCTTCGCACCAGCGCGGGCTCGCTGAAGAAATGGTGCACCGGCAGCAGCTCGACGGCGGTCACGCCCAGGCTCAGCAGGTGCTCGACCGCGGCCGGGTGCGCCAGGCCGGCGTACGTACCGCGCAGCCGGGCGGGGATGTCGGGGTGGCGCATCGTGAAACCGCGGACGTGCAGCTCGTAGATCACCGTGTCCGGCCACGCCGTCTCCGGGCGTCGGTCCTCGCCCCAGGGGAAGCCGCCGTGGACCACGACGGACCTCGGCACGTACGGCGCGGAGTCGAGGTCGTCTCTCGTCGACGTGCCGGTGAGGAGGGCCGGGTCGTCGGACAGCTCGCCGTCGATGGCCCGCGCGTACGGGTCGAGCAGCAGCTTGCTCGGGTTCCACCGCATCCCTCTCTCCGGATGGAACGGGCCGTCGACCCGGAACCCGTAGCGCCGCCCCGGCTCGACCCCGGGAAGATAGCCGTGCCAGACGTGGCGGGTGGGATCCTCGAGCGGAACGCGGGTCTCCCGACCGTGCCCGTCGAACAGGCACACGTCCACCGCCGTGGCGCCGGCCGCGAAGAGCGCGACGTTGGTGCCCTCGCCATCCCACGTCGCACCGAGCGGAACCGGCCGTCCGGGCCATGGCCGGTCAGTGGAGGTCATGTCGGCCAGTGTGCGGGATCGGTCCGGTCATCGGATCGGTCCGGTCATCGGATCGGCTCGGTCATCGGATCGGCTCGGTCATCGGATCGGCTCGGTCATCGGATCGGCTCGGTCATCGAATGCAGCCGGCCGGACGCCCGACCGACGCGAGCCCGGTCAGGTCCCCGCTGCCCCAACGCGGAGCCTTCGTCGCAATGACCGGATACATCAGCTGCCCACGGTCGTCGACGTGGTTGAGGCCGACCACGTGGCCGAGCTCGTGCAGAAGCAGCGCGCCCCGGGTGCCGCCGGCACCGAACCCTGCTCGTAGCCGCGCGTTGGACGCCGTGTCGATGACGACGTACCCGCTAGTGATGCGCCACGCCCAGCCCCCGCTGCCGTCCCGGCGGAACGCGCGCGCCGAGTAGCCACCCTCACCGGCCGCCGTGCCGTCGAGCCGGTCGCTCTGCTCGTTGCCCGCCCAGGCGACCGTGATTCCGGCGTACCGGCCCTCGTTGCGGCGGTTGGGGACGACGCTCGTCGTGCCGACCAGTCGCAGCGGCAGGCCGCTGGCTCGACGCAAGCGGGTCAGCGCGCCGCGGAGATCCGCTCGCGCGCCGGACGGCGCCGACGACATGTTGACGCGCACGTCGATCGCCGCGCATGGGTTCCACCGGAGTACCTGGTCGCCCTCGGTGGTCACCGAGTACGACGCTCCGGCAGCTGCCGGCGCCGCCGTCAGCGCCACGGCCGAGAGGGCGAACGCGATCGCACGGAATCGCCGCATTCCCGCGAGATCGGCGCGCGAAGCCTGTGCCTGATAGGCCGATCGGCGCAACGTCGCGACAACGCCGTACGGGAGCCCCGGCGAACCGGGACTCCCGTACGGTCAAGCGCGGCTAGGCCGCCGATCTCACATCCCGGCGACCCGCAGGAAGTTGTCCTGCTGCGGGATCGGGCTGCCCTGTCCGAGCAGCGGGATCGAGGTGTAGTTGGCGTTGAAGGCCACGTAGGCCTTGCCGTTCTGCGCGTGGACCTCGATGTAGTCGCCGATGAAGCGTGAGTTCAGCAACGGGTCGGACTCGGACTCGTTCGAGACCGGCGTCAGCCGCTGCCGCTTCGTCACCACACCGTTCGTCGGATTCACCGTCGCCAGCTCGATGTCCTGACGGTTGTGGAACACCGGGTCGTAGCGGCTGGTGAAGTACGCAACAGCGATCTTGCCGGTGGCCGGGTCCGTGTCGATGGTCGGGAAGTAGTTGTCACCCGAGAGCGAGACGAAGCGGGTCCGGCTCCAGGTCTTGCCCTGGTCGTCGGAGTAGCGCAGCTTGACCTGCGGCTCCTCGCACACCGTGTCGAGCAGGCGGACGCGGCAGCCTTCCCAGGTCAGGAACGTGCGCGCCCGGCCGTTGACCATCGCGACCGTGTTCTTGGGGTTGGTCGCGATGCGGAAGGAGTCTGCATGCAGCACGCCGCTGAACGGAATCACGTTGTTTTCCGTGGCGATGGTCCGGGTGGGGCCGAACGTCGTGCTGCCCTGCTGCGCCACCCGCATCTTGAAGACGAAGGTCTGCGCCGTCTGCTCCAGCTCGCCCTTGATCTCCGCCCACGTCACGTAGGTGCGGCCGTCGCGGCCGATCGTGACGTCGCTGAACTGCACGTCCTGGTCGGGGCCGCTGATGTTGATGGGCGCCGTGCAGTTGCGCACCTCGCCGTCACAGCGAACAGCGAAAATCGTGGCGCCGGTGAACCCGAGCGGAGCCGCCGGGTCGTTGGTGAACCGGCTGTACGTCGTCCACACGACGCGACCGGCGCGACCGCTGTTGCCGACGTCCATCCACTCCTTGTCGAGGAAGTACGGCGGCGCCACCTGCGCCACGGCCCTGCGGGTCGGCCAGCAGGACGGGTCGTCGCCGCCCGGGCAGTTCGCCAGTCGGGTGACGCTCGACTTGTAGACGCCGAGGCCACTGCGGCGGCCGAAGGGGTCCACCGGGTCGTAGTTGAGGCTGCCCGCGTAGAGGTTGCAGTTGGCGGCGACGACGTCGACCGGGTCACCGCCGGACGGCACCTGGTTGCCGGCGATGTCGACGGTGGGCAGCAAACCCTCATTGGTCAGGCTGCGCCCACCGTTGGTCGACAGGTGCCAGCCGGTGAAGTTCCCCTTGGCGTTGAGGAGACCGCGGTAGTCGTTCGTGCCGCTGAGTACGATCTTGGGGTTGGTGGCGCAGCCGCTGACCGACTCCTCGTTCTGCGGCAGCCCGAAGAAGTCCTGGTTGAAGCGGACGAGGCCCTTTGGTGTGTGCACCGCACTGGCGCTGCTGGCCCTTGCGTTCGCCAGTGCTTCACCGGTGTCGAGCCGCTTGGCACCGTTCTGCGCCTGCTCCGGATGGGCGGCGAGGTATCGCTGCATCACTCCGGAGGAGAGGTGGTCGAGGATGCGCGGAGCGGGGGTGCTGTGCGCGCCACCGCTGCTTGCCGGTACGGCCGCGAGAGCCACCAGCGTGGGCGGCAGGACGAGTAGCGCGTAGCTGCGGCGCCGACGGTGCCGCCGCGGCGTAGACGAGTCGGAGAACGCAGGAGGCATGCGTGGGTCCCTTCCGGTGGCCGCTACGGAGCCGCGGGCGGAAGCTACGGCCGCCCGGGGCCGGGCGGCGCCGCGACCACGGGCGCTGCCGGCGCCGAGGACGTTAGTGGTCCATGGTTTCCGCCGCAATGGGGGTATACCGCGCTGTTCGCGGCGTTCATGTGCTTTGCGGGGGACGCGCCGCCCCGACCGTCGCTGTCGGTAGGCTCCGGCCCCATGTCCGCCGCCAACGCAGAGTTCGTCACGCTCGAGGTCGACCGAGGCGTCGGCACGATTCGCCTCGACCGTCCGCCGATGAACGCCCTCAACGCCCAGGTGCAGGAGGAGCTGCGCGCCGCCGCCCAGGAGGCGGCCGATCGCGACGAGGTCCGGGCCGTCGTCGTATACGGCGGACCCAAGGTGTTCGCCGCCGGCGCAGACGTCAAGGAGATGGCGACCATGTCGTACGCCGACATGGCCCAGCGCTCGGCCGGCCTGCAGTCGGCGTTCACGGCGGTCGCCGAGATCGCCAAGCCGGTCATCGCGGCGGTGACCGGCTACGCCCTCGGCGGGGGCTGTGAGCTCGCTCTCTGCGCCGACCTGCGTATCTGCGCCGACGACGCGAAACTCGGCCAGCAGGAGATCCTGCTCGGGGTCATACCCGGCGCCGGCGGGACGCAGCGGCTGCCGCGCCTGGTCGGCCCGTCGCGGGCCAAGGACATCGTCTTCACCGGTCGGTTCGTCCGCGCCGAGGAGGCCTTGCGCATCGGGCTCGTCGACCGGGTCGTCGCGCCCGACGAGGTCTACCCGGCGGCGTGCGAGTGGGCCCAGCAGTTCGCCAGCGGGCCGGCGTACGCCTTGCGGGCAGCGAAACAGGCGGTCGACAAGGGCCTGGAGGTCGACCTCACGACCGGCCTGGAGATCGAGCGCATCTCGTTCGCGTCGCTGTTCGCGACCGAGGATCGCACGATCGGCATGACCTCGTTCGTCGAGAAGGGCCCCGGCAAGGCCGACTTCGTCGGCCGGTGAGCGCTCGCGTCAACCGGAGGCCCGGCGCAGCGGGCTGAGAAAGGCGAGTGCGGCACCGACCGCAGTGACGAGTGCCGCGGCCACGAGGGCGACCCGGACGCCGGCGACCGCGGCGACGGCTCCGCCCAGCAGCGCGCCGACCGGCCAGCCCAGTCCCCAGGACAGCATCCGGCCGGCCACGTTGACCCGGCTCTGCAGGTGCTCCGGCGTGTTCTGCTGACGAAAGGTGATCGCGTTGACCACGACGAGCATGTACACCCCTCCCCACAGAGCGGTGAGCACGAGCGCAGCGGCGTACGACGGGGCCACCGCGAGAGCCAGCGCCAGCGTCGCGCTGATCGGCATGGCGAGCAGCGTGATCCGCGCGGCGCCGGCGCGGCGGACTAGCCAGGGCAGCACCGTGGTCGCCGCCAGCGACCCGAAGCCCCATACGCCATAGACCAATCCGAGTCGCGCGTCGCCCTGGTGCACCCCGAAAGCGCGGTCGGCGTACACCACGAGCTGCCCGACGAAGGCGCCACCGCTGACCGACTGGGCGGCGCCGACGAAGGACATAGTCCGCACGGTGGACTCGTGCCAGAGGAAGCGCAGCCCCTCGGCGATGTCCTGCCGCATGCGCCGCCGCTCGCCGCCCCGTGGCTGGGACAGCGCGCGACGAATGCCGCGGATCAGCAGCGCCGACAGAAAAAAGGATGCGGCGTCCACCGCCAGGAGGGTCGACGGGCTGAGGGCCACCAGGGCAGCGCCCGCCGCGGCGGGCGTGACGATCTCGACCAGCGTCGACGCGCCCCACACCGCGCTGTTCGCGGCGGGTAGGCGCTCGCTGCCGACGAGAGTGGGCAGGGCACCGAACTCCGCGGCGTCGAAGAAGACGAAGGCCGTCGCGAGCGCAGCCGCGACGAGCAGCGCGTGCACCGCCGTGAGCCGGCCCAGCGCCGCGGCGAGCGGCACCGTGGCGACGACCACCGCGCTGACCACGTCGCCCACGACCATGACCCGCCGCCGGTCGCGCCGGTCGGCGATCGCCCCGGCGACGAGCCCGATGGCGAGGTACGGGAGCGACTCGACCGCGGTTACCAGGCCGGTGATCAACGGCGAGCCGGTGAGGCGGTAGACGAGGACCGGGAGGGCGACGTAGGTCACCCCGGAGCCGGCGATCGAGATGACGCGGGACAGCCAGAACCTGACGAAAGCCGGATCGTCCCTCAGCCTCTGGTCGTGGACGGTCACCGCAGCATCGTCGCCGAACCGATACCGTCGACGTTCATCGGATAGCGAGGGCGAGATGAAGACGATCGGGCTGCTCGGCGGCATGAGCTGGGAGTCGACGGCGGTCTACTACCGGCTGCTCAACGAGGGTGTCCGTGACCGCCTCGGCGGGCTGCGCTCGGCGCGCGTCGTCCTGTGGTCGGTGGACTTCGAGGAGGTCGCGGCGTTGCAGCGGGCCGACCGGTGGGACGACGCGGCGGGGCTGCTGGCCAAGGCGGCCAAGGAGCTCGAGGCCGCCGGCGCCGAGATGGTCGCGATCTGCACCAACACCATGCACCTGGTCGCGGACCAGGTGGCTGCCGCGGTCTCCCTCCCGCTGGTCCACCTGATTGACGTCACCGCCGAGGAGTGTCGGCGGCGGGGGTGTACGAGCGTCGGGCTGCTCGGGACGGCGTACACGATGGAGGAGCCCTTCTACCGCGATCGGCTCGCTTCCCACGGGCTCGACGTCCTCGTCCCGGACGAGGCTGACCGCGCCATGATCCACTCGGTGATCTTCGACGAGCTCTGCCGGGGCGTCGTCGACGACGTGTCGCGGACGCGCTACCTGGCGACGGTCGAACGGCTCGCGCGCCGAGGCGCGGAGGTCGTCGTCCTCGGTTGTACCGAGATCGGGCTGCTGCTCGGCGGTGCCCATGCGAGCGTCCCGCTGCTCGACACCACGGAGCTGCACTGCGCCGCCCTGCTCGATCGTGCCCTCGACTGAGCTCAGCTCGACGCGTTCGCCATTCGCTTGACGCATCGACATGGTGCCGCGAGGGCGGCGTAGAACTTGCTGCTATCCGCGCACGGGCGTGCGGAGGAAGTCCCTACCCGCCGCCGCGCGGCGCTGCGCCGCGGAAGGGGTACGTGTACGGCCGCGCAGGTCGATCGGCCAGACTGGGACGTTCCCGCTCTCGGAGGCTCGGCAGTCCTATGAAGATCGTCGTTTGTGTCAAGCAGGTGCCCGACACGTGGGCCGAGAAGCGCCTTGCCCCCAGTGACAGCACCGTCGACCGCGAGTCGGTCGACGGTGTCATCAATGAGCTCGACGAGTACGCCATCGAGGAGTCGCTCCGGATCAAGGAGTCGGGGCAGGACGGGGCAGACAGCACGGTGACGGTGCTGACGATGGGACCTGAGAAGGCGGCGGAGTCGATCCGCAAGGCGCTGTCGATGGGCGCCGACGCCGCGGTGCACCTCGTCGACGAGGGTCTGCACGGCTCCGACGCGGTCCAGACGTCGTACGCGATCGTGCAGGCGCTCGGGACGCTGACGTGGGACCTCGTCGTCTTCGGGTCGGAGTCGACGGACGCCCGGATGAGCGTGCTCCCCGCGATGGTGGCGGAGCGGCTCGGCGTGCCGCAGCTCTCCTACGCGCGCAAGGTGGAGATCACCGAGGGCACCGTCCGGATCGAGCGGCTGACCGAGGTGGGCTACGACGTCGTCGAGGGGTCGTCGCCGGCGGTGGTGAGCGTGGTCGAGAAGATCAACGAGCCGCGCTACCCCTCTTTCAAGGGGATCATGGCAGCGAAGAAGAAGCCGCTGACGACGCTGACGCTCGCCGACGCCGGCATCGAGAGCGACCGGGTCGGCCTCGCCAACGCCCCGACCGTGGTGGCCGAGTTCACCGAGGCACCACCGCGCGGCGCGGGGACCATCGTCAACGACGAGGGCAACGGCGGGACCAAGCTCGCCGAGTTCCTCGCCTCGAAGAAGTTCGTCTGAGGAGCAGCGCACCGATGCCGGAGATACTCGTCCTCGTCGAGCACGCCGATGGGGCGCCGAAGAAGGTCACCTACGAGCTGCTCACCCTCGCCGGCTCGCTCGGTGAGGCGAGCGCGGTCTGGGTCGGGCCCGGTGGGGAGGGCGCCCAGGACGTGCTCGGTCAGTACGGCGCCCAGCGCCTCTACCTGGCCGCCGACCCCGAGCTCGAGCAGTACGCCGTCGCCCCCAAGGCCGAGGTGCTCGCGCAGCTCGTGCGGGACAAGTCTCCCGCGGCAGTCCTCGTCAGCTCTACGGCGGAGGGCAAGGAGGTCGCCGGCCGGCTGGCGGTGCGGGTCGAGTCCGGCGTCATCACCGACGCGGTGGGAATCAGCGCCGATCTCGTCGCCGAGCAGTCGATCTTCGGCGGCGGGGTCGTCGTCCACTCGGAGGTCCGGCGCGGCACGCCGATCTTCACCGTACGGCCGAACTCGGTGGCTCCCGAGGCCCTCTCCTCGGCCGGCTCGCCGACCGTGGAGCAGGTCTCGGTCGAGCTCTCGGACGCGGCGAAGGGCGCCCGCGTGCTCGACCGGGTGGTGGAGAAGAAGGGCGGGCGCCCGGAGCTCGCGGAGGCGGCGATCGTCGTGTCCGGCGGCCGTGGGGTCGGCAGCGCCGACGGCTTCGGCGTGGTGGAGCAGCTCGCCGACGCCTTGGGAGCCGCCGTCGGGGCGTCCCGCGCGGCGACCGACGCGGGCTGGTACCCGCACGTCAACCAGGTCGGGCAGACCGGCAAGACCGTGTCGCCCCAGCTCTACGTCGCGGTCGGCATCTCGGGCGCCATCCAGCACCGGGCCGGCATGCAGACCTCGAAGACGATCGTCGCGGTCAACAAGGACCGCGAGGCGCCCATCTTCGAGCTCGTCGACTACGGCGTCGTAGGCGACCTCTTCGCCGTCGTACCGCAGCTGACCCAGGAGATCGAGAAGCGCAAGGGATGAGCCGGCGTACGCCTCCCGCCGGCTTCAGCTCCGGCGGCGCTGGCCGGAGCCGCCCCGAATCGGAGACGTCCGGATGCGCCTTCCGGATCCCCCAAGCCAGCGGGTGGGTGGCCACGCTGTGTGTGGGCCTGATGGCGCCTCAAGATTGTCCGAGGATGGGTCCGAGCGACTTGCGTCCCGTTTTCGCAGGTCGTCCGCCGAGATCTCCTCGGACGATCCCTCGGACGATCCCTCGGACGATCAAGCAGCGACGTCCGGCGCGACCGGGTGCCCCAACTAGGAACCTTAGCTACGGACCCAGCTATGGACGCTGGTGCCGAGCAGCGGAGGCAGAGTTCGAACGGAGCTAAAGTGGCGGCGATGACATATCTCGACCACGCGGCGTCGACGCCCATGCTTCCCGAGGCGGTCGAGGCAGTTGCCGCGCAGCTCGGGGCGTTCGGTAACCCCTCCTCGCTGCACGCCACCGGTCGCCGCGCGCGACGCGTGGTCGAGGAGTCGCGGGAGACGGTGGCGCAGGCGCTCGGGGCCCGTCCGAGCGAGGTCGTGTTCACGACCGGTGGAACCGAGAGCGACAACCTCGCGGTCAAGGGCATCTTCTGGGCACGACGCGCCGCGGACCCACGCCGGAACCGGGTGCTCGCGAGTGCCGTGGAGCACCACGCCGTACTCGACTCCGCGCTGTGGTTGGCGCAGCACGAGGGTGCCCAGATCACCTGGCTGGCGGTCGAGGAGACCGGGCGCGTGCGTCCCGACGTGCTGAGGTCGGCGCTCGCGGCGTACCCGGACGAGGTGGCGCTGGTCAGCGTGCAGTGGGCGAACAACGAGGTCGGCACCGTCCAGCCGATCGGGGAGCTCGCCGAGATAGCAGCGGAGTACGGCGTACCGCTGCACAGCGACGCCGTCCAGGCGGTGGGCGCGCTGCCGGTGGACATCGCGGCCAGCGGGCTCGGCGCCATGACGGTCACCGGTCACAAGCTCGGCGGCCCGGTGGGCACCGGCGCGCTGCTGCTCGCTCGCGGGGTCGACTGCGTCCCGGTGCTGCACGGCGGCGGACAGGAGCGCGACGTGCGCTCCGGCACGCTTGACGTCGCCGGCATCGCCGGGTTCGCCGTCGCCGCCGAGCGCGCCGCCAAGGAGCAGCCCGAGCGGGCGGACCGGCTTTCCACGCTGCGCGACGACCTGGTACGCCGGCTCGTCGAGGTCGTCCCGGACGCCGTGCTCAACGGTGACCCGACGCTGCGGCTCGACCGGCGGCTGCCGGGCAACGCGCACTTCTCGTTTCCCGGCTGCGAGGGCGACTCGCTGCTCATGCTGCTCGACGCGCGGGGAATCGAGTGCTCGACCGGGTCGGCCTGCTCGGCCGGTGTCGCTCGGCCCAGCCACGTCCTGCTTGCCATGGGCGCCGACGAGGATCGCGCCCGCGGGTCGCTGCGCTTCTCCCTCGGGCACCCGTCGACTCCGGCCGACGTCGATGCGCTGATCGAGTCGATCGGTCCGGTCGTCGAGCGGGCCGGTCGCGCGGGGGATGCAGCACGCGCAGGGGACGCGGCACGCGCGGGGGACGCGGCACGGCGATGAGCCGGCGTCGTACGGTGCTCGCCGCCATGTCGGGCGGCGTCGACTCGGCGGTTGCCGCTGCCCGAGCCAAGGACGCGGGGCACGACGTCACGGGCGTGCACCTCGCGCTGTCGGCCGCGCCGGACTCCCACCGCACCGGGGCGCGAGGCTGCTGCACGCTAGAGGATGCCCGCGACGCCCGCCGGGCCGCCGACGTGATCGGCATCCCGTTCTACGTCTGGGACCTCGCGGAACGGTTCCGGATCGACGTGGTGGACGACTTCGTGGCGGAGTACGCCGCCGGCCGAACGCCCAACCCGTGCATGCGCTGCAACGAGCGGATCAAGTTCGCCGCGGTGCTCGACCGGGCGCTGGCGCTCGGGTTCGACGCGGTGGCCACCGGCCACCACGCGCGCATCGTCGACGGCGCGCTGTTTCGCAGCGTCGACCCGGCGAAGGACCAGTCGTACGTCCTCGGCGTACTCACCGCCCACCAGCTGGCGCACGCCATGTTCCCGCTTGGGGACTGCACGAAGGCGCAGGTGCGCGCTGAAGCTGCCCGCCGCGGGCTCGCCGTCGCCGACAAGCCCGACAGCTACGACGTCTGCTTCGTCGCGGATGGCGACACGGCCGGCTTCCTGCGCAGGCGGCTCGGCGAGCGGCCTGGCGAGATCGTCGAAAACGGCTCGGACGGAGCCGCCGTCGTCGGACGTCACGACGGTGCCTACGCCTTCACGGTGGGGCAGCGGCGCGGCCTTCGGCTGGGTCGACCGGCGCCGGACGGGCTGCCCCGCTACGTGCTCGACATCGCGCCGGCCTCCGGCACGGTGACGGTCGGCCCGGCCGCGGCACTCGACGTCGACGCGCTGACCGGCGCGCTGCCGAGGTGGTGCGGTCCGGCACCCGCGGGCGCCGTACGCCTGCTGGCTCAGGTGCGCGCCCACGGCGACGCGGTGCCCTGCCGGGCCGAGCTGCGGAACGACCGGCTGACCGTACGGCTCGACGCGCCGCTGCGCGGGGTGGCGCCGGGGCAGGCGGTGGTGCTCTACGACGACGACCGGGTCGTCGGGTCTGCGACGATCACAGCGACCAGCCGCGGCGCCTGACGGTGGTCGGTAGGCTGACCCGGTGACATCCACGGAGACGGTTTCCCGTCCGGAGCTGTCCCAGACCGGGGTCGGCAAGCCGTCGAAGGCGCACATCGCGCGCGCCGACGAGGTGACCGAGGCCTACGTCATGGGCAGCGAGATCACCGCGCTCTGCGGCTACCGGTGGGTGCCGTCACGGGACCCGGCCGGGCTGCCGGTGTGTCCGGACTGCAAGGCCATCGCGCTGCAGACCTCCGGCGGCCTTCCCGAGGCGTGAGCGTTCCCTGGCCGGTCGGGTCGGCTACCGGAGTCGGCTCGCTGCCCGGCACCGACCCGGCGGAGGCGGTCCGGGAGGTCTTCGGTGAGCTGCCCGAGCTGCCGCACCTGCCAGAGCTGCCGGGCCGCGGTCCAGGTGCGGATCTGATCGGCCGCAGTGCTGTCCTGCTGACTGACCTGCACGTCGACCTGCAACCCGCCGGCTGGCGGTTCGTCGCGTCGGCCGGCCTCGACGAGCGCCGGGCCGCCGGTCTGCTGGCTCGCGACCTGGATGCGCTCGAAGAGCACGCTTCGGCGTACGAAGGACCGCTGAAGCTGCAGGCCGCCGGCCCATGGACGCTCGCCGCCGGCGTCGAGCTGCCTCGCGGCAACCGGGCGCTGTCCGATCCGGGCGCGGTCCGCGACATCACGGCCGCGCTGGCCGAGGGGCTCACTGTGCACCTGGCCGGCGTCCGGACCCGCGTGCCAGGGGCCACGCTGCTCCTGCAGCTGGACGAGCCGGCACTGCCCGCCGTACTGACCGGCCGGGTGCCGACCGCGAGCGGTTTCGCGACGCTCCGGTCCGTCGACGAGGTCGTCGCCACCGCCGCGCTGGGCACTGTGATCGACGCGCTCGGCGCAGCCGGCGCCGTGCCGGTCGTGCACTGCTGCGCCGCGGATCCGCCCATCGAGCTGCTCACGTCAGCCGGCGCCGCCGCGCTTTCCCTCGACGCGACACTGCTTTCCGAACGGGCCGACGATGCCCTCGGGATGGCGATCGAGGCGGGCGTCGGCCTGCTGCTCGGCGTCGTCGCGGCCGATCCGTCGACCGACGCGGAACTGTCACACCCCTCTCGTACGGTCGAGCCCGTGCGAGAGATCTGGCGCCGTCTCGGTTTCGCCGCCGACCGGCTTGCGGCGGTCGTCGCCGTCACACCGACGTGCGGGCTGGCGGGGGCGACCCCGGCGTACGCACGCGCGGCGATGACCTTGTGCCGCTCCGCCGCCCGGCTCCTCGCCGAGGACGGCTGATGGCGATCCAGCACAGCAAATCGGTCGACCTCGACGGGGTTCCAGCCGACGCCCGAGAGCGTCACGCCGCCCTCTCGCGCGAGATCGACGAGCACGCCTACCGCTACTACGTGCTCGACGCACCGACGGCGAGCGATGCGGCGTACGACCAGCTGTTCCGAGAGATCACCGCACTCGAGGAGCGCTGGCCGAGCCTGCGCACCCCCGACTCGCCAACCCAGAAGGTGCAGGGCGCGCCCTCGACGCTGTTCGCGCCGGTCCAGCACCTCGAGCGGCTGATGAGCCTCGACAACGCGTTCACCGACGAGGAGCTCTCGGCCTGGGCGGCGCGCGTCGAGCGTGAGGTGGGCACCGTGCCGGCGTACCTCTGCGAGCTCAAGATCGACGGGCTGGCGGTCGCTCTCGTCTACGAACGCGGGCGGCTGGTCCGCGGCGCCACCCGCGGCGACGGCCGCACCGGCGAGGACATCACCGCCAACCTGCGCACCCTCGGCGACGTCCCGGTGAGGCTGCACGGCGAACCGCCGGACCTCCTCGAGGTGCGTGGCGAGGTCTTCTTTCCGGTCGCCGACTTCGATCGGCTCAACGCCTCTCTCGTCGAGGCCGGCAAGGCACCGTTCGCCAACCCGCGCAACGCGGCGGCCGGCTCCCTGCGCCAGAAGGACCCCCGAGTCACGGCGAGTCGGCCGCTGCGGATGCTCGTGCACGGCATCGGGGCGCGGCGGGGGTTCGAACCGGCGGCCCAGTCCCAGGCGTACGGGGAGCTCGCGGAGCTGGGATTGCCGACCAGCAGCAGCTTCCGGGTCGTCGACTCGCTCGAGCTGGTGCGCGACTACATCCGCTACTACGGCGAGCATCGGCACGCCGTCGAGCACGAGATCGACGGGGTGGTCGTCAAGCTGGACTCGCTTGCGCTCCAGCGCCGGCTGGGCTCCACGTCGAAGGCGCCTCGATGGGCGACTGCGGTCAAGTACCCCCCCGAGGAGGTGACGACCAAGCTGCACGCGATCGAGGTCAACGTCGGCCGGACCGGGCGCATCGTGCCCTTCGCCGTCATGGAGCCGGTGCGGGTCTCCGGCTCGACGGTGCAGCGGGCGACGCTGCACAACCAGGACGAGGTACGACGCAAGGGCATCCTCATCGGCGACACCGTCGTGCTTCGCAAAGCCGGTGACGTGATCCCGGAGGTCGTCGGTCCGGTCGTCGCCCTTCGCGACGGCACGGAGACGCCGTTCGTCATGCCGACCCGGTGCCCCGCCTGCGACACCCTGCTGGTCCGGCCGGGCGACGAGGTCGACGTACGGTGCCCCAACTCGCGCTCGTGCCCCGCCCAGCTGCGCGAACGCCTCTTCGCCCTCGCCGGGCGCGGGGCGCTCGACATCGAGGTGCTCGGCTACCAGGCGGCCGCCGCGATGCTGGAGTCTGGGCTGCTGACCGACGAGGGCGACCTCTTCGACGTCGGCCTCGACGGCCTGCTGCGCTCCGACTTCTTCCGCAAGAAGGACGGCGCGCCATCGGCCAACGCGCTGCGGCTGCTCGAGCAGCTCGACCGGGCGAAGGCCCAGCCGCTGTGGCGGGTGCTCGTCGCGCTGTCGATCCGCCATGTCGGGCCGACAGCGGCGCAGGCACTCGCCCGGCAGTTCCGGTCCCTCGACCGGATCCGCGCCGCGGCGCCCGAGGAGCTGGCAGCCGTCGAGGGCGTCGGACCGACCATCGCTGCGGCGGTGACCGCGTGGTTCGCGGTCGACTGGCACGCCGCCATCGTGGACAAGTGGGCCGCAGCCGGCGTGTCGATGGTCGACGCGGCGGGCGAGGACGAGCCCCGCCCGCTCGAGGGGGTGTCCGTCGTCGTCACGGGCAGTCTCACCGGCTGGAGTCGCGACTCGGCCACCGAGGCGATTCAGAGCCGCGGCGGCAAGGTCATCGGCTCGGTAAGCCGCAAGACGTCGTTCGTGGTGGTCGGGGAGGCGCCCGGCTCGAAGTACGACAAAGCGCGCGATCTCGGCGTACCGATCCTGGACGAGGACGGGTTCGCGGTGCTTCTCGAGCAGGGCGAGGAGGCGGCCCGCAGCCGAGCCGTACCGCCGGACGGGTGAATTGGTTGGCTCCGTCTCAAGCCGAACGCGGTAGCGTGTCGACCTCTTGTGGCGAGGCGGTCCCTTTCCTCCGGGGACGACGGACCAGGAAAGGTGCCCCCGGACGTGACGCGCAGCACCGACGACACGCAGCAGTGACGGGACAGGGCAGTGAGCTTCTCCCAGGCTGACACCACGTCGCGCAACGTCGCGCCGAGTGGCATCCGCCGGCTTTACATGTCGCTCGTCACGGTCGCCGGGCTGCTGCTGTGCCTCGTCGCGGTCGCCCGCCTGTCGCCGCGTGACGTCAGCTCGATGGGACTGCCGTTCCTCGTGGTCGCGGTCCTGCTGCTGCTCGCGGAACTGCGGCCGCTCATCATGCCGGACACGTCCGACGCCAACGGCGTCACGACGTCCACGGCGTTCGTATTCGCGCTGCTGATCGCCTTCGGGCTCGCGCCGGCGCTGCTCCTACAGACGGTCGGGACGGTCGTCTCCGACCGTCTGCACCGGCGCGCGTGGTGGCGTACGGCGTTCAACGCGGCCCAGTACGACCTCTCCTGGGGCGCGGCCACAGCCGTCCTCTGGTTGCTCGGCGACCGGCCGACCGCGACGCACCCGCTGCACCTGGACGGCCACCACCTGCCGGCGGTCGTCCTCGCCGCCGCCGCGTACTTCGCCGTCAACAACCTGCTGGTCTCGCAGGCCGTTGCCTTCTTGGAGCACTGCACGCTGAGGGCAGCATTCTTCGACGACTTCGGCTATCAGGTTGCGTCGAACGGATCGGTGCTCGCCCTCTCGCCGCTCGTTGTCGTGGTCATGCAGCGCAGCGCGTGGCTCGTGCCGCTCTTCCTGTTCCCGCTCTTCGCGGTCTACGCCACCGCAGCGATCTCCCTGGAGAAGGAGCACCAGGCGCACCACGACGCGCTGACTGGGCTGCCCAACCGCAAGCTGCTGCTCACCAGAGCCCGGGAGGCGCTGGTCGACGCGGCCCGAAACGACGGGCGCGTCGCCCTGTGCCTGCTCGACCTCGACCGTTTCAAGGAGGTCAACGACACGCTCGGGCACCAGGTCGGTGATGGGCTACTGCAGCTCGTCGCCGGTCGGATCAGCGACGTGCTGCGTCCCGGCGACACGGTCGCCCGCCTGGGCGGCGACGAGTTCGCGGTGCTCCTTCCCGGGGTTCGCGACGCCGACAGTGCCCTCGAGGTCGCCCTGCGGATCTCCGCGTCGCTCGACCGGCCACTCGACCACGAGGGCATGTGCTTCGACCTCGAAGGCAGCGTCGGGGTGGCGCTCTTTCCCGATCATGGCCGCGACTTCGAGGCGTTGATGCGGCGGGCGGACGTCGCGATGTACCTGGCGAAGGAGAGTGGCAGCGGCGTCGAGGTCTACGTCCCGCAGCGTGATCACAACTCCGCCATGCGGCTCGCACTGCTCGGCGAGATCCGGCGGGCCGTCGAGATCGGCGAGCTCGAGCTGCACTACCAACCGAAGGCGCGCCTCACGGACGGCGCCGTGACCGGGGTCGAGGCCCTCGTCCGCTGGCGGCATCCCCAGCGCGGACTGCTGCGCCCGGACGAGTTCGTCCCGGGCGTCGAGCAGTCAGCGCTCATGCGGGTGCTGACCCAGTACGTCCTCGAGGTCGCACTCCGGCAGGTGGCCGCCTGGCGGGAGTGCGGCCTGCGGATCCAGGTCGCGGTCAACGTGTCCGTACGCGACCTGCACGACGCCACCCTCGCGGACTTCCTCGCCGACCGGCTGCGGCACTTCGGGTTGCCCGGAAGCGCCCTGCAGCTGGAGATCACCGAGCACATCCTGATGGCCGACGCCACTCGTGCCGCGTCGACGCTGCGTGCCTTCGCGGCGCTCGGTGTGGAGCTCTCGCTCGATGACTTCGGCACCGGGTACTCCTCGCTGGTCCACCTCAAGCGGCTCCCAGTCAGCGAGATCAAGATCGACCGGTCGTTCGTGCAGCGCATGGACGTCTCCGAGGAGGATGCGGCGATCGTCCGGTCCATCGTCGACCTCGGGCACGGTCTCGGGCTGCGCGTCGTGGCCGAGGGCGTCGAGACTGCGGGGGCGTGGGCGCGGCTCGCGGCGCTGGGCTGTCACTACGCGCAGGGCTGGTACCTCGCGAAGGCGATGCCCGCCACCGAGGCGACGTCGTGGCTGGAGCGACGGGCCGCCGCCGCCACCCTCCCGACGCGCCGGTTGGCCGTCGTGCCGGCGTCGGGACCGGACCAGGCGACCGCCTGACAGTCGACGTGTTGCGAGTGGCAGCGATGCCCTTGGGCGATCTCCTTCGCTTGGCCCGCGGCGGTTAGTTGATCTCTAAATGGCGTTCTCAGCAACAACAGCCAGGGCGAAGGAGATCGCAACCGGGCAGTGTGGCCGGTCGTCGTCGTCGACCAGGAGTGGCGAGGGCATCTCTTGATGGCACCTAGTACGACGCGGCGGGCGCCTGCCGCCTCCTGCCGCCGCCCTAGACTTCCCGGATGCCGTCCATCACGCGTCCGGAGGTCGCGCATCTCGCCCGGCTCGCACGGATCGCGCTCACCGACGACGAGCTCGACCGTCTGGCCCCCCAGCTCGAGGTCATCCTGACCTCGGTTGCGCGGGTCGGCGAGGTCGCCGCAGCCGACATCCCGCCCACCTCGCACGCGCTGCCGCTCACGAACGTCTACCGGGACGACGAGGTCCGGCCGTCGCTGCCGCTCGACGCGGTCCTCGCCGCCGCTCCCGCCGTCGAGGACTCCCGCTTCCGGGTACCGCGGATTCTCGACGATGAATGACCTGATCCGGCGTACGGCCGCCGAGACCGCGGCGGCGATCGCCGACGGTGAGGTGTCAGCGGTCGAGGTGGCCCAGGCGCACCTCGACCGCATCGGCGAGGTCGACGACAAGGTGCACGCGTTCCTGCATCTCGCGGCCGAAACGGCACTGCAGAGCGCCCGCCGGGTCGACGAGCGACGCGCCGCCGGCGAGCCGCTCGGGGCGTTGGCCGGCGTGCCGGTGGCCGTCAAGGATGTCTTCACGACGAAGGGGCTGCCGACGACCTGCGGGTCGCGCATCCTCGACGGGTGGGTTCCGCCGTACGACGCCACCGTCGTCCGTCGGCTCGCCGACGCGGGACTCGTCGTACTCGGCAAGACGAACATGGACGAGTTCGCGATGGGCTCGTCGACCGAGCACTCGGCCTTCGGGCCGACGCACAACCCGTGGGACCTCGACCGCATCCCCGGCGGCTCCGGCGGGGGCAGCGCGGCGGCGGTCGCGGCTTTCGAGGCACCCCTCGCGGTCGGTACGGACACCGGTGGCTCGATCCGGCAGCCGGCGGCGGTCACCGGCACGGTCGGGGCGAAGCCGACGTACGGCGGCGTCTCGCGTTACGGGATCGTCGCGCTCGCTTCCTCGCTCGACCAGGCCGGCCCCTGCGCTCGCACGGTGCTCGACGCCGCGCTGCTGCACGCGATGATCGGCGGTCACGACCCGCTCGACTCGACCAGCATCGACGCCCCCGTGCCACCCGTTGTCGAGGCGGCCCGCCGTGCTGGTGTGAGCGGGCTCAAGGTGGGTGTCGTCCGCGAGCTGTCCGGTGCGGGCTACCAGCCGGGTGTCGAGCAGCGCTTCCGGGAGGCGGTCGCGCTGCTGGAGGAGCTCGGCGCCGAGGTGCGCGAGGTGTCCTGCCCGCACTTCACCTACGGACTGCCGGCTTACTACCTCATCCTGCCGAGCGAAGCCTCGAGCAATCTGGCGCGGTTCGACGCGATGCGCTACGGGCTCCGGGTCGAGGACGGGCTCGCCGGCGCCGAGGAGGTGATGGCCCGCACCCGGGAGGCGGGGTTCGGCGACGAGGTCAAGCGGCGCATCATCCTCGGCACCTATGCGCTCTCGTCGGGCTACTACGACGCCTACTACGGGCAGGCGCAGCGGGTGCGCACCCTCATCGGTCGGGACTTCCGGGCGGCGTACGAGCTGGTCGACGTCCTGGTTTCCCCCGCTACGCCGGTAACCGCGTTCCGGCTGGGGGAGCGGGTCGACGACCCGCTGTCGATGTACCTCAACGACCTGTGCACGATCCCGGCCAACCTCGACGGTGGGCCGGCGCTCTCCGTGCCGTGCGGGGTGGCACCTGAGGACGGCCTGCCGGTCGGCCTGCAGGTGATGGCGCCGGCCCTGGCCGACGACCGTTGCTACCGGGTGGCGGCCGCGCTCGAGGCGGCGCTCGCCGACCGCTGGGGCTCGGTCCTGCTCGACGAGGCGCCAGCCCTCTGAGGCGAGCCTGTCACGCCGCCTATCGTCGTACGACGTGACCGCCGCTACCTCGTCGTACGACGACATCCTCACCCGCTTCGAGCCGGTTATCGGGCTCGAGACCCACGTCGAGCTCGGCACGGCGTCGAAGCTGTTCTGCGGCTGCTCGACCACCTTCGGCGGCGAGCCCAACTCCCAGGTCTGCCCGACGTGCCTGGGCCTGCCGGGGTCGCTGCCGGTGACCAACCGCCTGGCGGTCGAGCACACCATCCGGATCGGTCTGGCGCTGCACTGCACGATCGCCGCGTGGTGCCGCTTCGCGCGGAAGAACTACTTCTATCCGGACATGCCGAAGGACTATCAGATCTCGCAGTACGACGAGCCGCTGTGCACCGACGGCTACCTCGATGTCGAGGTCGGCGGCGAGTCGGTACGCGTCGGCATCGAGCGCGTGCACCTCGAGGAGGACACCGGCAAGTCGCTGCACGTCGGGGGAGCGACCGGCCGGATCCATGGCGCCAGCCACTCGCTCGTCGACTACAACCGCGCCGGCATCCCGCTCGTCGAGATCGTCACCAGGCCAGTCGAGGGGATCGGCGCGGAGGTAGCGAAGGCCTACGTCGCCGAGCTGCGCGACGTGCTGCGGTCCCTCGGTGTCTCCGACGTGCGCATGGAGCAGGGCTCGATGCGCTGTGATGTCAACGTCTCGCTGCGGCGCCCGGGTGCGCCGTACGGCACCCGCACCGAGACGAAGAACCTCAACTCGCTGCGCTCGGTCGAGCGGGCCGTGCGCTCTGAGGTGGAGCGGCAGGCTCCGCTGCTCGAGGCCGGGGAGCGGATCGTCCAGGAGACGCGCCACTTCGACGAGTCCACCGGACGTAGCCGACCGGGCCGGAGCAAGGAGGAGGCGCAGGACTACCGCTACTTCCCGGAGCCCGATCTCGTGCCGCTCGCGCCGGCCGAGGAGGAGGTGGAGCGGATCCGGGCCACCCTGCCGGAGGCACCGTCCGTCGTCCGTCGCCGGCTGGCCAA
This sequence comes from Mycobacteriales bacterium, assembly GCA_038232055.1. Taxonomy (GTDB): domain Bacteria; phylum Actinomycetota; class Actinomycetes; order JADGOV01; family JADGOV01; genus JBBSIN01. Next base: position 22,023 of record JBBSIN010000033.1, read on the forward strand.
CGAGCACGGTTTCTCTCCCCTCGAGATGGCGCAGATGAGTGGCGCCGGCGTGGTCGACCTCGTCGCCGAGACGGTCGCCGCCGGTGCACCGGCCGGCGAGGCACGCGGGTGGTGGCTCTCCTACCTCGCGCAGAAGGCCAACGAGTCCTCCGTCGAACCGGCCGACCTTTCGGTCACTCCGGAGCAGGTCGCCCGCGTCGTCGCCCTCGTCGCCGACGGTTCGTTGACGAACCGAATGGCCCGCCAGGTCGTCGACGGCGTGCTGGCCGGTGAAGGTTCACCCGACGAGGTGGTCGAGCTGCGTGGGCTGCGGGTCGTGGGCGACGACGCCGCGCTCGGCGCGGCGGTGGACGACGCCATCGCGGCCCAGCCCGACGTCGCGGACAAGATTCGGGCCGGCAAGGTCGCCGCTGCCGGCGCTCTCGTCGGCGCGGTCATGAAGGCGACCGGCGGTCAGGCCGAAGCCGCCCGCGTTCGTGAGCTCGTCCTGCAACGGCTCGGGCCTGCCTAGGCGGTGACTCGGCCGAGGGTTTAGGGCACTGGGATGCGAAGGACCTCGTCGTCACGCTGGCGCGGGTGCCCGCGTCCGTCGCGGTTGCTCGTGAGCAGCCACAGGGCGCCGTCCGGCCCGGTGGCGACGTGCCGAAGCCGGCCGTACTTTCCCGCCAGCAGGGAGCGGGCGCTGGGGCTGTCGCCGCCGGTGCCGAGCCGCACCTGCCACAGCCGCTCGCCGCGCAGCGTAGCGACGAACAGGTCGCCGCCCGCGAATGTGGCTCCGCTCGGGGAGGCCTCCGCGGGCTGCCAGGTCAGCACCGGGTCGACGTACCGGCGCTGTCCGCCGACACCCTCGACCTCCGGCCAGCCGTAGTTGCCGCCCTTGCGGATCAGGTTGACCTCGTCGAACCGGTCCTGCCCGAACTCGGTCGCGTAGAGCCGGCCCTGGGCATCCCAGGCGAGACCCTGGACGTTGCGGTGGCCCAGGCTCCACACCAGCGAGCCGGGGAACGGGTTGTCCGGCGGAACGCTCCCGTCCGGCCGCATGCGCAGGATCTTGCCGTTGAGCGACGCCCGGTCCTGCGCGCGGGTCCGGTCGCCGGCGTCGCCGGTCCCCGCGTAGAGCATGCCGTCAGGCCCGAAAGCGATGCGGCCGCCGTTGTGAAAACTGTTCTTGGCGATCCCGTCCACGAGCACCGCCGGCTCTGCGCCGGCGCGGAGGCGCACGATCCGGTTGTCGTGGTCGCCGGTGTAGTACGCGTAGACGAACCGGTCTCGGGCGTACGACGGTGCCACCGCGATGCCGAGCAACCCGCCCTCGCCCAGCGCGTCCACCGGCAGCCGGGCGATCCGCTCGGGCTGCTTGCCGGGCCGCAGCGCCAGCACGCGCCCGCTCTCCCGCTCGCTGACCAGCGCGGTGCCGTCGGGAAGGAAGGCGAGACCCCACGGCACATTCAGGTCGTCGGACACGACGTCGACTCCGGAGAAACTACCCCACGGGTTGCGCGGCGAGGACGACAGCGCGGGGCCGGCGGTGGTTGGCGACCCGGAGGGGACGGCGGAGGCGGTGGGGAACTCGGCCGGGGGCCGCGCCCGTTCTGCACCGGACCCCGCCGAGCAGCCGGTCAGCAGTGCGGCCGGGACGACGACGGCCCAACCGCGGAACGGTGCCGGAAGGGGAAGCACGGCCAGGGCATGCCCGCGCTACCGGCCCGGAACGCCGTGTCGCGCCGGGCGGATTAGGGTCCTGCAGATGGTAGTGAAGGCGTTGGTGCCGCATCCCGAGGCGGCTGACCTCATGGGCGGGACGCCGTACGGCGTCGAGCTACTCGTGTGGGAGGGCGCCGGACCGCTGCCCGCCGGCGCCGAAGAGGTCGAGTTCTTCGTGCCGCCGTTTCTCGCCGTGGGCGAACCCATCGCCGCCATGGGTCGGCTGCCTCGGCTGCGCGTCGTGCAACTGCTCACGGCCGGAGCCGAGGCGGTGCTGCCGCATCTACCGCACGGCGTCGTGTTGTGCACGGCTCGCGGCGTGCACGACGCGAGCACTGCCGAGTGGGTGGTGGGTGCGACCCTCGCGGTGCTGCGCGAGTTCCCGCGCTTCACCATTGCCCGCCAGGAGGGGCGATGGGATTTCGGGCCGACCGACGCGCTGGCCGACAAGACCGTGCTGATCGTGGGATACGGGTCGATCGGGGCGGCCGTGGAGCGCCGGCTCGGCGGCTTCGAGATTTCCGTCGTACGCGCGGCGCGGCACGCTCGCGACGGTGTCGTGTCCATCGACGAGCTGCCCGGGCTGCTTCCCCAGGCCGACGTCGTCGTCGTCCTCGTTCCGCTCACCGCCGACACGACGGGTCTCGTCGACGGCTCCTTTCTCGCGCGGATGCGCGACGGCGCGCTGCTGGTCAACGCCGCCCGCGGTCCGGTCGTCGACACCGACGCGCTGCTCGCCGAGCTGCGCAGCGGCCGGCTTCGCGCCGCCCTCGACGTGACGGACCCGGAGCCGCTGCCCGCGGGGCACCCGCTCTGGTCGGCGCCTGGACTGTTCCTCACTCCGCATGTCGCCGGCTCCACTCCGCTGGCGATGCCGCGCGGCTACGCACTGGTGCGCAGCCAACTCGAGCGATACGTCGCCGACGAGCCGCTATGCAACCAGGTCACCGGCGACTACTGACGGCGATTCGCGAATACTCTGAAACTCCGGGAGGGAACATGCAGGAGCAAGACGTCTTCGTCCTGGCCGATCGAGCGCTGGAAAGCGTGGTCGAGCAGATCAGCGATGACCAGTGGCCCATGGAGATGCCGGCCGAGTTCGTCATGCGAAATCCCGATGGCAAGGTGACGCTGCGGGAGGTCGTCAACTACCACGCCTACGACGATGCCTGGGTACCCGACATGCTGGCCGGGCTGACGATGGAGCAGGCGGGCAAGGACAAGTTCGACGGCGACCTGCTGGGCGACGATCCGAAGGGTAGTTTCGCGGCCATCGTCGAAAAGGCGTGCGCGGCGGCACAGGCGCTCGACGACCCGAAACGGACGGTGCACTGCTCGTTCGGCGACTTCACCACCCAGGAGTACCTGTGGCAGATCAACTCCTTCCGAGGGCTGCGCGCCCATGACATTGCCAAGGTCACCGGCGCCAGCACAAAGCTGCCGGACGACCTGGTGCAGGGACTGTGGGA
>JBBSIN010000034.1:0-25068 GCA_038232055.1 Mycobacteriales bacterium
GATCGCCGTGACCACGATGCGGGTGGCGCGCTCTCCCACCGTTACGACGCCGATGTCGCACATCCCGGCGTTGCCGGCGCGCGCGCGGGTGTATTCGAGGAGACCGAGCGCCGCGCCGGCCGCGACGCACACCCCGGCCGGTGCGCCAAGGCGCCACAGCGCAATCAAGTAGACGGCGTCGGCGAGCCGGTCGACGAGGGAGTCGAGCACGAATCCGAACCGGGTGGCTCGATCGGTCAGCACGGCGACGGTCCCGTCGAGGTTGTCGAGGAGTCCGGACCCGACGACAACGACCGTAGCGAGCAGCGGCCACCGGCTACCCGCGTCCGCCAGTGGGACGACGGCCACACTCAGCAGCAGTCCCCACACCGTGAGGACGTCGGGTTGTACGCCGGCGCGGGCCAGTGGCCGGGCCACCCGGTAGGCGAGGGTCAGCCAGGCGCCTACCACGCGGGCGGAGCGGGCGTCGTACCCGCCGTGCAGTACCGACCAGCGCTCGAAGTAGCCGTCGCGGTCGGGAACCAGCGTGGACGGTGGTCGAGCGGTCACGGCGGTGAGCCCGAGCAGCAACACCGCGGCAACGCCCACCGCGACGCCGGCCGTCCCGCCTGCCGTCCCGCCTGCCGCGCCGACCGCCATGCGGCGGAGTATGCCGTCACCACGGCGTCAACGCTCGCCAGTACGTACACCCCGGCAGCCGCGACCGGCGATGATCTCCTTCGCTCGGTGTGTTGTTGCTGAAAGTGGGCCGCAGAGATCATCTGGCAACAACAGCGCGGGCGAAGGAGATCGTTTGGGGCGGGGGCTGGGCTGGGGGGGCTGGGCTGGGGCGGGGTTGGATGAGGGGCAGGAGCCGCCGGACGGCGGTGAGTCAGCGCTCGCCGAGACCCAGTCGCTGGTAGATCTCCCGAGTGGCCGTGGAGCGGTTCAACGTGTAGAAGTGAACGCCCGGCGCGCCGCCAGCCAGGAGCCGCTCGGTGAGGTCGGCCGCGACCTCCACGCCGATCGCGCGCACCGCGGCCGGGTCCTCCTCGACATCGCAGAGCCGCTCCGCCAGCGTGGCCGGGAACGCAGCGCCGGACATCTGCGACATCCGGCGGATCTGCGACACGTTGGTCACTGGCATCAGGCCCGGAACGATCGGTACGTCGCACCCGTGTCGGCTCGCGCGGTCGCGTAGGCGGAAGTAGTCGTCGGCATCGAAGAAGAACTGCGTGATCGCGAAGTCCGCGCCGGCGGCCACCTTCCGGGCGAGGTAGCGGGCATCGGTCTCGAGGTCGGGCGCCTCCAGGTGGCCCTCCGGAAAGGCCGCGACGCCGACGCAGAAGTCACCGAGCTGCCGCAGCATGCCGACCAGCTCGTCGGCGTGCCGCAGCCCATGCGGATGAGGCTCCCACGGCGCCGCCAAGCCGCCCGGCGGGTCGCCGCGCAGGGCGAGCACATTGCGTACGCCGGCAGCGGCGTACGACCCGATGACGTGACGCAACTCGGCGCGGCTCGAGCCGACACAGGTCAGGTGCCCCAGCGGCGTGAGCGTCGTCTCCCCGGCGACCCGCTCGGTGACCCGGACCGTACGGTCGCGCGTGGAGCCACCAGCGCCGTAGGTCACCGACACGAACGACGGGTGGAGGGGCTCCAGCTCGCGGATCGCCTGCCACAGCGTCCGCTCACCCTCGTCGGTCTTGGGCGGGAAGAACTCGAAGGAGAACGAGCAGCCGCTCGCCAGCAGGTTGCGGATCGTCGGCACGCGACCTGGGAGCAGGCGGGGTGGCATGTCAGCTGAGGCTAGTCGTACGGCGGACAGAACCGGCGCGTCGACATCCGCGAACTCTGGGTAACGAGATACTCGGTGCGAGTAGCACCTCCCCCAGCCCCGGAGCGCCCGTGACCCGCCCCGACTCGCCGCTCGAGTTCCCCCTCGACGCCGCGGACCTGCGCTCCCGCGTGCACAAGGTGCTGAACGAGTTTCTCGCGGCCCAAGTCCCGACGCTCGACGCGATCGGCGAGGAGCTCGGCGTATTGGGCGACGCCGTTGGCGACTTCCTGCTCGACCGCGGCAAGCGGCTACGGCCGGCGTTCTGCTACTGGGGCTGGCGCGGCGCCGGCGGACCGGACACCGAGGAGATCGTCAAGGCCGCCGCGTCGCTCGAGCTGCTGCAGGCCTGTGCGTTGGTGCACGACGACGTCATGGACGGCAGCGACACCCGGCGGGGGCGGCCGTCGGTGCACCGCCGGTTCGCGTCGCTGCACCGCGCGAACGGCTGGCAGGGGGATCCCGAGACGTTCGGATCGTCGGCGGCGATCCTCGTCGGCAACCTCTGTCTCATCTGGGCCGACCAGCTGCTCGCGACGTGCGGCCTGCCGGCCGACGCGCTCGTCGCCTCGACCCCGGTGTACGACGAGATGCGCGTCGAGCTGATGGCCGGGCAGTACCTCGACCTGCTCGAGCAAGCGCTCGGTGGCGGCTCGGTCGAGCGGGCGCTGCGGGTGGCCCGCTACAAGAGCGCGAAGTACACCATCGAGCGACCGTTGCACCTCGGGGCCACGCTGGCCGGTGCACCGCCGGCGGTGCTCGCGGCCTACACCGCCTTCGGCATCCCGCTCGGCGAGGCGTTCCAGCTCCGGGACGACGTGCTCGGCGTCTTCGGCGACCCCGAGGTCACCGGCAAGCCTGCCGGCGACGACCTCCGCGAGGGCAAGCGCACCGCATTGGTCGCTGCTGCACTCGACCGCGCCACACCGCACCAGCGCGCCGTCGTACGCCGGCACCTCGGCGACCCGCACCTCGACGGGGACGGTGTCGCCGCGCTGCGCGAGATGTTCGTCGAGACCGGTGCACTCGCCGACGTGGAAGGCCTCATCGAGCGGTTCACCGGTGACGCGCTGACCGCCGTTGGCGAGTCGGCGCCGATCACGGCCGACGCCCGATCGGTGCTGCGGTCACTGGCGACCGCCGCCACGGCCCGACACGACTAGAGGGTGCGTACCGTCCGCGGTCGCACCGACTCCGTCGTCGTCGTCGGCGCCGGACTCGGCGGGCTGTCCGCCGCGCTGCGTCTCGTCGGCGCCGGCCGCGAAGTCACCGTGGTGGAGCGGTCGACCGTGCCCGGCGGGCGGGCCGGCGTGCTCGACGACCGCGGCTACCGATTCGACACCGGCCCGACGGTGCTCACCATGCCCGAGCTGGTCGCCGACGCGCTCGCCTGCGTCGGCGAACGTCTCGAAGACTGGCTCGACCTCGTCCCGCTCGACCCCCTCTACCGCGCGCACTACCCCGACGGGTCGACGCTGGACGTCCGCGCGTCACCCGAGGCGATGGCCGCCGAGGTGGAGCGCGTGTGCGGGGCTGCCGAGGCGGCCGGCTACCTGCGTTTCGTCGACGACGTCACGCGGCTCTACCGCCTGGAGATGACCCAGTTCATCGACCGCAACCTCGACTCACCGCTCGACCTGCTGCAGCCGGGGCTGGCCCGGCTGGTCGGCATGGGCGGCTTCCGGCGGCTCTCGACGAAGGTGGGGCAGTTCCTCCGCGACCCGCGCACCCAGCGCATCTTCTCCTTCCAGTCGATGTACGCCGGGCTCTCGCCGTACGACGCGCTCGCCATCTACGCGGTCATCGCCTACATGGACACCGTGGCGGGGGTGTCGTTCCCGCGCGGCGGCATGCAGGCACTGCCGCGGGCGCTCGCCGGTGCCGCCGAGAAGCACGGCGTGACCTTCCGTTACGGGTCGGCCGTCACGCGGGTGGAGGTCAGCGGCAGCCGGGCGACCGGGGTCCTGCTCGAGGACGGCGAGCGGATCGCCGCCGACGCGGTCGTGCTCAACCCTGACCTTCCGGTCGCCTACCGGGAACTGCTCCCGCCGTCGCTCACCCCCGCCGCGGTGAAGCGGCTGCGCTACTCGCCCTCGTGTTTCCTGCTGCTCGCCGGCTCGCGGGCGACGTACGCCAAGACGGCGCACCACAACATCCACTTCGGCCGCTCCTGGCGCGGCGTCTTTCGCGAGCTCATCGACGAGAAGCGGCTGATGACGGACCCCTCGCTGCTGGTGACGGTGCCCTCGCGCACCGATCCCGCACTGGCGCCGGCCGGGCGGTCGTCGTACTACGTGCTGGCGCCGACCCCCAACCTCGACGCACCGATCGACTGGGACGTCGTCGCAGCGCGTTACCGCGACGAGATCGTCGAGCGGCTGGAGCGGGTCGGTTACGTCGGCTTCGGCGAGTCGATCGAGGTCGAGCACGTGACGACGCCGGCCGACTGGCAGCGGCGCGGCATGGAGCGCGGAGCGCCGTTCGCGGCGTCGCACACCTTTGGACAGACCGGCCCGTTCCGACCGAGCAACATGGCGCCGGGCCTGGACAACGTCGTCTTCGCCGGCTCGGGCACGCAACCCGGCGTCGGCGTACCGATGGTGCTTCTCAGCGGCCGGCTCGCGGCCGAGCGCATCGTCGGCCCACAGCTGGGTCGGCACCGAGCCGGGTAAAGAATCCGGTAAAGCGCCCTTTATCAATGACGCTTCTCGGGTACTGTCGCCCCAACCCATCGGCTCACCCCAGGAGCGCTCGAGTATGCGCCGACCGTCAGTAGCCCTAGCCGCAGCCACCGCCGTCGCGTTCGCCGTCCTACCAGCCAGTGTTGCGTCGGCGCACGGTGTGCACAAGCACACGACCCCGCGGTCGGCGGCGATTCCGACCCCGGTCCTGACCAGCTCGAACGTGCACCTGCTGACCAACTTCCCCGACACGGTCATGATCTCGGGCGTGCACGCGAAGACCGGTAACTTCTTCTACTCCTCGAGCACCGACAGCATCTCGGTGTACGACACGAGCAACCCGGCGGCACCCAGGCTGCGCGGCGTGCTGTCCAACCTGGTCTTCGAGAACGAGGCGATGACCTACGGCGAGAAGAGGGACGCCAGCGGCAAGCTGACCCGCTTCGTCCTCGTCGGCGTCGACATCTTCAACGTCTCGAGCGACCCGCAGCACGTGAACGTGGGCGGCGGCAAGCTGCTCATCATCGACGTCACCAACCCGGCCGACCCGTTCATCCGCAGTAGCACCCCGGACTCCGGGCCGGGCACCGTGACGACCAGCACGCACACCGTCACCTGCAGCAACGTCGCCCGGTGCGAGTGGGCCTATACGGCCGGCACCGGAGGCGTGTTCTCGGTCGTCGACCTGCGCGACCTCGACAACCCGAGGCAAGCCAAGACCCTGAAGTCGCCGGCCAACGGCCCTGGCATCCGGTTCCGAACCGGCGCCGGTCACAAGTTCGACGTCGACGACGCGGGCTACGCGTTCCACACCGGCTCCGTGGGGGGCGCGCTCTTCGACACCCGCCAGCGGCAGGGCAACCCGCTCCTGATCAACGCGACCAACGCCAAGGGAAACCAGTCGCCGTACAACGACTTCATCCTGCACAACTCGCAGCGCCCGAACGCGAAACTGTTCAGGCCGAACACGGCGGCCAGCGTCTTCAAGGGCAACGTGCTGCTCATCACCGAGGAGGACTACTTCAACGACGGTGAAGAGGTCGCCTGCGACAAGGCCGGCACCATCCAGACCTGGTACGTACCGACTCTGAAGAAGGCGGGGGTCAGCGCGACGACGCCGGGCACCGGCAACATCCGACCGCTCGACATCGCCAACATCCCGAACGAGAACCCGGTCGGCGGGCTCACCACCCCCGTCGGCGCGTTCTGCTCGGCGCACTGGTTCGACTTCCACCAGTCCGGCATCCTCGCGCAGGGCTACTACCAGCAGGGCCTGCGCTTCGTCGACGTCCGCGACCCGAACAACATCAAGCAGTACGGCTACTTCACCGGCGGCGCGTCCGAGGTCTGGGACGCCTACTGGGTGCCCAAGCGTGACGCCAACGGCGTGGCCACCGGAAAGATGACGAACATCGTCTACACCGCCGACTTCGTCCGGGGCATCGACGTGCTCTGCGTCGACCTGCCCGGGCAGACCTGTCCGGCCTCCCTGCCGACGGCAGCGGCGGCTGCCACGTCTGCGCCGGCCCACCAGCGGCTGGTCGAGGGCAGCCTTCCGCTTGGGGCAGCCGGATTGCTCGCGGTGGGAGCTGCGGCACTGCTCCGGCGCCGTCGTAACAACGGCTGAGGGCACCAGCTCGCGTCACCTCACCAAAGGGCCGGTCCAGGTCGCCGCAGGCGACCGGGCCGGCCCTTTGGCACACTTCGGCAGATGAGCGGCCGAGAGCTCGACGCGGCCGGGATCACCGATCCCGGGCTACGGGTGTCGTACGACGCCTGCCGGCGGCTCAACGCCGCGCACGGGCGGACGTACTACCTCGCGACGCTGCTGCTCCCGCCGTACAAGCGGCCGTACGTGCACGCGCTCTACGGGTTCGCGCGCTACGCCGACGAGATCGTCGACGACCTCGACTCGGCGCTCGACCGGACCGAAAAGGCGGCCGCACTGCAGGAGTGGACTACCCGCTTCCTCCGCGGCGAGGGAGACGCGGCCACGCTTCCCGCCGTACACGACACCATCCGCCGATGGGGCATCCCGCTTCGCCACTTCGAGGCCTTTCTGGCCTCGATGCGAATGGACCTGACGGTGACCGAGTACGCCACCTACGACGACCTGTTGGGCTACGTCCACGGGTCGGCAGCAGTGATCGGGCTGCAGATGGTGCCCATTCTCGAGCCGCTGAACGGCGCTGCCTACGCCTACGCCGAGGACCTCGGCATCGCGTTCCAGCTCGCGAACTTCCTCCGTGACGTCGGCGAAGACCTCAGGCGGGGCCGCATCTACCTGCCCATGGCGGACCTCGCGATGTTCGGGGTGACCCGCGAGCACCTCGAAGCGGGCGTGGTCGACGGTCGCGTCCGGCGGCTGCTCGCCTTCGAGATCGCCCGCACCCGCGAACTCTTCCGCTCGGCCGAGCCCGGGATCCGGCTGCTGCATCCCACGAGCCGTGACTGCATCCGTACGGCGCTGCGCCTCTACGGCGGCATCCTGGACGCGGTCGAGCAGGCCGACTACCGGGTGCTCGACCGGCGGGTCGCCGTCGGGGCGGTCACCCGCGCCCGGGTGGCGCTTCCCGCGCTGGTCCGCTCGCGCCGCGCCCGAGCCGGCGCCCCCACCACACCCACCAGCACAGCGTCTGGGTGACCAGCGCGAAACCGAAGAGCAGGTCCTCGACCGGCGCACAGGCGATGCGCAGACCGGTGATCGCGTCCGCGTCGTACACGACGATGTCGCGGCAGGTGAGCACCCCGTTCACGACGAGCTGGAAGAACAGCGTGATTGCGTACGCCGTCCAGAACGCCTTGCGTCGCAACAAAAAAGTTCGCAGCACGACGAGGTCGAGCGCGACCGTCACGGCAAGCCCGACGACCGCCGCGACGGTGTAGGTCACTCGTCGCCCACGCGCCAGCCGCGCACCGCTCGCACGGCCTCGAGGGCGAGCACCGCACAGACCGGGACGACGAGGAAGAACAGCAGCTCCTCCAGTGGGACCCGCCCGGGCAGGACCACGCCGACTGTCTGGCGTGGGTCGTAGCTCCAGTCGCCCCGCGCGATCGCCCACACGTCCCAGGCGAAGAAGACCGCGACGACCGGCAGCAGCGTGAGCACCAGACGTCGCCAGCGCGCGAAGACCCGGGTGCCCAGCCGCAGCTCGAGCGGCAGCGCCGTGCCGAGGAGGCAGAGTCCCAGCAGCAGGAGGTAGAGGAGCCTCACCGCAACCGCCGCGCGAACTCCCGGGCCGCCGCCCGCGGGTCGTCGGCGTCGGTGATCGCGCGTACGACGACGGCACGCGTCGCGCCGGCGGCCAGCACGTCGTCGAGGTTGTCGAGGTCGATGCCGCCGATCGCGAACCAGGGACGGGCTCCGGCGGCCGACGCGGCGTACGCCGTGAGGTCGAGCCCAGGCGCCGGGCGTCCCGGCTTGGTCGGCGTGGGCCACGTCGGGCCGACGCAGAAGTAGTCGACGCCTGGCTCGACGGAGGCCGCGTCGACCTCGGCCGGGCCGTGAGTGGAACGGCCGATGAGCACGTCGTCGCCGAGGATCGCCCGGGCCACCGGCACCGGCAGATCGTCCTGCCCGAGGTGCAGGACATCCGGGCGCAGGGCGTAGGCGACGTCGGCGCGGTCGTTGACGGCGAAGAGGGCGCCGTGCCGCCGGCACGCGTCGGCGAAAAGCTCAGCCGCCGCCATCTCCTGCCTCGCCTCCAGCCCCTTCTGCCGCAGCTGTACGACGTCGACGCCGCCGGCGAGGACCGCGTCGAGGAACTCCTCGAGATCGGGACGAAGCCCGGTGCAGAGATAGAGCCGGGCCTGCGCGAGCCGCTCGCGCGCGGACACGTCAGAACCCCAGCGCCTGGGCGCGGCGGCGTACCTCGGTGCCTCGGTTCTCCCGCAGTGCCCGGACCGGCGAGCCGGGCAGCGAGTCGTCCGGCGTGAACAGCCAGCGCAACGCCGCAACGTCGTCGAAACCCTGATCGCGCAGCAGGCTCAGCGTGCCGCCGAGCTTCTTGACCAGCCGGCCGTCGTACACGAAGTCGGCGGGCACGCTGAGCACGGGCGGCTCACCCCGGCGTACGGCGACCAGTCGTCCGTGGCGCACGAGAGACCGCACCTGCGACACGCTGCACCCGGTCCGCTCGGCCACCTCGGGCAGCACCAGCCACGACCCCACCAGCGTCTCGACGTCGGCGTCCACCCGACCAGTAAACCGGGCGCCCCGCCGGCACAGCCGCCCGTCCGGCCCTGACGCCGGGACGATATCCGTTTGCGCGCATCCGTACCGTCGACTCATGTACGAGGGGAAGCTGGTCCGGCTCCGGGCCCACGAGCCGGACGACGCCGATTTCTTCTACCGGGCGCTGAACGACCGCGAGGTCACTCGCTTCCTCATGCTGCGCTATCCGATGTCGCGGTGGGACGAGCGCGACTGGATCGAGCGCAACCGGTCGCTCTCCTACGACAGCGCCAACTTCGTCATCGAGGCGAAGGCCGACGGCCGCATCGTGGGTGGGGTCGGCTTGCGTACGCAAGGTCCGGAGAACCGCTGCGCGGACCTCGGCATCGCCGTCTCCGACCGGTCGCAGTGGGGGAAGGGCTACGGCACCGACGCCATGCGTACCGTCTGCCGCTTCGGCTTCGAGGAGATGGACCTGCACCGCATCGAGCTGTGGGTCTTCGCCGACAACGAGCGCGCGCGACACGTCTACGAGAAGGTCGGCTTCGTCCTCGAGGGAACTGCGCGCGAGCGGTTCCACTACGGCGGCCGGCGGGTCGACGAGCACCTCATGGGGCTGTTGCGACGGGAGTTCGCTGAGTAGGCGAGCCGATATGGACAAGCCGAGCATCGATGAGGTCATGGACGCGCTCAACGCCCTCGACTACCCGGCGAGCAAGCAGGACGTCGTCCGGCACGCCGAGCAGGCTGGCGCCGGTGAGTCCGTGCTCAAGGCGCTGCGCTCCTTGCCGCTGGCCGACTCTCGCAGCCGAGAGGAGATCCGGCAGTCGGTCCCGGTCGCCGAGGACGACCGGCCGCCCGGGGTCTCCTAGCGAGATCGCGCCTGGCCGCCGAGTCGTGCAGCGGCTGAAGATCGCCCAGAAGGGAGTCCGAGGGATCGTCCGAGGAACGACCTTGCTGTTTTTCCGGGTCAGCTCACCTTGATCACCTCGGACGATTCCTCGAACAATCACTCAGACCGGGATCGGGCCCATCCGGAATCCCTCATCCGGAGACCCTATGTCGACACGCGTCGGCGTACGCAGCACCGCGCGGCGTAAGCTGGTCAGCGCGCGGGAGCCCGGTGCAGACCGGGCTGAGAGGGCGGGCTGAAAGCCCCCGACCGTCGAACCTGATCCGGGTCATGCCGGCGAAGGGAGCCGCTCCAGTGGCAAATGCCGACGTCGTGGTGGTCGGCGGCGGGATAATCGGTCTCGCGATCGGATGGCGTACGGCGCAGCGCGGCCTGACGGTGACGGTGGTCGATCCGACCCCGATGCGCGGGGCGTCGTACGCCGCCGCGGGGATGCTCACTCCGGTCACCGAGGCACAGTTCGGCGAGGAGTCGCTGCTGGCCCTCAATCTCGACAGTGCGCGGCGCTATCCCGCCTTCGTCGAGGAGCTCGGGGAGGACGTCGGCTACCGCAGCACCGGGACGCTCGCCGTGGCTTCCGACGCCGGCGATCGAGCGGTGCTCGTCGAGCTGCACGCCTACCAGCAGCAGCTCGGCCTGCAGGCCGAGCTGCTCTCCGGACGTGAGTGCCGGTCGTACGAGCCGATGCTGGCCTCGACCGTGCGGGCGGGCCTGCTGGCCGCCGGGGACCGCAGCGTCGACCCGCGGCGGCTGACGCCGGCGCTGCGCCGCGCCGGCGCGCGGGCGGGCGTCCGCGTCCTCGAGCAGCAGGTGATTTCGGTCGAAGCCGCCTCGGTGACGCTGGCCGGCGGGGACCGGCTGTCCGCTGCGCAGGTCGTCGTCGCCGCCGGCTGCTGGTCGGCGCAGCTCGTCGGCCTGCCGGTGCGCCCGGTGAAGGGGCAGATCCTTCGGCTGCGCGGCCCGGGCTTCCTCGACCACACCGTCCGCGGCGTCGTACGCGGCTCCCACGTCTACGTGGTGCCCCGCGACGACGGCGAGCTGGTGGTCGGGGCGACCATGGAGGAGATGGGTTTCGACACGACGGTCCGCGCCGGTGCGGTCTACGAGCTGCTGCGCGACGCCCACGAGCTGCTGCCCGGCATCACCGAGCTCGAACTGGTCGAGGTGCGCGCCGGGTTGCGTCCCGGCTCACCGGACAACGCGCCGATCGTCGGCTCGCTCGGCGCGGGGGTGGTCGCGGCCACCGGCCATCATCGCAACGGTGTGCTGCTTGCGCCGGTCACGGCCGACGCCGTGGCCGACCTGCTCACGACCGGCGAACTGCCGACGGTCATGCGTCCGTTTCGCCCGGACCGCTTCATCGCGGCGGCGGCGACGACAGCAGCGGCGGCGGTGCCGGCGTGACGGTCACGGTCAACGGCGAGCGGAGCGACGTTGCTCCGGGTACGACGGTCGACGCGCTCCTCGCCCAGCTCGGCGCGCGACCCACCGGCACGGCGGTCGCGGTGAACGGCGAGGTGGTGCCGCGCAGCACCTGGCCGACCCGCCGGCTCGACGACGACGACGCGGTCGAGGTGCTCGCCGCCGTACAGGGAGGTTGACATGGCAGATTCGCTGACCATCGCCGGCGAGACGTTCGCGTCGAGGCTCATCATGGGCACCGGCGGAACGCCGAGCCTCGACGTGCTGGAGGCGGCGCTCAAGGTGTCCGGCACGCAGCTGACCACGGTCGCGATGCGGCGCCTGGACCCGGCGGCCCGTGGGTCGGTGCTCGACGTCATCTCCCGCCTCGGCATTCGAGTGCTGCCCAACACCGCGGGCTGTTTCACGGCGCGCGAAGCGGTGCTGACCGCTGCGCTGGCGCGGGAGGCGCTCGGCACCGACTGGGTCAAGCTGGAGGTCATCGCCGACGAGCACACGCTGCTGCCGGATCCGGTCGAGCTGCTCGACGCCGCCGAGCGGCTGGTCGACGACGGCTTCGTCGTGCTGCCCTACACCAATGACGACCCGGTGCTGGCTCGCCGGCTCGAGCAGCTCGGCTGCGCTGCGGTCATGCCGCTCGGCTCGCCGATCGGCACCGGCCTCGGCATCCGCAACCCGCACAACATCTCGATGATCGTCGACCGGGCCACCGTGCCGGTCATCCTCGACGCCGGCATCGGCACCGCCTCCGACGCCGCCCAGGCGATGGAGCTGGGTTGCGCGGGCGTGCTGCTCGCCTCGGCGGTCACCCGGGCGCAGGATCCGGTGGGGATGGCGGAGGCGATGGCCCGGGCCGTCGAGGCCGGCCGACTGGCGCGACAGGCCGGACGCATCCCGAAGCGGTCGTACGCCGAAGCGTCCTCGCCCTTCGAAGGCCTTGCCGACCTGCCCTGAGCACCCGCCGATCGGCCGGCGCTACATTGCCCCCATGCAACCCTTTGACTCACTGGACGTCCTCGAACGCGCCTCGTTCCTCGACCCGCTGGTCAATCGAGCACGCACGCTCGTGCAGAACATCATCCAGCCGCAGCTACTTCGCGACGTCCTGCACGGGACCTGGCTCGGGCACCCGCTGCATCCGGTGCTGACCGACATCCCCATCGGAGCCTGGACGTCGGCGGTCATGCTGGACTTCTTCCCGAAGACCGGCGCCGCCTCGAGCGCGCTCATCGCGACCGGCCTGGTCAGCGTCGCTCCCACAGTCGCCTCGGGATGGACCGACTGGTCAGAGCTGCACCAGCCCGAGCAGCGGACCGGTTTGGTGCACGCAGTGGCCAACGTGGCCGGCACGGTCGTGTTCGCCGCCAGCCTCGCCGCCCGGGTCCGAGGGCGCTACGCCCGCGGTAAGGCGCTCGGCCTGACCGGGCTGGCCCTCGTCACCGTCGGCGGCACGATCGGCGGTCACCTCTCCTTCCGACGAGGGGCTGGCGCCAACCGGACCGCCGACGTGATGGACACCGGACCGACCGACTGGACCACCGTTGCCAGCCTGGACGACCTGCCCGAGGGACAGCCCGTTCTGCGGGAGGTGGCGGACTGGCCGGTGCTGCTCTACCGAGAGGGTCGGACGGTACGGGCGCTCATCGACCGGTGCTCCCACCTGTCCGGACCTCTGCACGAAGGCAAGATTCGCGGCTCCGGGTCCGACGCGTGCGTGGTGTGCCCGTGGCACGGCAGCACGTTCCGCCTTCGGAACGGGGCGGTCGTCCACGGCCCCGCCACGGCGCCGCAACCGGTGCTCGAGACCCGCGTGCTCTCAGACCATGTCGAAGTGCGCATACCGGGATAGATTCGAACCACACACTTGTCATTTACGCCGAACCACGCCTAGCCTCCACCGAGCGAGGGGGATTCTCGATACAGGCTTGGAGGTTCGATGCGCTACCGCCGGCTGTTACCTGCCCTCTGCGCGCCGATCGCCATCGGGGCCGTCGTCACGGCGAGCGTCCCGGGCATCATCACGATCCGCATCCGTCCGGGCGACACGCTCTCCGCCATCGCCCGAGACCACCACACGACGGTCGCCGCGCTCATTGCGCTCAACCACCTGCCAGGCAACGGCGACCTGATCTACGCGGGGGCCCTGCTACGGGTCCCGGGGCGAGTGGCGAGCCCTGCGTCCGGGTCCAGCCGGGCCCGCACCTACACGGTCCGCTCCGGCGACACTGTGTCGGAGGTCGCGCATCGGTACCACACCTCCGTCGCCTGGCTCGCCGCCCGCAACTCCCTGGGCTCCCGCTACACGATCTACATCGGCCAGCGGCTGAGGCTGCCGGGGCAGCAGCCGAGCGCCCCCGACTCCTTCGCCGGCCGCACCTATCCGAGTGCCGTCGTGGCCTCGGCCGCGCGGCACCGCGATTGGCTCGCCCGGCACCACGTCGCGTCCCGAGACCGGGTTCGGTCACTCATCGTCGACGCCGCCTCCCGCTATCGCGTCGATCCGGCGCTAGCCCTGGCGGTCGCCCACCAGGAGTCCGGCTTCCAGCAGGGCGTGGTCTCCCCGGCCGACGCGGTCGGCGCCATGCAGGTCATCCCCTCGACCGGTGACTACGTCTCGCGCTACGTCGTGCACCGGCGGCTCAACCTGCTGAAGGCCAAGGACAACGTAACGGCGGGAGTGGCGCTGCTCGGTCAGCTCACCCGCGCCGCGCGTACCGACCAGGCGGTCGCCGGCTACTACCAGGGGCTCGGGTCGGTACGGAAGAACGGCATGTACCGCGACACCAAGTCCTACGTGCGCAATGTCCTGACACTTCGCGAGCACTACAGGTGACGCGCGCCTGACCGCCCGGTCAGCACTGCGGCCGTAGAATCCGACAAGTGGACACGACGTTGACCGATCCGCTGGTCGGCCGCGTCCTCGACCACCGGTATCGCGTCGAGGCGCGGCTGGCCCGCGGCGGCATGGCCACCGTCTACACCGCGACCGACGTCCGGCTGGAGCGCACGGTCGCGGTCAAGGTCATGCACCAGATCTACGCTGGCGACCCGGACTTCGTCGCCCGGTTCATCCGCGAGGCAAAGGCGGCGGCGCGACTGTCGCACGCCAATGTCGTCGGCGTCTACGACCAGGGCACCGAGGACGACGACACGGCCCAACCCGTCGTGTTCCTCGTCATGGAGTATGTCGCGGGGCGCACGCTCCGCGACCTCATCGGCGAGCGGGGACGGGTCTCCCCAGCGCACGCCCTCGAGGTGCTGGAGCCGGTGCTGGCGGCGCTCGGGGCGGCCCACGCCGCGGGGCTCGTCCACCGGGACGTCAAGCCGGAGAACGTCCTGCTCGCCGACGACGGTCGGATCAAGGTTGCCGACTTCGGTCTCGCGAGGGCGGTCGAGGCCGCCAACGCAACCCAGAGCGTCAGCATGCTGATCGGCACGGTCGCCTATCTCGCGCCCGAGCAGGTGGCCACCGGCGCCGCCGACGCCCGAAGCGACGTCTACGCCGCCGGCATCGTCCTCTACGAGCTGCTGACCGGGCGGCCGCCGTTCGATGGCGACACCGCACTGGCTGTGGCGTTCCGCCACGTCCACGAGGACGTGCCGTCGCCGTCCGCCGTACGTGCAGTGCCCGGCCCGGTCGACGACCTCGTCGCCCGAGCAACCGCCCGCGACCCCGGCACAAGGTTTGCCGACGCCCACGAGTTCCTCGGCGCGCTGCGACGGGTCCGGGCCGTCATCCCCATAACTGATCCGGCCGAAGGTGACACCGCCGTGCTCCGGCGCGACGGCGGGGCTCGACGTACCGTTCGGCATCCCACGCTCGTCACGCCGCTGCCGGGTGCGCCCGCTGCCTCCGCTGCAGCCAGTGCCCCGACTGCTCCGGCGGCACCGATACGCCGGCGGCGTGCCCATCGGGGCCGCCTGGTCGCGTTGCTGCTGATCCTGCTGACCGTCGCCGCGGCGGTGGCCGGCTGGTGGCTGGCGATCGGGCGTTTCTCGAACGTACCGAGCGTGCTCGCCCTGACCAGGGCGACGGCGCAGCAGCGACTCGACGGCGCCGGACTCCGCGCGCACTGGCTCCCCGACCGTTTCGACGCGACAGTGCCGGCGGGGCAGGTGGCCTACGAGCAGCCCGGACCGGGCGCGCGGGTGCTACACGGCGGCGCGGTCGACATCGCGTTGTCCAAGGGCCCAGAGGTGCACCGGTTGGCGGACCTGGCCGGGCAGCCACTCGACCAAGCCCAGGAGGCGCTCGGCCGTGACAACCTGCGCAGCACGGTCGCCGAGGCATACTCGGACTCGGTCGCGGCCGGCAGTGTCGTGAAGACGTCCCCGAAGCGGGCCACGCTGTTGCACCCGGGAGACCTCGTCACGCTCACCGTCAGCAGGGGTCGTCAGCCGATCCCGGTACCGGATGTGGCTGACCAGGCCCTGGGCGACGCGAAGGGCACGCTCACGAAGCTCGGCTTCACGGTCACGACGAAGAGCGCCTTCAACGACGTCGTCGGCAAGGGCAAGGTGATCCGCCAGAGCCCACCCACCGGCGGCACCGCGCCGCACGGCTCGAGGATCGCGCTCGTCGTCTCGAGAGGGCCGCAGCTCTTCCCAGTACCGCCCGTGAAAGGTCTGGGCGACGACAGCGCGCGGCGCGTGCTGGAAGCTGCCGGCTTCGAGGTTCGGATCGTTCGACCGCTGTTCTTCGGCGGCACCGTACGGGGCCAGTCCCCGAGCGGCGGCCAGTCCGTCCCCCGCGGCACCACCGTGACCATCGTCGTCCTGCCGTAGCCATGCCGCCACGGAAGCCCTCTCCCGTGGGCGCGCACGTCTTCGTCGCCGGCGGCCTTGTCGCCGGCGGCCTCGCCTACGCCGACGAGATCGGCGCGGAGGCCGTGCAGATCTTCGTGTCCAACCCGCGGGCATGGGCGGCGACGGCCGGCGACCCGGCCCGCGACGACGAGTTCCGCGTCGCCTGCGAGCGGCGTCCGATGCCGGTCTTCGTGCATGCCACCTATCTCGTCAACTTCGGGTCGCCTGCCGAGGTGACGCGGAAGAACTCCGCCGAGTCGGTCCGCGGGTCGCTGCGCCGGGGCCGTCGGATCGGCGCACGAGGCGTCGTCTTCCACGCCGGTTCAGCGGTGGACCGCTCGGCGTACGACGAGGCACTGCGCCGCGTACGCGACGTGCTGCTGCCGATCCTGGACGACCTCGACGACGAAGACCCCGACCTGCTGGTCGAGCCGACTGCGGGCGGTGGCGGCGCGCTCGCGGCGAGCGTCTCCGACCTGGGCCCGTTCTTCACCGCGCTGGACTCCCATCCCCGGCTGGGTGTGTGCCTCGACACCTGTCACGCCTACGCCGCCGGCCACGACCTGGCCGCGCCAGGCGGTGTCCGTACGACGCTCAACACTCTCGTGAGGACAATCGGGCGCGGACGACTGAAGCTCGTGCACGCCAACGACTCGCACGACACCTGTGGCTCGCTGCGCGACCGGCACGCGGCCATCGGGGACGGCAGCATCGGCTCCGAGCCGTTCGCAGAGCTGTTCCGCCATCCGGCGACCCGCGGCGTACCAGTAGTCATCGAGACGCCGGGCAAGGCGCCGGAGCACACGAAGGACCTGGCGCTGCTCAAGTCGTTACGGAGCCGCTGACGAGCCGACCCGAGTCCCGTCTCAAACGATCGCCCGAGCGACGCTGTTGGGAGGTAACCCCCGTGTCTGCGCGCATCCGCGGGCCAGCAAGCGCCGGGCGGCACACCGAGCTGCTCGCCGTGGCCACGCTGATCGCGATCACGGCCGTCTGGGGCGCCACCTTTGTGGTGGTGAAGGACGCCATCGCCCGGATGCCGGTTCTGGACTTCCTCGCCTGGCGCTTCGGCATCGCGACGGTCGCGATGCTCGTGCTGCGTCCCCGGTCCCTGGCCTCACTGCCGTCGAGCGGGCGGCGCGCCGGTGCGCTGCTCGGCGTGGCGCTCGGCGTCGGCTACGTGGCACAGACGTTCGGCCTGCAGACGACACCTGCGTCAGTCTCCGGCTTCATCACCGGCATGTTCGTCGCCTTCACCCCGGTGTTCGCCGGCCTACTGTTGCGTCGGCGGGTCGGCAGGTCCGCGTGGGGCGCCGTCGTTCTGGCCACCGCCGGACTCGCTCTTCTCGCGCTGCGCGGCTTCGCGATCGGCGGCGGTGAGGCACTGACGCTGGCGTGCGCGATGGCCTTCGCGTTGCACATCGTCGGGCTCGGCGAGTGGTCGTCGTCATACGACGCGTTCGGTCTCGCCGTCGTCCAGCTCGCCGTGGTCACCGTGCTCTGCGCCGTCGTCGCCGTTCCGGCCGGCGGTCTAGGCTCGCCGCCCGACGCGGGCGTGTGGGCGGCGCTCGCGCTGACCGCCGTGTTCGCGACGGCGCTCGCCTTCGTCGGGCAGACCTGGGCGCAGGGCCACCTGCCGCCGGCGCGGGCAGCGGTGGTGTTGACGATGGAGCCGGTGTTCGCCGGCATCTTCGGCGTGGTCGTCGGAGGCGACCGGCTGGGACCGCGCGCGGTGGCGGGCGCCGTACTCGTCATCGGTGCGATGCTGGTCGCGGAGCTCGGCCCCCGTCGAGGCGGCGGCGGCCTTCCCCTCGGAGCGGTCGAGCGGCTGGAGGTCTGACGCCGGTTACAGTCGGCGGATGCACCGCAGCCGGCTCCGTCAACTCCTCATCGACTGCGCTGCCGAGGACTTCGACCGCAACGTCGCGTTCTGGTCGGCCGCCGTCGGCGCCGAGGTCGAGACCGACCCCGCCGATCCCGAGTACGTCGAACTGCGCGGCCATGCGGGCGAGCTCGGTTTGGGGCTGCAGCGGCTGGGCGAGGGCTCCAGTCGGATCCACCTCGATATCGAGTCCGACGACGTCGAGGCGGAAGTGGCTCGGCTTCGAAAGCTGGGTGCCGTCGAGGTAGCGCGCATCGAGTCGTGGGTCGTGCTGCGCGACCCGGCCGGGCTGCCGTTCTGCGTCATCCGCGCGCAGCCAGGTTTCAACTCGGCCACGACGACGTGGGAGTGACGACCTCAGCATGGTGATCGTCATGGCGCCCGGCGCTCAGCCGGCCGACGTCGATGCGGTCGTCGCGCTCGTCGAGTCGGCCGGCGGTGCCGCGTTCGTGAGCCGCGGCGTCAACCGCACGATCGTCGGGCTGGTCGGCGACCTCGAGCAGTTCGAGGCGCTGAACCTTCCCGCGCTCTCCGGTGTGAGCGACGTGGTCCGGATCTCGACGCCGTACAAGCTGGTGAGCCGCGAGAACCATCCACAGACCTCCACCATCATGGTGGGCGGGGTGCCGATCGGCCCGGATACGATCACGCTCGTCGCCGGGCCGTGCGCCGTGGAGACCGAGGAGCAGACACTCGCCGCCGCGGCGATGGCGAGGGACGCCGGAGCGGCGCTCCTGCGCGGAGGGGCGTACAAGCCGCGTACCTCGCCGTACGCCTTCCAGGGCCTCGGCGAACGCGGCCTGGAGATCCTCGCCCTCGCGCGCGAGAAGACCGGCCTGCCCGTTGTCACCGAGATCGTCGACGCGCACGACATCGATCTGGTGTCGACGTACGCCGACATGCTGCAGGTCGGCACTCGCAACATGGCCAACTTCGCGCTGCTGCAGGCGGTCGGCGCTGCGGGGAAGCCCGTGCTCCTCAAGCGTGGGCTCAACGCGACGATCGAGGAGTGGCTGATGGCGGCGGAGTACGTCGCGCAGCGCGGCAACCTCGACATCGTGCTCTGCGAACGCGGCATCCGGACCTTCGAGCCGTCGACCCGAAACACACTCGACGTCGGCGCCGTACCCGTCGTACATGCGCTCAGTCATCTGCCGGTGGTCGTCGACCCCTCGCACGCGGCAGGCCGACGCGACCTCGTGCTGCCGTTGTCTCGCGCCGCCGTCGCGGCCGGCGCCGACGGCGTCATGGTCGACGTGCACCCAAGCCCGGAGACGGCGCTCTGTGACGGGCCGCAGGCCCTCGTCGCCGACGAGCTCGCGGCGCTGGCCGCGGCGATTTCCGACATCGGCGGCCTGCTCGGCCGCCGGCCGGCGAACCTCTCTCCGCCGCTGTTCTCGCCGGGACGCCGGTAGGGGCTAGTGCCCCGTCGCCCCCAGGCACCGATTCACCCACCACCACGCCGGCAAACGGGCAGCGATCGTGTTCCGTATGACGTGCCCCACTGAGAATCTTCACCGGGCGGGTCCTGTGGGACACCCCCGCGGACGCCCCCGCTGACCTGCGACGTACCACTGGGCGTTCGGCTTGCGGGCGACTCTCGCCCGTCATCGATAGGGCCTTCGAGGCGAAGCGCGGCGTAGCTTCGCGTTCGCATCGGTGAGAGGTCTGTCAGTGCGCTCGCGCGCGGCATTCTTCCAGTGAGAGGCCGCGCATTCGGCCTCCGATGATCGACCAGAATCGGGAGCATTTCATGGGCTCGCTGGCTGGGCATTGCCGACCGTGCTCGAGTGCGGTGCGGGCCATCTCGATACGGTGCTGCTGTTCGGCCAGCTCGGCCAACTTGTGATCAATCATGTCCCGTCGGGATTGCCGTTCGCCGGCAACGAAACGCTCGATCTCAGCCAGGGAGAACCCGATCTCGCGGAAGAAGAGGATCAGGCCGACGTCCCGGACTGCCGATGCGGCATATCGCCGTCGTCCCAACTCCCAGCTCGACACGACGAGCGAAGGGTGGGGACTTTCAGATGGCCACCAGCGGGGACCTCAATCTGGCCGCCAGTGGGGACTTTTACATGGCCACGGACACGCCGTTCGCGTGTTGATCACAGGCGGATAGTGCAGCCGCCGACCACTGCTACCGGTGATTGTGCGGCCGTGTCGCCAACGCTTCCCAGTCCGCGGATTGATGCCGACGATGCGGCACGCCTCGTGGTTCGACACGCCCCGCGCAATCAACCGCGCGGACTGCTCCCGCTTCGCCGTCTGCGGCGCAGGCCCTGGCCGACCGTGCACCATCGCAACTCCCGAAGATCGTCGGGGTTGCGACGATGGCTAGAACCCAAGCCGTCACGGTGGGGCCAGTTCGGGTTGACACGGCCACGGCGGCGCGCGATCGTGCGCTGCTGCCGAACGCCACCATTCTCGTCGACCACTGGCACCCGACCGGGAGAGGATCTGTCACTTGGCGTGTTGCCTCGCGCCCACAAGCTTGCTCGGCCGGGCAACCAACAGAGCATTTGATCAACCCGCCACACCCGGCGGCCACCGATCCTAATAGCTTTGAGGTCGCCCCGCCGGACCAGCGCATACAGCTGCGCCTAGCTGATGCCTGACCTGCGCGAAGGGTCAGGAACCGCCGCGCCACATGATCATGTTAGGGACCGCAGCGCGCATCTGTGTCCCGTCCCCAGCGCCAGTCTCACGAGGTCAATCAGCTAGCCCTAGGGAACGGCGCACTTCGTCGAGCCCGGCTGGTGAAACTTCCCGAGCAGCAGGTCGGTACTGCTCTGGTTCACGAGCGTATTGATTCGCGCGTCGCTCGCGGCGAGATAGGTGGATGCCGCGCGGTTCCCGAGCACTGCCTGGTGAACCTTTGTCGCGAAGACCGCAGCGGACACCCCGTTCTGGAACTTGTGGACGCAGTCGATCAGTTGCTCATCGCTGGGAGCACTAGCCAGAGCCTTCATGGCGGCCTGCTGAGCCCTCTCCCTTGCAGACACGGTCGCTGGATCAACGCCGTTGCGGAAGGGGACGGTGTCGCCGGCCCCAGGACCTCCTCCGGCCGCGTTATACGCCCTATTGTTCGCCGATATCTCGTCTATCTCGGTCTGCCTCAACTGGCTGAGGCGGTCGCTCAGCATCAGGAGCCGCTGCTGCCGCACCTGAGACTGTGCGACGTGATCGCTGTAGTACTTCGTGGCGATTCCGCCAGCTCCTACCGCGCCAGCGATCAAGCCGATCAGCCCGCCGGCCAGACCTTGCTGGTATCCCATTGCCAAGCTCCCCCGTTAGCTTTCAGCTATGGCGAGTCAGAGTAGGGGTCAAAGCGCTTGTCCGCAACAGTCCAGTGAGCGTCAGAGCCTATTGTGGCCCGATCCGTTGCTGGGGACTCCCCTAGGGTAGGCCGCCTTCGCGTGGTCGGACGGCTCAGCGTCCAGTCGCCCAGAAGCCCCGGTTGTCCCTGTCGGCGACGGGTGAAAACTGACCCCGTGTCGACGTCCGAAAATTGACCCCTTTCCGACGAGCCTGGCTGTTGTCGAGCCAGGGAGGGAAGCGGGTGTTGTCCGTGGAGGATTGGGCGGAGATCCGCCGGCTGCATCGGGCCGAGCGGTTGCCGATCAAGGAGATCGCGCGGGTGGTGGGGTGTTCGAGGAACACGGTGCGTCGGGCGTTGGCGTCGGCGGAGCCGCCGAGGTATGTCCGTGTCCCGCGCGGGTCGATCGTGGACGAGGCGGAGCCGCGGGTCCGCGAGTTGTGGTGGCGGCGCTGGCACGAGGACAGTGACGCCGATCTGGACAACACGCACCTGATGCGGCTGGCTGGCCGGTTCGCCCGGCGGGTGCGGGCCTGGGCCGGGGCGCAGCAGGTGCCGGTGATCGACTGCAAGGCCGAGGAACGCAAACACCGCATCGCCGAGCAGTACCTGCGCGAGAATGCGGTGGGTGTGGGGGTTTTTCTGATCCTGGTGGCCCGGGCACCGGCCATGGTGTGGAAGGTCAGCAGGACCAGGTCGGGGGTGATCCGCCACCTGGAGAAGACGAGACAGTTCGTCAACCACTACTCCTTCCACATCATGGACCCGACGTTCGGGCATGTGACGATCAAGATGAGCGGGCATCCGCCGTTTGGCGCGCAGGTCATCCTCAACGGCCACGAGTACGTCGCCTGCCAGGCCCAAACCAGCGGCATCCGCTTCGCGAAGGAGGGTGGGTCAACGTCCGCGTCGCGCCGGCGACGCGGATCTGTCGCTGCGGCAAGCAGTCGTGATCGATAGACCTCAGTGGAACCTGACCCTGTTCAAAGTCCACTTCGGGCTGCCACCTGGCCTTGTTCCCGCAAGGGGATGGCGGGATGGGGTCATCGACTGCTCACCGATCTGCCAAGGCCTCGAATGGCCTGGTCTCGTGGTGGATGGCCGGTGGAAGTGCCAGTGAATGGGACAATCGGCTTGTGCAGGGGCGTCAGGGGCCGGTGTCCGGGTTGGCGGGTGCGCTCGCCCTGCTCGTGGGTGGGACCGACCCCGGGGACGTGCGGGTGCGCCAGGCGGCCTGGATCGCCCGGTGCGTGGGCCGGGGTGCCTCGGTGCCGCTGGGGCCCGGTGACGTTTCGGCACTGGCCCGGTCCTTGTCCGCCCACCGCACGGTCACGGGTGGCTCCGTCTTCGCGGCGGGTAGGCCATCCACGGG
Organism: Mycobacteriales bacterium; assembly: GCA_038232055.1. Lineage (GTDB taxonomy): Bacteria > Actinomycetota > Actinomycetes > JADGOV01 > JADGOV01 > JBBSIN01. The sequence continues at coordinate 22,380 of JBBSIN010000034.1, forward strand.
CGTGTGGATCCTGCGAGAGGGGCGTGTCGAACTCAGCGTCGGATCGGGTCGTCGGAAGGTGGTCGTCGGTGTGCTGCGCCCTGGTGACGTCGACGGCGACATCGCCATGCTGTTGGGGATCCCGCTGCCCTACACGGCGCGCGCCGTGGAGGCGGCGACCTGCCTCTACCTGGACGGGACGGACTTCGAGAAGCTACTGGTCAGCCAGCCGGCCATCGCCCGACGGTGGCTGTCGAGTGTCGCCGGGAGGCTGGCGTCCGCGCAGACCCGGGTGGTCGACCTGCTGGGCAAGTCGCTGGTCCAGCAGACGGCGGCCCTGTTGCTCGAGGAGGCCGACGAGCAGGTGGTCCGGCTGCCGCAGCGCACGCTCGCGGCCATGGTCGGGGCGGCCCGGCCCTCGTTGAACAAGGTCCTCAAGGATCTGGAACGGCGCGGACTGGTCGCGGTGGACTACGGGACGGTGCGGATCCTCGACGAGGCCGGACTGGCCGCAGCGACCTGACGCCCCGGGCCAGGTCGGTGACCGGCCACCGCCGACGGTCGCCGCGTTCCGGCTGCTGCAGTCTCTGGCCCGGGGCAGGAGAGAAACCCGGGCCTACTCCTCCATCGAGGCCTGGGCAGGCTCAGGCCTCCGTGCTAGTTCGGCGCAGCGCCGGCGCCATCCCGAGGAAGAACGGGACGAGGACCAGCCCGAAGGTCACCGGGTGGATCCACAGCTCGAAGAGCTGGTTGGGACCCTTAGGATTGACGAACCACGGGAAGAACAACCGTCCCAGGACCTGGAAGTTCACCAGGTACAGCAGCAGGCCGTACGCGATGCCGCCGGCCAGCAGCATCAGCGGAGTCCGTAGCCAGGCGGCCACGAGGACGGCGAAGACCATCCCGAACAGCATCGAGAGGCCGACGTGCACCACCAGGCCGGTGATCACGCTCTGCGGGCTCATCGTGGGCATGTCCGAGGCCCGGAAGATCGTGGAGATCGACAGGAACGGAGCGACCTCGGGCTTGCCGTGGCCGATCGCGTAGTACATGTTCGCCACGGCGAACACGATCCCGCCGAAGAGCCCGGCGATGGCGCCACGGGTGAGCAAGTCGGAGACGGACGACGCGGCGGACCGAAGGTCGGTGGAGTGCCGAGAGGTCTGTGTGGACACGAGGTCACGCACCTTTCTGGTGGTCGAGACGGGGTTATCCGTCCCAGGCGTCAACCTCGTCTCTTCGCGGAATGTGGATGAACTGTCAGCGACATGACACCATCGCTCGCGCAGGAGCCTCCAGAGTCGATCCCCGGCTCGGCGGGTGCGCTCGACCTGCCCGGCGTGGCACCGACCCCTGGTGAGGCGCGACCCCGAACGTCGGCACCCCGACCACCAGGTGAACCGTGACCTTGCTGGTGGCCGAGCCACAGGTGTCGGACCAGAGGGGCAGGTGACGACCACCGTGCGCCGTCGTCGACCCGTGCACGAAGCCTCAACCGCCCACCGCGACCTGAAGGAGCGGCGCCGTCATCGGCAAACATGTTCTCCAAGCCGACTCAACCCTGCCACTAGCGAGCGAGAGGCACATGCCGCCAGGCGCGGGACTGAACCGCACAGCCGGGCGACAAACACGTGCACACGTCTGGTAGCCAATGACAGTCCTGCCCCTTCCCCATTGCCCCGGCCGCACCGCGTCATCACCCTCCCAGGGCCGAAGATTGAACACCAGCCCGACGGTGACGGTCATTAGGCCGGCGTGCAGCAGCCGGCGGCCCAGGCGCAGGGAGCCAGCGCGACGCGGTCGCGGACAGCAAGATCCCCACCGACGTTGGTAGCGCCGTCAGCCCGGCGTGCAGCGGGGTGAACCGCAGCCCTAGCTGGAGGTGGAGCCCGAACGCGAACAGGAACCCGCCTACCGCGTCGAAGAAGACCAGTGCGACGGCCAGTCCGACGGTGAACGTCCGGTTGGCCAGCAGGCTCGCCTCGATCACCGCCGCCCGGCGGGTTGCGTGTTCGTAGGCGATGAACGCGGCGAACACGGTCAGTCCGCTGGCGATCATCGCGAGGCACCACCAGGGCCAGCCCAGCTCCCGGCCCTGCACCGGGAAGATCACCAGCACCGCCGCGAGGGTCACCGGCGTCACCCCGAGCAGGTCCCGTCGCCGAGCTCAACCGCCAGGCCGAACCCGGTCACCGTCGAGATCCTGCATAGGCGCCACAGCCGGGTCACCTGCGGCGCCCGCGCGGGGTCCGTGCCAGCCCGAGGGCGGCGTTGTTCAGGTGGGTGCGGCGGTCCACGCCGGCGGCCCAGGTGCTCACACCGATGGCGCGGCAGCACCGTCTTCAGGAGCTCTGGCATGCGCCCCGCTGTCGTGACGAGGCGGGCTGCCTCCGCGGGCGCTGCAGGGGCAGGAGACCTGCGGCTCAGCTCGAGTGGGACGTCGTCGTGGGGTCGGCCTCTGGAGTGCGGTGGGCCGGCTTGTGAGGAGTGTGGGCGAGGTGGAGCTCCGGCAGTCCCACGATGTTGTAGGTCGCGGATGCCAGGCCGATGCCGGCGGCGCCGAGCTCGCCCAGGACTTGCCGGCTGATCAGGTCCTTCACTTTGCGGACCCCTCGCGCGCCGACCAGGAAGCGCAGGGACATCTCGAGCCAGTTGTCGGTCAGCCGCCAGTAGACCGCGGGTTCGAGCGAGGCGTCAGCGAGGGCGTACC
>JBBSIN010000035.1:0-25007 GCA_038232055.1 Mycobacteriales bacterium
CCGAGGCCTGCTCGACCTCGGTCAACCGGGCTCGTTCCAGCGCCGCGGCGGCCAGCTGGGCAACCGTCAGCAGGTAGGCCCGGGCATCCGGGTCCGGTTCCCCGCCCGCCGGATAGGCCAGAACCAGTACGGCGACAGCGTCTCTGCCGCGCCGCAGCCAGCGGCAGCACGGTGCACCCCCGAATAGTTCGGCGAGCTGGGGATCGTCGGCGGTTGGCTCGTCGACGGCCACGGCGACCGGTTGGGCGAGGGGAGTCAAAGCGTCCCTCAGCTTGCCGGCCCGCGTCAGAGGGAGACCGCTCAGGCGTTTGCGGGCACGCTCGGTGAGGTTGCGCTGGGCGAGCAGCTCGAACCGTCCCCCAGCCGGGGCGGAGCCGGCGCGGGTGAGCAGCGCGCCACACGCCGCTCCGGTCCCGTTGACAGCGGTGTCGATCACGGCCTGCCCCACCTGCTCGCCGGTCAGCGGCGCGGTAAGGGCGTCGATCAAAGTCTCGAGCTGGCGATGCCGGTCGGCCACCCGCTCGGCGCGCTGCTGGTCGTGCTCAAGCAGCCGGTCGAGCTCCTCGCGCAGCTCCGCACTCAGCTCGAGTTGCGCGAGTGTCGCTGCGAGCCGGCGACGGTGACGCCGGCCTGCCCTGCGAACAGCTCGCACAGTGCCCCTTCCCCGCCGCTGTCGCTGAAGGCCTGCGGCACGGTGGCGTACAGATTCAGCGCGCCGATCGTCTTGCCCTGCGGTGCGAGCGGTAGCGAGAGCATCGACAGCACGCCGTGGTCGACCGCGAGCTTCGGGTACTCCCCCCACCGGGTCTCCTCGGCCATCACCGGGGCGTACACGGGGGTTCCGCTGCGCAGCGCCTCCAGGCAGGGACCATCGCCGTTTGCGTACTGCATCTCATCGAGCTGACGACTCAGCTCGTTCGCCGCGGCCATCGTCTCCACGGTCTCGCCCCGTGGCTCGCTGGTGAGCAGGACGCAGGTCTCCCGCGCGTCGCGGTCCGCCATGACGCGGCAGCAGTTCCGCACCGCACGCGGGCAACCCCCACCGAGAGGGTCTCGGCGGGCAAAGTCACGGCGCACAGGACCGTCGTCACTGTCCGTCTATATCCGTTCAACATAAGTCACACACGGCAGTAGTGCGCCCCGCGTTGCCGGTCTGCCGCGGAACTCGTGGTACGGTGGCGCCGGTTGCAGTTGCAGTTCCTCGCCCGTTCTTAAACGCCCGCGGAGTGTGATCGCGGGCGTTTTCTCGTTTCCCGCGGAACTTCCCGGGAGGGGGACGGCGGCAGCCCGGGGCTCCGCACAGTGCGGGCACCGACATCGTCCTCCAAGGGGAGACAGCATGACGCAAGGCACCGTGAAGTGGTTCAACGCAGAGAAGGGCTTCGGCTTCATCGCCCAGGACGGAGGCGGCGCCGACGTGTTCGTGCACTTCTCCGCGATCGCGGCTGACGGCTACCGCTCGCTCGATGAGAACCAGCGCGTCGAGTTCGAGGTCAAGCAGGGCCCGAAGGGCCCGCAGGCCGAGCAGGTACGGCCCGTCTGAGCTAGCACGGCGTACGACAGCAAGAGGGGCTCCAGCCACGGCTGGAGCCCCTCTTTGCGCGTCCGGGTCGCCGGTTGGCGGGGTAGCCGCTATCCGGTGGCGGCGGTGCGCGTGGCGGCGGTGCGCCAGGGCGTGCGATCGGGACGGCGCGTACCCGAGCCGCCCGACGCCGCCGTCGACCGCTGCTTCGAGCGGGGTCGCTGCGAGCGCGGCCGAGCCGCTCCGGACGGGGCCGGCGGGGTAGCGACCTGGGTAACAGCGACCGGGGGGATCGGTATGCCGGAGCTGGCGATCTCGCGTACCGCTGGGGAACCCGGCTCGACCCATGCGGGCGACGTCCCGACCCCGGCCTGCTCGTAGAGCCGGGTCATGCCGCGCACCTGATCCGGCTGCAGTAGCGACAGGACGACGCCGTTGGCGCCGGCCCGCGCGGTGCGACCGGACCGGTGCAGGTAGTCCTTGGCCTCGGCCGGCGGGTCGTAGTGCAGGACGAGGTCGACATCGTCGACGTGGATGCCGCGAGCCGCCACGTCGGTGGCGACGAGCACTCGCGCCGCACCCGACGAGAACGCGTCGAGGGCGCGCTGCCGGGCGTTTTGCAGCAGGTTGCCGTGGATCGCGCCGGCTGGCACGCCGGTGCGCTGCAGCTGCTTGGCCAGCCGGTCGGCACCGTGCTTGGTGCGAACGAAGATCAGCGTACGGCCGGGGCGGGCCGCTATCTCGGCGGTCACTGCAAGCTTGTCCTCTGCCCGGACCGTGAACGCGCGGTGGTCCATCGTGGTGACGGAGGCAACCGCCGACTCGACGGCGTGCATGGCCGGGGCGGTCAGGAAGCGCGCGACGATTTTGTCGACACCCTTGTCGAGGGTCGCGGAGAAGAGCAGCCGTTGCGCGTCCGGCTGCGTCTGGCCGAGCAGCTCGGTGACGACGGGCAGGAAGCCGAGGTCTGCCATGTAGTCGGCCTCGTCGAGGACCGTGATCGACACCCGGTCGAGCGAGCACTCGCCCTGACCGATGAGGTCCACCAGCCGTCCGGGGGTGGCGATGACGACGTCGGCACCCCGGCGCAGTGCGTCGATCTGGCGACGCATGGACGCTCCGCCGTACACAGCCGTGACCCGTACGTCGAGGGCTTGGCCCAGCGGCGCAAGCACCTCCTTCACCTGCTCGGCAAGTTCCCGGGTCGGGACGAGGACGAGGCCGCGCGGCTTGCCTGGCACGCGTCCTTCGCCGGCGATGCGGGCGAGCAGGGGCAGCCCGAAGGCGAGGGTCTTGCCCGACCCGGTCTGAGCACGGCCGAGGACGTCACGGCCAGCGAGTGCGTCGGGGATGGTGCGGGCCTGGATGGCGAACGGCGCCTGGACGCCGCGGCGGTCAAGCGCGATGACGAGCCGGTCGGGCAGGCCCAGGGCGGCGAAGCTCTTCGCCGCCGGCGGGGCCGTTGCTGCCGCAGCCGCAAAGGCGCGCTCGAGGTCGAGAGCGGGGCTCGTCGGCCTGGTCGTACCTGTGGTCGTGGCCGTGCTGTGCCGCCGGCCGGATCGGTTGCCGGACCGAGTGGACGGGCGGCGAGAGGGGTCTGGCGTTCGTGTGTGTGGCTCTCGCGCTTGTGACATACGTGCGTGTGGCATACGTGTGGAACTCCGTTGCTGATCGATGGCCGCGTCAAGTGGGCTGCGGCGCGAACGGCCCGGCAATCCGCCGGTCCAGCATCGAACGAAGCACGTCACACAAGCGACCTACGGGCGGCTCGCCCGCGGGAGGGCGACGCCGAAGCGTCGCAGGCCTCAGTGTAGCGGAGACGCCCGACGCCGGGCCGGTCCGAGGAGTCGTCCGAGGAGATCAAGGGGCGCCACCTGCTGATACGGCATGACCGATCCTCGGACGATCTCTCGGACCGATCCTCGGACGATCATGGCGGCGTACGGGCGCGTACGGGCGCCCGGGGCGGGTAAGCGGACAGGCCGGTCGGCCGGCTTCAGCGCGGGCGGTCGTCCGGAGCTGCGCCGAGGCCCCGCCGCGAGTCCGGCGTGTAGAACGACGCGGGCCGGCGACGCGGGTCGGGTGCGGGGCCGGAGTTGGCGACGACGACGGACATCCACGGCAGGACGGTGGAGGCGACGATCAGCACAAGGAGATACGGAAAGGGGACGCCGAGCGTGAAGAGCACGATCGCCAGGATGAGGCACAGCGTCCGGATGCCCATCTTGATGATGTAGTTGCGCTGTCGGTTGTCGATCTCCTGTCGCCGGCTGCGTCCGGCGTCCGTCACGACGTGGACCTCGGTCTCCCGCCGGTTCCGACGCATGACGACAGCCTCCGCTCGCGCGGCCGGCGGGGGCATCCGGCCCGGCGCCGCGGCCGCTGAGTCACGCTACGCCCATCGGCGTTCCCATAGGCGTTCCTCCCGTCGCCACCGACTGCCGTTGCCGGTACGTCAACTGACGTCGGCAGCAGGGTCAGATAACTGACAGTTGCTTGCCGATGGCCTTCAGTTAGGAGTCGGATGGCGACGTCCCAGTCGACGAGCCCTTGGGGGGGCCACATGAAGCGTCATGCAGGAGTCGTTCTCGCACTCGGAAGTGCGGTGGTGGTGGTCGCCGGTTCGGCGGCGGGAGGCGCCGCGGCCGGCCCGTCGGCACCGTCGAAGCAGTCGCTCCAGGGAAAGGTCCTCGGGTCGACCCACTGGCGCACGTTCCACTTCACGACCAGCGGCGGTACCACGCTGGAGCTGTCCACGGACGGCAACATCCTGTCCTACCTGTCGCCGGATTCCACGAGCAACGGACGCTACGAGCACATCGGCGTCGGCGCGCGCGGCGAGGGCTACGTGCTGTGCTACGGCGGGCCTACCGGCGCGATCAAGGCGTTCGACACCGGGACCGGCAACGTCGGCTTCGGTCCGTCGACCGACTCGCCACTGTCCGCCGTCCCCGCGACGGTGACCCGCAAGACCAGCAACGGGCAGGCCACCCTCACCCAGAAGTTCGCCTTCGTGGGCGTGCAGCGCGAGCTCGACGTCACGATGAGCGTGAAGAACAACACCGGCTCGACGCTGTCGAACGTCATCCTGCGTCGACAGGTGGACTTCGACACCGACACCGGAGGCGCCGACGGCTGGGCCAACTTCCAGAACACGCACGCGGCGACGACGCATACCTCGGTCATCGCCTACAACCCGGCGTCGAAGGCTCCGGCCGGCAAGGAAGCGCACGGGATGATGCTTCGGCATCTCAGCGTGAGTTCCAACGTCGGGGCAAACAGCAACACCGCGCTGGTCACCACTGACATCCTCGAGAGCGCATGCGACCCGGCGACCGTTCCGGGCGCCGTCCAGAACGGCACCGTCAACGGGGACTTCGGCGACACGATGCGCTACAAGCTGGGCTCGATCGGACCCGGTGCGACGAAGAGCGTGACGATGGCCTACATCCGCTTCTGACTATCCGGCGAGTCACTGTCCGGCGAGTACGGGCCCCCGCTTCCCGGCGGGGGCTCGTACCGTCTCCGGCCTGCCGTCCGTGGAATCCTGGCAGGCGTCATGGGAGTCGGGGAGCAGGACGGCGCGCGGACCGTCGAGGCGCCACCTCGGCTGGGGATTAGCGCCATGCAGGTGGCCGCTAGCGCCCTGGCCGCCGCATCGGCCGCCGTGGTGGCATCGCTCTTCGGCGTGGGCGGGACGGTGATCGGTGCCGCTCTCGTCAGCATCGTCGCCACGACGACCAGTGCCCTCTACCGCCATTGGGCCCGGCGTACGACGGACCGGCTCACCTCGCTAGCCGGACCGCTCTTCCAGCGTCCCGACCTTGGGAAGCTGCGGACCAGCCGCATTTCGTGGCGTCGGGTGGCGCTCGCCGCGGCACTGGTGTTCACGGTCGCGCTGGCCTCGATCACCGTCGTCGAGCTGTTCGCCGGCAAGTCGATCAGCGCATTGCTGGGCCGCAGCTCCGACGCCGGACCCACGGTCGAGAACGTGATCCACCCCGGCAAGCGCCGGTCCACCGAACCGTCGCCTGCGCAGACCCGATCCCCGACCGCGACGCCCTCCCCGAGCCCACGCCAACTCGGGCGCAGTGCCAGCCCCACTCCGCGGAGCAGTTCCAGTCCCAGCCAGAGTCCGACAGCGCCGAGCGGGTCGCCCTCGCCGACCGGCTCAGCGTCGGCCAGCCCGACGACCGGGCCCTCCTGACCGCCCCTGAGCGCCACCCGCGGCTCAGACCCCCGCGGCCGGCAGTTCCACCGCCACGTCAGCCTTGTCGCGGTCGACGGCGAGGAAGGGTCCGTTGCCCGACACGTCGATGATGCCGCGTTCGGCGAAGGTGTAGCGGCCGTCCAGCACGCGCATCGCCCCGGCGTAGTTCGCCTGGTCGTCGTTGAACCAGAGCTCATGGAAGAGCCGGTCGACCCGGCGCCGGGCACCCTTGGCGAAGAGATCCGCCAACTCGATGGCCGCCTGGCCCTCGGGCGCCCGGTCGTCGAGCAGCATCTGCGCCCGCATCACAGTCGCCGAGATCGCGAACAGCTCGGCGCCGATGTCGACGATGCGTCCCAGGAAGACCTGCTTCTGCTCGAGCCGGCCCTGCCAGCGCGACATCGCGTAGAACGTCGAGCGGGCAAGCTTGCGGGCGTGCCGCTCGACGTAGCGAAGGTGCGTCGCCAGCGCGCCGAACTCGGCGTACGACGTCGGCTTTTGGCCGGGACCGACCGCCAGCGGCGGCAGCCAGCGAGAGTAGAACTTCCCGGCCGCGACGGCGGCTTTGGCCTTGCCGGCAAGCGGGACGTCGGGCTCGATGATGTCGCCGGCGACGGTGAGGTGCTGGTCGACCGCCTCGCGGGCGATGAGCAGACGCATGATCTCGCTGGAACCCTCGAAGATGCGGTTGATCCGGATGTCGCGGAGCACCTGCTCGGCCGGCACCGGACGTTCGCCGCGGGCGCGCAGTGACGCCGCGGTCTCGTAGCCACGCCCGCCGCGGATCTGCACGAGGTCGTCGGCAACCCGCCAGGCGTGCTCGGAGCACCACAGTTTTGCCAGCGCCGCCTCGATCCGGATGTCGTTTCGCTCCTCGTCGGCCATGACCGAGGACATCTCGACGACCGCTTCCAGCGCGAACGCCATGCCGGCGATGTAGGCGATCTTGTCGGCGACCGCCCCGTGCCTGCCGACCGGCCGGCCCCACTGGATCCGCTCGTTGCCCCACTCGCGGGCGATCTTGAGCGACCACTTGCCGGCGCCGGCGCAGATCGCCGGCAGTGACAGCCGCCCGACGTTGAGGGTCGTCAGCGCGATCTTGAGACCGAGCCCTTCGCGGCCGATCAGGTTCGCCGCCGGCACCCGGACGTCGGTGAAGCGCGTGACGCCGTTCTCGATTCCGCGCAGTCCCATGAAGGAGTTACGGTGCAGCACCTCGACGCCGGGGGAGTCGGCCTCGACGACGAATGCGGTGATGCCGCCCCGATGCCCCTCCGACTTGGGCACGACCGCCATGACGACGAGCAGCTTCGCCACGACGCCGTTGGTGGTCCAGAGCTTCGTGCCGTTGAGGACGTACGCCGACCCGTCGTGGGTCGGTACCGCGGTCGAGGAGAGGCGCGCCGGGTCTGAGCCCACATCGGGCTCGGTGAGCAGAAAGGCGCTGACCTCGTCGCGGGCGACTCGGGGCAGGAACCACCGCTTCTGCTCCTCCGTGCCAAAGGCCTTGAGCGGCTCCGGCACGCCGATGGACTGGTGAGCGGAGAGCAGCGTGCTGACCGAGGAGTGCACGGACCCGGCGATCGCGAGGGCCCGGTTGTAGTAGACCTGGGACAGGCCCTGGCCGCCGTACTCCTCGGGAATCTTCATGCCGAACGCCCCGACGTCGGCGAGGCCCTTCATCACCTGGTCGGGGATGCGCGCGTCACGCTCGATCTCCTCGGCGTCGACCTCATCGCGGAGAAAGCGCTCGAACCGCTCGAGGAAGGCTTCTCCCTTGGCGACCGCGTCGCTGGGCAGCCGAGGGTGCGGGGAGATCAGGTCGAGCCGGAACTTCCCCAGGAACAGCTCCTTGCCGAAGCTCGGCTTGCGCCACTCGGTCTCCCGGGCGGCCTCGGCGACCTGCCGCGACTCCCGCTCTGTGGGATTCGACGCGCTCACCGCGAGCCTCCTGTTCGGTTCTCCATGGTTACCCTAGGGTAACCCGCGCCACTACCGCCGCCCTGTCGTACCGACGCGGCCGACGCGCGGAAGGGGCGTCCGGCCGCGCTGGCCGCGACGGGTCGGAAAGCCGACACGTGGCGGGGGCGCGGAAGATCGCGGGTTCGCCTATCCTGCCGGCATGCACGCGCGGACCGCGCTACCCTGCGACGCCCAGAGCGTCCGTGCGGCGCGCCGGTTTCTCTCGGCAGAGCTGGCCGCCTGGGGCATCGCGGCGGACGTCGTCGACACGGCAGAGCTTCTGGTGAGCGAGCTGGTGACCAACGCCGTGCTCCACGCGCGTTCCGACGTCGACTTGTCCGTTGACGCGGCGGGTGAAGGAATCCGGGTCGGCGTGACCGACGGCAACCCGCGCGGTCTCACCCGCCGGCGGCACCGGCTCGACGCGGCCACCGGCCGCGGACTGATGCTCGTCGAGCAGCTGGCCGCCTCATGGGGCGTCGAGCCGCGAACGCCCGGCAAGGTCGTGTGGTTCGAGGTGCACCCCGGCGCCGCGGAGCCGGAACCGGATCTGAGCTTCTTCCTGTCGCTCGAGGACGGTGCCGCCTAGCCGGAAACCCGGTTCAGTCGGCGCGGTTCAGTCGGCGCCGAGGAGGGGTTTGCCGATGAGTTCGACCCCCGCCTCGCGCATCAGGTCGAGCGCCGCGTCGGTGGTCGTCGGTGAGACGCCGGCCGTGAGCTCGAGCAGTACCCGCGTCGCGAACCGGTTTCGTGCTGCGTCGAGCGCCGTCGCGCGGACGCAGTGGTCCGTCGCGATCCCGACCACGTCCACGGCGTCGACCCCAGAGTCTTTGAGCCACGTGGCAAGGTCGGTGCCCGCGGAGTCGATGCCCTCGAACCCGCTGTACGCCGCTGCCGTCTCGCCCTTGTCGAAGACCGCGTCGACCCGCGCCGTGTCGAGCGCGGGATGGAACTCCGCGCCCGGCGTACCGATGACGCAGTGCGCCGGCCAGGAGTCGACGTAGTCCGGGTCGCGGGAGAAGTGCGCGCCCGGTGCCCGGTGATAGTCGCGGCTTGCGACGACGACGTCGTACGCCGACTCCTCGATCAGCCGGGTGACGCCGGCGGCCACCTGCGCACCGCCGGCGACGGCGAGGCTGCCACCCTCGCAGAAGTCGTTCTGCACGTCGACGACGACCAGAGCCCGCGTCATGACCCCTCACCATGGACCTGGATCGTGGGCAGCGCCGCCTCGCCGTCCGAGAGCTGCATCGCGGTCGGCGGCAGCTCCGCGCGGCTGGCCCGCCAGCGCTGCCGTGCCTCGGCGACGCCGTCGGCGCTGACGACTTCACCGCCGCGCAGGAGCGGCACGAGCAGCCGCCGCTCGTCGCCACGCGGCGGCGGCGGCGATCCGACGTAGATGACCTCGGCGGTGGCGGTGCCGGTCGCGTCCCATCGGCGGGCCGGCCACTTGCGTCCACCGACCGACGCCTTGCCAGGGGACCTCTTCTGCACCGGCTCCAGCCGACCGTCGACCTCGCGGGCGACCAGCTTGTAGACGAAGCCCGCCGTGGGCGCGCCACTGCCCGTCACGACGGAGGTGCCGACGCCGTACGCGTCGACCGGTTCCGCGGCGAGCATGGCGATCGTGCGCTCGTCGAGGTCGCTGGTGACCACGATGCGGGTGCGGTTGGCGCCGAGCTCGTCGAGCAGCCGCCGGGTGGAGCGCACCTGCTCGCGCAGGTCTCCCGAGTCGAGCCGGATCGCGCCGAGGTCCGGCCCGGCGACCTCGACGGCGGTGCGGATGCCCTGCTCGACGTCGTAGGTGTCGACCAGCAGCGTCGTGTCCTTGCCCAGCGTCGCGACCTGCGCCTCGAACGCCGCGCGCTCGCTGCCGTGGGCGAGCACGAACGCGTGCGCGCTGGTGCCCGTCGTCGGGATGCCGTAGCGCAGGCCGGCGGCGAGGTTGGATGTCGAGGTGAAGCCGGCGATGTACGCCGCCCGCGCGGCGGCCACCGCCGCGAGCTCGTGCGTACGCCGCGACCCCATCTCTATGCATGGCCGCTCGCCTGCGGCGCACACCATCCGCGCCGCGGCCGAGGCCACCGCCGAGTCGGAGTTCAGGATCGACAGCGTGAGCGTCTCGAGCAGCACGGACTCACCGAAGGACCCCTCCACGACGAGGACCGGCGAGCCCTCGAAGTAGGCCTCGCCCTCCGGATAGCCGGCGATGTCGCCGGAGAAGCGGTACGCCGCGAGGTAGTCGTGCGTCGCGTCGTCCACGATGCCGGCGGTCGCCAGGTAGGTGAGCTCCTCGTCGTCGAAGCGGAAGCGCTCGACCGCCTGCACCAGCCGCTCCACCCCGGCGAGCACGCCGTAGCGTCGACCCCGCGGCAGCCGGCGGGCGAACACCTCGAACACGACCCGGCGCTCCGCCGTGCCGCTGGCCAGCGCGGCGCGCAGCATCGTCAGCTCGTAGTGGTCGGTGAAGAGCGCGGTGCTCGGCATCGAGTGCGGCAACGGGCTCATGACCGGAAGGGTAGATGCCCCGATCGGGTGCTTACATCGGCGCCGCGTTCTGTCAACATTGTTGGCATGACGACGGGTTTCCCGGCGCAACGGGTCCCGGCGGCGACCGTCGCGCCGCAGCAGGTCGAGCGGCCGGAAACCCTGGACGAGACGCACGTCGAGAAGCCCTGGATCACGATTGTCTGGAACGACCCCATCAACCTGATGTCCTACGTAGCCTTCGTGTTCCAGAAGCTGTTCGGCTACAGCAAGGAGAAGGCGACCAAGCTCATGCTCGATGTCCACCACAAGGGCCGCGCCGTCGTATCGTCGGGCAGCCGCGAGCAGATGGAGCACGACGTCGCTCGGCTGCACGCGCACGGCCTATGGGCCACCCTGCAGCAGGACTGATGGCACACGGCTTCCGGCGTACGCGCCATGGTCTCGAGGCCCGCTTCTCGCGCGCCGAAGCGAGCGTGCTCCGTCAGCTGGCCACCGAGCTGGTCGCCCTGCTCGAGACGGACGCCCCGCCCGTTCCGACCGACCCGCTGGAGGCGCTGGTCGGCATCGCCGTGGGACAGACCCAGCGACCGGCCGACCCGGTGCTCGCGCGGCTGCTGCCCGACGCCTACGCCGACGACGACCAGGCCGCCACGGATTTCCGTCGCTACACCGAGCCCGAGCTGCGGGCGGCCAAGCGGTCTGCGCTGCGGACCGTGGCGACGGCCCTGGGTACGGACGCCGCCAAGGTCGTGCTCGACCCGACCACAGCGCAATCGTGGCTGTCTGCCCTCAACGACCTCCGGCTGGCGCTCGGCACCAGGCTGGACGTGACCGAGGACATCTACGACGAGATGGAGTCGCTCGCGGCCGACGACCCGCGACTGCCGCAACTCGCCGTCTACGAGTGGCTGGGCGGCCTCGAGGACTCGCTGGTACGGGCGCTCGCCGGCTGGTGAGCGGCGGGTCGTTACCGTGGCCGGCGTGCCGAGGACGCTGACCATCGAGCGAGCGACGTACGACGCGATCGTCGGGCACGCCCGCCGCGACCATCCCGACGAGGCTTGCGGCATCGTCGCCGGCCCGGCCGGCTCGGACCGGCCGACTCGCTTCGTCCCCATGGCAAACGCCGAGCGCTCGCCCACGTTCTACCGCTTCGACCCGCAGGAGCAGCTCGTGCTGTGGCGCGAGATGGACGACCGCGACGAGGAGCCGGTCGTCATCTATCACTCGCACACGGCAACCGAGGCGTACCCGTCCCGTACCGACATCTCCTATGCCGGCGAGCCGACAGCCCACTACGTCCTCGTCTCCACCCGGGACGCCGACTCCGTCGAGTTCCGGTCTTTCCGGATCGTGGACGGTGTGGTGACGGAGGAAGAGGTGCGGGTCGTCTCGACGTTGCAGGTGTCATGAGCATCGAAGTGCGTATCCCGACGATCTTGCGCACCCACACCGACGGGCAAAAGGCCGTCGATGGCAAGGGGGAGACGCTCGACGACCTGTTCGCCGATCTCGACGTACGCCATGCGGGCCTGCGCGACCGGGTGGTCGACGAGAACGGGCTCCGGCGTTTCATCAACGTCTACCTCAACGACGAGGACGTTCGTTTCCTCGGGGGCCTGGCCACGCCGGTCGAGGACGGTGACGTCGTGACGATCCTGCCCGCGGTGGCCGGCGGTGCAGTGACCGGCGGATGACCCGCTACGACTCGCTGCTGGAGTCCCTCGGGCGCACGCCGCTCGTAGGTCTGCCGGCGCTGTCGCCGTCGCCCGACGTACGGCTATGGGCCAAGCTCGAGGACCGCAACCCGACGGGCTCGATCAAGGACCGCGCGGCCCTCTACATGGTCGAGACCGCGGAGAAGGAGGGCCGGCTGCAGCCCGGGTCGACGATCCTCGAGCCGACGTCCGGCAACACCGGCATCTCGCTGGCCATGGTGGCGAGGCTGCGGGGCTACCGGCTGGTCTGCGTCATGCCGGAGAACACCTCGATCGAGCGCCGCCAGCTGCTCGAGATGTACGGCGCCGAGATCGTCTCTTCGCCCGCCGCCGGCGGCTCGAACGAAGCCGTCCGGGTCGCGAAGCAGATGGCCCACGAGCATCCCGACTACGTTTTCCTCTACCAGTACGGCAACCCGGCGAATGCCCTCGCGCACTACGAGACGACAGGCCCGGAGATCCTCGCCGACCTCCCGTCGATCACCCACTTTGTCGCCGGCCTCGGCACCACCGGGACGCTCATGGGCGTCGGCAGGTTCCTACGCGAGCACGTCCCCGGCGTACGCATCGTCGCTGCCGAGCCCCGCTACGGCGAGCTGGTCTACGGTCTGCGCAACATCGACGAGGGCTTCGTGCCGGAGCTGTACGACGCGTCCGTGCTCGACGCCCGCTTCTCCGTCGGCCCGCGCGAGGCGGTGCGGCGTACCCGCGAGCTTCTCGACGCCGAGGGCATCTTCGCCGGCATCTCGACCGGGGCGATCCTGCATGCGGCGCTGGCGCAGGCCCGAAAAGCGGTCGACGCGGGGGAGTGCGCCGACATCGCGTTCGTGGTCTGCGACGGCGGCTGGAAGTACCTTTCCACCGGCGCGTACGCAGGCACCCTCGAGGAGGCGGAGGCCCGTCTCGAAGGCCAGCTCTGGGCCTGACCTGCTCCCGCCGGACCGCATCGCCGATTTGTCGGGACTGTGGAGCCGCGTCAGTGCTGGAGCACGCACAGGGCTCCACAGCGACGGGGTACGCCGCTCCATCCGGCCGCCAGCAGGACCGCGGCGACCTGACCGGCCGCCTGGCAACCCCGAGCCGTCACGTCGGCCCTCCGTAGCGCAGCGGCAGCCGCCCGCTGACGACCGCCGCGTTGTCACGCGCCATGTCACGCCAGCGCTCCAGCACCCGGTCGTGGCCCAGCCGCCCGTCGAGCTCGACGCGCACCGGAACCGGCTCGTAGTCACAGTCGACGTAGCGGTTGCCGCCGGCACGGGCCGCCACGAACTGTCGATGGCCAACCGGCAGCCCGTGCACGCGCTCGATGTGCAGCCATCGCCGTTCGAGCTGGGTGTGCACGCCCAGCGTGATGTCCTGGAGCGCCGGCCGGACCGCCGATCGCCACCGCAGGTTGCGGCGGGCCGTGACAGCGGTGCTGAGCCGGACGACCGTCGTACGGCCACGAGGTTGTGGACCAGTTCCACTGGACTGGGTTCAAGAGGCTGGTTCACGAGGCTGTGGAGCCGGGTCAGTGCCCCAACACGCACAGGACTCCGCAGTCCGGGGGAGCGGCAGCCCCCGGCCGATAACCTGCCCGGGTGAACGATGCGCCGATCGGGATCTTCGACTCCGGAGTCGGGGGGCTCACCGTCGCCCGAGCGGTGCTCGACCAGCTGCCGCATGAGCCGGTCGTCTACGTCGGTGACACGGCGCGCAGCCCGTACGGTCCGCGGCCGCTCGCCGAGGTGCGCGCGTTCGCGCTCGAGGTCATGGACTCCCTGGTGGCGCGCGGCGTCAAGGTGCTCGTCATCGCCTGCAACTCCGCCAGCGCGGCCTGCCTGCGCGACGCCCGTGAGCGGTACGACGTCCCGGTCGTCGAGGTGGTCTTTCCCGCGGTGCGGCGAGCCGTTGCCGCCACCCACAACGGTCGGATCGGGGTCATCGGCACCCGGGCCACGATCGACTCGCGGGCGTACGACGACGCCTTCGCCGCCGCGCCCCATCTCGTCCTCACCAGCGTGGCCTGCCCGCGGTTCGTGGAGTTCGTCGAGCGGGGCGACACGTTCACCCCCGAGCTCCTCGCGGTCGCCGAGGAGTATCTGGCGCCGATTATCGCGGCCGGCGTCGACACGCTCGTGCTCGGCTGTACGCACTACCCGCTGCTCACCGGGGTGATCTCCTACGTCGTCGGTGACGGCGTCTCGCTCGTGAGCAGCGCCGAGGAGACGGCGAAGGACGTGTACCACGTCCTGGCCCGCGAGGGGCTGGACCGCGACGAGACGCTGCCGGCGCCGCGGCACGAGTTCCTCGCCACCGGTGACGGCGAACCGTTCCGGCGACTGGGCCGGCGCTTCCTCGGGCCGGAGGTGGGCGACGTCGGTGACGTCGGTGAGGTGGGCGACCCCACGCGGGCCACGGCGGCTGCCTCCTGATGCGCCTGACCGTCCTCGGCTGCTCGGGCACGTTTCCCGGGCCGGACGCGCCGTGTTCGTCGTACCTCATTGAAGCCGAGGGCTTCCGGCTGCTGCTCGACCTCGGCAGCGGCGCGCTGGGTAGCCTGCAGCGCCACGTCGACCTGCTCGACGTCGACGCCCTCGTGCTCTCGCACCTGCACGGTGACCACTGGCTCGACGCCGCGCCGTACGCCTTCACCCGCAGCTATCACCCGACCGGTCCGGCGCCGCGGCTGCCGTTGCTCGCGCCTGGCGACGCCCGCGACCGGCTCGCGCTCGCCCAGGGCGGCGTGGACAGCGTCGACCGGGCCTACGAGCTGCGAGCACTGGCGCCGGGCTCGGCCGAGGTCGGACCGTTCGCGTTGACCTTCGCCCGGATGAGCCATCCGGTGGAGACCTACGGCGTGCGGGCGTCCTACAACGGCCGGACGCTGGCGTACTCGGCTGACACCGGCCCTACCGGCGCACTCGTCGAGCTGGCCCGCGACGCCGACGCGCTGCTCTGCGAGGCGTCGTTCCCCGAGGGCGCCGACCACCCGCCCGACCTGCACCTCACCGGGAGCGAGGCCGGTGCACACGCCGCCGGGGCCGCTGTCGGGCGCCTGCTGCTCACCCATATCGTCCCCTGGGGAAACCCGCGGTGCACACTCGACGCGGCGAAGTCGGCGTACGACGGGCCGCTCGAGCTGGTGCAGCCGGACGCGCACTACGACATCTGACGGAAGGCGGACCAGGTGGCACGACCGGACGGCCGGCGCGCCGACGAGCTGCGGTCGGTGACGATCACCCGCGACTGGCTGGAGCACGCGGAGGGCAGCGTGCTCGTCGAGTTCGGCCGCACCCGGGTGCTCTGCGCGGCCAGTGCGACCGAGGGAGTCCCCCGGTGGCTGCGGGGGCAGGGCCGGGGCTGGGTCACGGCCGAGTACTCGATGCTGCCGCGCTCGACGCATACCCGTAGTGACCGCGAGTCGGTGAAGGGTCGCATCGGCGGCCGTACGCACGAGATCAGCCGGCTGGTGGGGCGCAGCCTCCGGGGCTGCGTCGACCTGGCGGCGCTCGGCGAGAACACGGTCGTGCTCGACTGCGACGTGCTTCAGGCCGACGGCGGCACCCGCACCGCGGCGATCACCGGGGCCTACGTCGCGCTCGCCGACGCGGTCGACTGGCTCCGCGAGCACCGCCGGGTCACGGCCGACCCGCTCTCCCGGTCGGTGGCCGCGGTCAGCGTGGGCGTCATCGACGGCGAGCCGCGACTCGACCTCGACTACGACGAGGACGTCACCGCCGAGACCGACATGAACGTCGTCTGCACCGGCGACGGGCACTTCGTCGAGGTGCAGGGCACCGCCGAGCGCCAGCCCTTCGAGCGCGCCCTACTCGACCGGCTGCTCGACCTCGCCGTCGCCGGCTGCGGTGAGCTGACCCGGCTCCAGGCGGAAGCGCTGTCCGGACCGCACCACGCCCCGCACGTCGATCGACCGGTGATGTGACGTGGCGCGCTCCCGCGTCGTGCTCGCCACCCGCAACGCCGGCAAGGTGGCGGAGCTGCGCCGCATCCTTGCGCAGGAGCCCGGCCT
Organism: Mycobacteriales bacterium; assembly: GCA_038232055.1. Taxonomy (GTDB): domain Bacteria; phylum Actinomycetota; class Actinomycetes; order JADGOV01; family JADGOV01; genus JBBSIN01. The sequence goes on from JBBSIN010000035.1 coordinate 15,915, forward strand.
GGCGGACCTCGGCCTGATTGGCCTCGACTCGCTGCCGCAGATCGCCGAGATCCCCGAGACCGGCACGACCTTCCAGGACAACGCGCTGCTGAAGGCGCATACCGTCGCAGACCGCACCGGCTGGCCGGCGATCGCCGACGACTCCGGGCTGACCGTCGAGGCACTGACCGGCATGCCCGGCGTCCTGTCGGCCCGCTGGTGCGGACGTCACGGCGACGACGACGCCAACCTCGACCTGCTGCTCGCTCAGCTCGCCGACGTGCCGGGCCGGCGGCGCGGTGCGGCGTTCGTCTGCGCCGCGGCGGTCGTCGTACCGGGTGTGGCCGAGGAGGTCGTCGAGGGGCGCCTCGCCGGGACGCTGCTGCGGGAGCGACGCGGGAGCGGCGGCTTCGGCTACGACCCGATCTTCCTGCCTCGCGGCGAGGCTCGGACGACGGCCGAGATGGGGCCTGCTGAGAAGGACGCGATCAGCCACCGCGGCCACGCCTTTCGCGCCCTGGCGCCGGTGCTCAGCGACCTGCTCTACCGCTGAGTCCTCTTCTGCCGAACCGCAGCCGGAGCAGGATCCACAGCGCCTCGACGCCGTCGCGCCAGGTGAGCTTCTTGCCCTCCGCACGGCTTCGGGCCCGGTAGCTGATCGGCACCTCGTACGGGCGCACCCCCCGCCGCAGCAGTTTGCCGGTGATCTCCGCCTCCATGCCGAAGCCGGGCGAGCGCACGTCCAGTGACCGGTAGAGCGACACCGGCATGAGCTTGTAGCAGGTCTCCAGGTCACTGATCCAGACGTCGAAGAGCGCGTTGGCGGCCATCGTCACCGTCTTGTTGCCGAGGACGTACCAGAACGAGTACGCCGTATGGCTGCCGAAGGAGCGGGTTCCGTACACCACCTCGGCGTCTCCGGCGAACACCGGCTGCAGCAGCGAGGGAATCTCCTCGGGCGCGTACTCCAGGTCGGCGTCGCACACCACCAGGTAGTCGCCGGTGGCGAGGTCCGCTGCGGTCCGGATGGCCGCCCCCTTGCCGCGGTTAACCGGGTGCCGATGCCGGATCACCCGTGGGTCCTGCAGATGCCGCAGGTGTTCGTCCGTGCCGTCGACGCTGCCGTCGTCGACGAGGACGAGCTCCATCTCGCACGGGTAGTCGACGGCGAGCACCCGCTTCAGCGCTGCGTCGATGGTGGTGGCCTCGTTGAAGACCGGCATGAGCACGGAGAGCTTCACGATCCTCCTCCGTAGCCCTGCCCGCGGTGTGAGGAACCGGCGGTGCGAGGAAGCGGTGCGAGAGAGGGGAGTCGAACCCCTACGCCCGAGGGCACCGGATCCTAAGTCCGGCGCGTCTGCCTGTTCCGCCACTCTCGCGCGGGCCCACTGTATTCGGGCGACGTACGGGCAGGCATGACAAGCGCCGGGTCGGAGCAGACTGCTGGCCATGAAGGCATGCACTGTCGTCCCGGGTCAGCTCGCCTCCGCCGTCGTCGAGGAGGTTCCCGACCCGGGGCCCGACGATGGCGACGTTCTCGCCGAAGGCCTTTTCGTCGGGGTCTGCGGCACCGACGTGGAGATCGCCGACTTCGGCTACGGCGAGCCGCCGCCCGGCAAGGACCGGCTGACCTTGTTCCACGAGTCGCTGGGCCGGGTGATCGAGGCACCGGAGGGCAGCGGGCTGCACGCCGGTGACCTGGTGGCCGGCATCGTGCGGCGACCGGACCCGGTGCCATGCGCCTGCTGCGCCCGCGACGAGTGGGACTTCTGCCGCAACGGGTTGTACGTCGAGCGCGGCATCAAGGGTCTCGACGGCTACGGGTCGCAGCTGTGGCGGGTGCCGCAGAAGTTCGCGGTGCGCCTGGACGCCTCGCTGGGTGACCACGGCGTGCTGATGGAGCCCACGTCGGTCGTCGCGAAGGCGTGGGACCAGATCGAGAAGATCGGCGCCCGCGCCTGCTACGCGCCCGAGCGGGTGCTCGTGACCGGCGCCGGACCGATCGGCCTGCTCGCCGGGATGATCGGTGTCCAGAAGGGCCTCGAGGTGCACATCGTCGATCAGGTGACCGACGGACCCAAGCCCCAGCTCGTTGCCGACCTGGGTGCGACGTACCACACCGACATCGCGCAGCTGGCCGTCGAGCCGGACATCGTCGTGGAGTGCACCGGCGTCGGGCAGCTCGTCTTCGACGTCATGCAGCACACCGCTCCTGGCGGCATTGTCTGCCTCACCGGAATCTCGTCCGGCACGCGCTCCATCGCCGTGGAGGTCGACGCCATCAACAAGGAGCTGGTGCTCGAGAACGCCGTCGTTTTCGGGTCGGTCAACGCCGGGCGGCAGCACTACGAGCAGGCGGCGGCCTATCTCCGGGCCGGCAGCCCGGACTGGCTCGCCAGGCTGATCAGCCGCCGGGTGCCGATGGCGGACTGGTCCACGGCGCTCCGCAAGCACCCCGAGGATGTCAAGGTGGTCGTCGATCTGAGAGGGTGAGCCGACCAGAGGGCCGCCGGCGGCCCTCGTCCAGCCGTGGGCGGGAGAGATGGTGGCGAGGGACCCGGACGCGATCCAGCGCGAAATCGAGACGACGCGGGTCGAGCTCGCGGAGACGATCGACGCGATCGCCGAGAAGGTGAGCCCTCAGCGGGCTGCCGAGCGCGGCAAGGTGAAGCTCAAGGCTCTGGTCGAGGAGTTCCGCGGCGGGGCATCAGCTCAGCTGCGCACCGACCGGGTGGCTATCGCCGGTGGCGCACTCGCCACCATGTCGGTGCTCCTGCTCGTCGTACGGCGCCGTCGCCGGCGCCGGCGTCCTGCAAACGCGTTGGTCGTGGCCGCCAAGCGCCGCCGCTGAAGACCGTCAGGGGGAATCGGGTACGTCGGCGTGGTGGGACACCCACGCCGCCGGATTGTTCGTGAGTCGCTCGATCGGGCCGGAGAATTTTCCCGCCACCACGTCGGCCAGCGTCACTGACTCCAGGACCACGCGCAGGCTGGCCCGAACCGCGACCCATACCTCCTGCAGGTGCTCCGCGGCTCCGGCGTAGACGGTGTCCTCCGGACGTAGCCCGCGCACCTCAGCAAGCGGCCCGTCTACGGCGCGCATGACGTCGGCCAGTGTGATCCGGTCGGCCGGCCGGGCCAGCCGGTAGCCGCCCTCGGCGCCGCGCTGGCTGGCGACCACACCGGCGCGGCGCAGTTCCGTCAGGATCTGCTCCAGGAACTTGCGGGGGAGTCCCTGCGTCGAGGTGAGCGTCTCGCCCTTCACCAGCGCCTCGTCGCTCGCCGCCAGGGTCAGCAACGCTCGCATGGCGTAGTCGGCGCGGGCAGAGATGTGCACGTCCGCAATTGTGCCGGTCCGGCAGCCAGGCCGTCAGTCGGCCAGTCGGCCGGGCGGTCAGGTGGCCAGTCGGTCCGCCGGTCAGCCGGTCAGCTGTGGCTCTGCCTCCACCGGCTGCCGATGCGCCTGCGGCCGCCGCCGCCGCTGGTAGCGCCAGGTGAAGCCGTTGGAGACGCGGATCATGGCCCAGATCGCAGGGCCGGTGATCGCGGCGGCGACCAGGATGATGCCGAGGGTGCTCGTGGTCACGTTGAGCAGCTTGAGGCCGGAAGCCATCAGGACGAAGACGAGCACGCGCCGGATGATGCCGTCCGGCGCCGAGGAGGAGAACCGCGCGCCGAGGTAAACACCGGGGACGCTGCCGACGAGCAACGACGCCGTCAGTCCGAGCTCGAAGTCCCCGAAAAGGATGTGTCCGAGCGCGGCGCTGGCCACGAGCGGCACCGCCTGGACGAGGTCAGTTCCGACCAGCTCCTTGGCCCGCAGCGTCGGGTAGAGCAGCAGCAGCGCGATGATGATCAGCGAACCGGACCCGACGGAGGTCATGCCGACGACCAGCCCGCCGGCCGCGCCGATGATCACGGTCGGCACCGGGCGGACCCGAAGCGGGGGACGAGGTGGCACTGTGCCGCCCGCCGCCAGGATGTCGCGGTCACGGCGCCAGCGACGCAGCTGCAGGAACGCCTTGACGCACATCGAACCGGCGGCGACCAGCAGGGCGACGCCCAGTGCCATCTTGGTGGCGGTCTGCACGCCCTTGCCGTTGCCGAGCATCTTGAGGATGAAGACACCGCTGAAGGCGAAGGGCACCGAACCGATCACCAGCCACTTCACCAGGTCCTTCTGCACGGTGCCGCGACGCATGTGTACGGCGCTGCCGACCGGCTTCATGATGAAGGCGGCGACGAGGTCGCTCGCCACGGCGGCCGGCGCGCTGACCTTGAACAGCAGGACGAGGATCGGCGTCATCAGCGCGCCCCCACCCATGCCGGTCAGCCCGACCACCATGCCGACGATCAGTCCAGCCGCCGCGATCCCCAGATTGATGTGCATTGAGTCCGTCCCCACCACGAAGAACTATGTCGAGCGAAACAGTAGGGAATGCCGTCGGGCTCTCGCAAGCCAAACGGCGAAACCTCACCCTTCCGGCGGATCGGACTGGGCCGAACGCCGAAGAAGAGCCGGCCCGGCGCTGGCATCCGGCGGCACCGCGGGGAGAGGATCGTCCGGCGTGCACGTACGAGGCGGAGGTGACGTGGCGGCCATGTCCCAGCTGCAGGTGCCCGAGCTCGAAGCGGCGTTGCGGGCGCGGGTCGACGGTGAGGTGCGCTTCGACGCCGGCTCCCGCGCGGCGTACTCGACCGACGCGTCGAACTTCCGCCAAGTGCCGATCGGCGTGGTCGTACCGCGCTCCGTCGAGGCGGGCGCCGAGGCGATTGCGGTCTGCCGGGAGTACGACGCGCCGCTGCTCTCGCGCGGCGGCGGCACGAGCCTGGCCGGGGAGTGCACCAACACCGCCGTGATCGTCGACTGGTCGAAGTACTGCTCCCGGCTGCGCTCGATCGACGTCGACCGGCGCCGCTGCGTCGTCCAGCCGGGACTCGTCCTCGACGCGCTCAACGACCAGCTGCGCAGCTACGGGCTCGAGTACGGCCCGGAGCCGGCGACCCACAACCACTGCACGATCGGCGGAATAATCGGCAACAACTCCTGCGGCGCGACCGCACAGCGGACGGGCAAGGTGGTCGACAACCTGCCGCCGCGAGGTGCTGCTCTACGACGGCACCCGGATGTGGGTGGGCGCGACATCCGACAGGACTTCGATCGGATCGTCGCCGAGGGCGGCCGGCGCGCGGAGGTCTATCGCCAGCTCCGCGCACTCCGCGACGCCCACCTCGAGGACATCCGCAGCCGCTACCCGAGGATCCCGCGTCGGGTCTCCGCCTACAACCTCGACTCGCTGTTGCCGGAGCAGGGCTTCCACGTCGCGCAGGCTCTGGTCGGCTCCGAAGGCACGCTGGTGACCGTGCTGCGGGCCGAGCTCGCACTCGTACCCAGGGTCCACGGCCCCATCGCGCTCGAGGGCATGGACCACCCGCTCATCGAGTCGCAACGCCGCAAGCAGCTCAACCCGTCGGCGCTCAAGCTCTTCCCGAGGGGGGCTCCGGCCGGACGTCGTCGACTCGGGGTGCTGCGGACTCGCCGGCAACTTCGGCTTCGAGGCCGGCCACTACGACGTCTCCGTTGCCGCGGCCGAGCGGGTGCTGCTGCCCGCGTTACGAGAGGCACCCGACGAGGCGGTCGTCATCGCGGACGGCTTCAGTTGCCGGACCCAGGTCTAGCAGGGCGACAGCGGCGGCCGTCACGGCCTGCATCTCGCGGAGGTGATCCGGGCCGCGCTGGTTGGCGAGGGTGCCGCCGGCGGCTGTCCCGGGGAGGTCAGGCCTGCACGCCGTCCACGGTGACGCTGCCATGCCGAAGCCCTACCCGACGCCGAGGCTCCCAACGACGACCCGCGGCAAGACCGTCGCCGCGTCGTGGGTGCGGTCCTCGACGGTGGTGGGCAGCTGCTGGTGGAAGGCACCCGTCGGCAGGACGCCGCAGCCGCCGTAGCGGGCCATGACCCGAAGCTGCGCCAGGACGTCCTCGCCACAGTGATCGGCCGGTAGCTGCCGCCAGAACCCGAAGCCACCGACCGCGCGCAGCTTGCCCGTGTCGTAGAGCACGCACCCGCCCACCCACGCCACCTTGTAGGTCAGCAGGTCGTCGTTGCCGAGGCCCAGCCGCTGCTGGACGTGCCAGGCATTGGCCGGGCTGTGCAGCTGGTGACGCTGCCATCGCGGGCCGTCGGGTCCGAACGTCTCCGGCTCGACCGGCCCCGCCCATGGCTCGATGTGTTGCTGGTGCGGTCGTACGTCGTCGAGGTGGCCGAGTCCGACCAGCGGTGCGCCGGCGAAGCCGCACTGCTCTTCTCGATCGCCGTGAGCAGGCGCGCCAGGAGCTCCGGTTCGCACAGCACGTCGTCGTCGAGGAAGAGGGCGTACGGCGCACTGGCTCGGTCGAGCAGGAACTGCCGGTGCTCGGCGAGGCCCCGCCTCGGCAGGTGGCGCAGCAGCTCGACCGGTCGACCACGTGCCCGCAGCAGGCGTATCACGGTCTGCACCTCGCCGCCGGCGGTGGAGTCGTCGTCCTCTGTCTGGTCCGACACGATGGCTCGGAAGTGCGGCAGCGACTGGACGGTGAGGCTGGTCAGCGTCACGGCGAGCGCCGTGGGCCGGCGGTAGGTGGGGCTGAGTACGTCGACCGGAAACTCGGTCACCGGCGCTCCGCCCCGGAACCGACGGGCTCTGGGTACGGGTCGTGGCGCGCCTCCGGCTGCACCGCCGGGACGGCGCCGCGGATGCGCTCGATGATCGCGCTCGTCGAGCGATCCTCGAGGTAGGGAAGGATCTGCACTGTGCCGCCGTGCCGCTCGACGTACGCCGCCTCGGGAACCATGTCCGGTCGGTAGTCGCCGCCCTTGACGTAGACGTCCGGTCGCACGAGCTCGACGAGCTCGACGGCGGTCTGCCCGTCGAACGTGGCCAGGTGGTCGACGCAGCTCACTGCGGCGAGGACCTGCGCCCGGTCGGCGAGTCGCGTGATCGGGCGCCCCGGTCCCTTGAGCCGCCGGATGCTCTCGTCGGAGTTGAGGCCGACGACCAGCACGTCGCCGAGCGCCTTCGCGCGGTTGAGCAGGTCGACGTGACCGCGGTGCAGCAGGTCGAAGCAGCCGTTGGTGAAGACGATCCGTCGCCCCTGCCGCCGCTGGTACGCCAGCTGGTCGGCGAGGGTCGCGCGGTCCTCCAGCCGGGTCGTCGTGTCGGCCAGGTGCCCGCGCAGGTCGTCCGCGGAGCACGTCGCCGTACCGTCACGACCGATGACGACCGCCGCGGCGGCCGAGGCCAGCTCGGCGGCGCTCGGCGCGTCGCTCCCGGCGGCCAGCGCGAGCGCGAACCCGCTCGTGAAGGAGTCGCCGGCGCCGCACGCCCGTACGTCGGCGGTGGGCCGGCTGTAGGTCCGGTACGGCGGACGGTCTCGCTCGCAGACGACGGCCCCGTCGCGGTCGAGCGTCACCGCGACCAGGTTGGCCCCGGTCGCGTCGAGCAGCTCGCCGGAGCGCTCGGTCACCGCGGCGGCCCGGCCTCCGGGAGCACCGGGCAGCCTGGAAAGCAGGTTGCAGACCTCGTCGTAGTTGGGCTTCATCGCGGTGGCGCCGACGTGTCGATACCGATCCGTGGACCGTGCGTCGACGACGAGCACTCGGGGCGCGCGGCGCTGCAGCTCGCGCAGGGCGTCGACGACCCGGTCGCTCAGGACGCCGTAGCCGTAGTCCGAGACGATCAACGCGTCGCAGTGCTGGAACGCGACGCCGAGCCGGCGTACAAGCTCCTCCTCGACCGCCTCCGGCAGCGGAGCAGGCCCGCCCTCGTCGAAGCGGACCAGCATCTGCCCGCTCGCCACGACGCGACGCTTGGCCACGGTCTGCCGGCCGGCGTCGACGAGCAGTCCCTCGACGCCGACCCCGCAGTGGCGCAGGGACTCGCGCAGCGCGGCACCGTCCGGGTCGGCGCCCACCACGGACAGGAATCCGACGCGGGCACCCAGCGCGGCTACGTTGGCCGCGACGTTGGCCGCGCCCCCGGGGACCGCTCGCCGTTCTCGGACAGAGACCGTCGGCACCGGAGCCTCGCGGGCGATGCGCAGCGAGTCGCCGTACAGATAATCGTCGAGCAGAGCGTCGCCGACGACGAGCACGTCGAGGCCGGGAAACGCGTCCAGCAACGACTGCGGCGTCGGCACCCGTCTCCCCTTCCCGGACAAATCCGGTTCAAGCGCTCAGCCACACCGCCGGCAGCGCCTCGTGCGAGACCCCCGCGATGTCTTACCGTGGTCACGTGCCCGTCCAGCTCAACCACACGATCGTCTCGGTCCGTGACAAGCAGGAGTCGGCGAGCTTCCTCGCCGAGATTCTCGGCGTCGCGCCGCCGACGGCGTACGGCCCGTTCCTCATCGTGCAGGTCGACAACGACGTCTCCCTGGACTTCGCCGACGACGACGGCCCGGTCCACCCGCAGCACTACGCGTTTTTGGTCGGCGAGATCGAGTTCGACCAGATCTTGGGGCGCATCCGCGAGCGCGGACTGCCCTGGTGGGCCGACCCCGGGCGTCGGCGGCCCGGCGAGATCAACGTCAACGACGGTGGGCGCGGCGTCTACTGGGAGGACCCGAGCGGTCACTTCCTCGAGATTCTCACCCGCCCGTACGGCAGCGGAGGGTGACGTGACCTACCGACCCGACTGCGGACACGTTGGAGGGGCGAGCGCGCGCAGCGCCGGCAGCGCCGCCGCCATCGCTGCCTCGCCGGCTGCGAGGTAGCGCTCCGCGTGGCGCATGTCGCGCCAGGTGCCGGGGCCGAACTGCAGCTCGGCGGCGCCGAGGGAGGCGAGCTCCAGGGACTCCACGACGACGTCATAGAACGACCGGCGCAGGGTCTGCTCGACCTGCTCCGCGGTCAGGCCGGCCGCGAGCCAGGTTCGCCAGCAGGACGGGGTGCCGCTCGGCCACGGCCAAAAAGGCGTCACGGGCAGTTCGACCACGTCGCTGGGCACCCGGGCGAGCACCGTCGCTGACCGCGGCTCGCCCGTGAGCAGGGCGGCCTCGCCCAGGACGTCGCCGGGCCGCTGCCGCGCCACGACCGGGCCGTCGTCCGCGCCGAGCACGTGGAGCAGTCCGCG
>JBBSIN010000036.1:0-24066 GCA_038232055.1 Mycobacteriales bacterium
GAACGGGTGAACAGGGCCGAAACCGGCGAGCAGGGCATTCCCCGTACCGCAGCATGAAGAGGTCATACCGTCGCGACGTGGCTGCGGAAGAAGCTTCCGCCAAGACGAAGGGCTCGGCCGGCATGAGTCGACCTGTATCGGTGCTGGCCGCGATGGCCGCGCTGCCGCTCCTGCTCGGTCCCGTGATCACGGCCGCTCCCGTCGATGCGGCGGTGGCCCAGTCGCAGGTGACATCGCAGAATCCGGCGAACCAGACGCCGAACCTCGTGGACGACCGCGCGATTCCCGGCGGGCCGAAGGTCTACGCCTTCGCCCCGGGCAAGACGACGTATGTCGGCGGGCTCTTCTCCAAAATCAGGCAGGCGAAGCCGAAGTCCGCGACCTTCAGCCGGACGAACCTGCTCGCCTTCGACACGGCCTCGGGTGCAGTGCAGGCAGGGTTCGAGCCGAGGGTCAACGGCCCGGTCTACGGGCTGGTCGGAGTCGACGACGACGTGGTCGCCGCCGGCGAGTTCAGCTCGGTCAATGGCAAGTCACACCGGGGGCTGGTCAAGCTCCGGCCCGACGGCACCGTCGACGAGAGTTTCCAGCCGGCACTGAACGGCCCCGCTTACCAGGTTGTGCCGTACGACGGCTACCTCGTCGTGGCCGGGCGGTTCACGAGCGCGCACGGCGCAACACGACGCGGCCTGGCCAGCCTGGATCCGCGGACCGGTGCGGTCACGGGCGACCTCACGGTGGGCGTGACCGGGTCAATCTCCGACTACGCCGGCTCGGTCGGCGTCATGCACGTCGCGCTGGACACAGCGCACGGTCGCATCGTGGTCACCGGCAACTTCACCGAGGTAGGCCCGGCGAGCACCCGCCGTCGCGGCATCGCGATGGTCCGCCTTGGCGGTGGCGGGACGCTCTCGCCCTGGTACTCCCCGCACTTCGACTACGGCTGCCGCGACCGCTTCCCGGCGTACCTGCGTGGCGTCGACTTCTCCCCGGACGGCGAGCACGTCAACGTCGCGGCCACCGGCGGCGGGGTCGGGTTCCCCGCGCTGTGCGACTCGCTCAGCCAGTTCTCCGCCGAGGAGAGCAATCACAAGACGGCGGAGTGGATCAACAAGACCGGCTCGGACTCGCTGTACGCCGTACAGAATACCGGCAGCGCGGTCTACACCTGCGGGCACGAGCGCTGGCTGGACGCGAAGGTCTACCGCGACGACAAGCCGGTGCATCGGGGCTCCGTCGACCGGCCCGGCATCGCCGCGGTCGATCCGGCAACCGGCCGCGCGCTGGCGTGGAACCCCGGCCGCTCCCGCGGCACTCCGGGGTGCCAGGAGCTGCTCGCGACCTCCACCGGTCTGTGGGTCGGTTCCGGCGAGCCATACCTCGGCGGCGAGACCCACTTCGGGATCGGGTTCCTCCCGCGATAGGCGACCGGCCACCGGGCGGATCGCGGTGTCGTCGCTCCTAGAGTGGCGGGCGCGATGGCGAACCCGACGTCCCGGCCGGACCGACCGATCTTCGTACTCGGCTGTCCACGATCCGGGACGACGCTCGTACAGGTGATGCTGCACTCGCACCCACGCATCGCGATTCCGCCCGAGACCCGGTTCGTCGTCGACACCTACCGCCGGCGGCTGGGGTTCGGCGACCTGCGGGTCGCGGAGCACCGAGCGGCGCTGGCCCGCTCGATCGTCGAGCGCCGGCGGAGCAAGTTCCACGACCTGGGCCTCGACGCGGACGCCGTACTCGCCGAGATCGTCGACGGGCCGCCGACCGTGGGGTCGGCGCTCGGCATCGTGCTGCGCGCGTACACCCGCCGGTTCGGCAAGCCGCGATGGGGCGACAAGCGGCCGTCGTACTACCGGAACGTCGGCGTGCTGCGCCGGCTTTTCCCGGACGCGCAGTTCGTGCACGTGATCCGCGACGGGCGTGACTGCGCCGCCTCGCTGAAGCGAATGCCGTGGTGGGAGCAAGACACCGTCACCGCGATCGCGACGTGGGTGGAGGCCGTCGACTACGGCCGGCGGGCGCGGCGTCGGCTGCCGGCGGACACGTGGCACGAGGTCGGCTACGAGCGGCTCGTCAACGACCCCACGGCGGAGCTGACCCGGCTCTGCGCGTTCCTCGGCGAGGACTACGACGAGGCGATGACCCGGCCGCGGCGGACGGCTGGCAACGCGGTGCCACGGCGCAAGAAGTGGCACACCAGGACACACGATGAGGTCGACGCCGCCCGGGTGGGGGCGTGGCAGAGCGGGCTGGAGCCGTGGGAGCTGGACCTGTTCGAGCGGGTCGCGGGGAGCCGGCTGCGCGGTTACGGATACCCCGCCCGGCAGGTGGCCCGCGAGCCGTCACGGGCCCTGGTCAGGCACTACCGACGGGTCGCCGCCGTACGACGCGCCAGCCACCGCAAGCGGGCGTTGGGCGACTGGCTGCGCGACGCGGCGTCGGCGCAGCCGGTGGCGGCGGAGCTGACCTCGGCCCAACTGGCGGCTCGCCGCTGACGGCCGCCGTAGGGTGGCCGGGTGGTCCAGCCGCCGGTGCTCGGGATGGTCGGCGCCGGCCAGCTCGCGCGCATGACCCATCAGGCGGCGATCTCGCTGGGGCTCTCGCTTCGCGTGCTGGCGGCCTCCGACGGCGACTCGGCGGCGCTGGTCGCGGCCGAGGTCGAGTTCGGCGACCACCGTTCGCTGCCCGACCTCGTCGGCTTCGCCGAGCGGTGTGACGTCGTGACGTTCGACCACGAGCACGTGCCGCCGGAGCACGTCCGCGCCCTTGTCGACAAGGGCTGCACCGTGCGGCCAGGGCCCGACGCGCTGCGGTACGCGCAGGACAAGCTGGCCATGCGCGCACGGCTGGCGGAGCTGCGGCTGCCACAGCCGGCCTGGCGGTCGGTCACGTCGTACGACGACGTCGCCCGGTTCGCCGCCGAGACGGGCTGGCCGGTGGTGGTCAAGGCGGTGCGCGGCGGGTACGACGGCAAGGGCGTCTGGTTCCTGGCGGCGGGCGACCGGCTGCCCCCGGTCGAGTGCATCGTCGAGGAGCGCGTGCGGCTGCGCCGGGAGCTCGCGGTGCTCGTGGCCCGCCGGCCCAGCGGTGAGGTCCGCGCGTGGCCGGTGGTCGAGACAGTGCAGCGCTCGGGTATCTGCGTCGAAACCGTGGCGCCCGCTACCGACGCGCCGGCCGATGCGGTCGTCCTCGCCGAGACAATCGCCGTCGAGCTGGACGTCACGGGGGTGCTCGCGGTCGAGCTCTTCGAGCGCGACGACGGCGGCCTGGCCGTCAACGAGCTGGCCATGCGCCCGCACAACTCCGGGCACTGGACCATCGAGGGCGCCCGCACCTCGCAGTTCGAGCAGCACGTGCGCGCGGTCCTGGACTGGCCGCTCGGGGACGCCGCGCCGACGGCGACGTACGCCGTGACCGCGAACCTCCTCGGCGGTGCCGACCCGAACCTCGCCGGGCGACTGTCGGCGGCGCTCGACGCCGACCCGGCCCTGCGGGTGCACGTCTACGGCAAGGAACCTCGTCCCGGCCGCAAGCTCGGGCACGTCACGGCGCTCGGCGACGACCTCGTAACAGTGCGGTCCCGGGCCCGCGCGGGCGCTGCGGTGTTGACCGGAGAGCCGCAGCCGACCGAAGAGCCGCAGCCGACCGGAGAGCCGCAGCCGACTGAAGAGCCGGCGTGACCGCCTCGGGGCCCGCGGTGGGTGTCGTCATGGGCAGCGACTCGGACTGGGCGGTCATGAGCGGCTCGGCACAGGCCCTCGACGAGCTCGCGGTGCGGTACGAGGTCCGGGTCGTCTCCGCCCACCGCACGCCACGAGACATGATCGAGTACGGCGCAGGCGCCGCCGAGCGTGGACTACGGGTGATCGTGGCCGGGGCCGGCGGGGCAGCTCACCTGCCCGGGATGCTGGCGAGCGTCACGCCCTTGCCGGTGATCGGCGTACCGGTGCCGCTCGCGCACCTCGACGGCCTGGACTCGCTGCTCTCGATCGTGCAGATGCCGGCCGGTGTGCCGGTCGCCACCGTGTCGGTCGGCGGCGCACGTAACGCCGGGCTGCTCGCGGTGCGAATTCTCGCGACGGCCGACGTCGCGCTTCGGGCCCGGATGGTCGAGTTCCAGGACGCGCTTGCGGAGAGCGCCCGGGAGAAGGACCGCGCGCTACGCGACCGGCTGGGTTGACTCCTGGGCCGGTTCCTCGACGGCAGCCGGCCCGGCCTGCGCCGGCACGAGCAGCCGAGCAAGGCTCTCCCGGACGGCGCCGTGTTCGGGAAGCGTACGCAGGAGCTGGGACAGCTGGGACATGCTCATGGCCCTCTTTCGGCTCCCGCCGCGACAAGCTTGAGCCGGTCAGGCGGCGCGCGGGCCGAGCCGGCCCCACTCGATCTTGGGGCAGCGGTCCATGACCATGTCGAGCCCGGCGCGTCGTACCCGCCCCGCTGCCGCCTCGTCGATCACGCCAAGTTGGAACCACACCGCGCGGGCGCCGACCGCGATCGCCTCGTCGGCGACCGCACCGGCCGCGGACGAGCGACGGAACACATCGACGCAGTCGAGAGCGAACGGCACGGCGGCGAGCGTCGGGTACGCCGGCTCGCCGAGCACCTCGGTGGCGGTGGGATGCACCGGCACGATCCGCTTCCCATGCCGCTGCAGGAACGCGGCCACCCCGTACGCCGCCCGCCCGGGGTCGCCCCCGAGCCCGACCACCGCCCACGTCGAGCACTCGCGGAGGGTTCTGGCGACCGTCTCCTCGTCGGCGTCCATGCCCGTGCGGTACCCGTTCAGGGGCGTCCGAGCGCCCGGTAGGTCCAGCCGGCCTCGCGCCAGAGCACCGGGTCGAGCGCGTTGCGACCGTCGACGATGTTGCGTCGGCGGACCACGGCAGCGAGGACGGCCGGGTCCATCTCGCGGAACTCCCGCCATTCGGTGAGGTGCAGGACGAGGTCGGCGTCGCGGGCCGCTCCCACCGAGCTCTCGACGTAACGCAGGTCGGGGTAGTCCCGGCGCGCGTTCGCCAGCGCCGCCGGGTCGTAGACCGTCACGTCACCGCCTCGCCGCTGGATCGACTCGGCGACGTCGAGCGCCGGGGAGTCGCGGATGTCGTCCGAGTTCGGCTTGAACGCTGCGCCGAGTACGGCGACCCGCCGCCCGCGGTAGGAGCCGTCGAGAAGCTCCAGGCCCAGCTCGACGACCCGGGCCCGGCGGCGGAGGTTGATCTGGTCGACCTCCCGGAGGAACGAAAGCGCCTGGTCGACGCCCAGCTCGCCCGCTCTGGCCATGAACGCGCGGATGTCCTTCGGCAGGCAGCCGCCGCCGAACCCGAGACCGGCGTGCAGGAACCGGCCGCCGATGCGGTCGTCGTAGGACAGCGCCTCCGAGAGCTTCTTCACGTCGGCCTGGGTCGCCTCGCAGACCTCGGCCATGGCGTTGATGAACGAGATCTTCGTGGCGAGGAAGGCGTTGGCCGCCACCTTGACCAGCTCAGCGGTGGCGTAGTCACAGATCACGACCGGCGTACCGGCGTCGATGATCGGGGCATAGGCGGCGCGCAGCGCCGTCTCGGCCCGCTCGGACCGCACGCCGAAGACGAGCCGGTCGGGTTGCAGCGTGTCCTCGACGGCGAAGCCCTCACGGAGGAACTCCGGGTTCCACGCGAGCTCTACGCCCGTACCCGCCGGCGCCAGGACGGAGAGCTCGTCGGCCAGGCGGGCCGCTGTACCCGCCGGCACGGTCGACTTGCCGACGAGAACGCACTCGCGGCGCAGCAGCGGCGCCAGCGCGCGGACAGCGGCGTCGACGTAGCGCAGGTCCGCGGCGTACTCGCCCTTCTTCTGCGGCGTGCCCACACACAGGAAGTGGATGTCGCCGACGTCGGCCACCTCGGCGTAGGAGGTCGTGAAGCGGAGCCGCCCGCGCTCGAGGTTCTTGCGGAGCAGCTCCTCCAGGCCCGGCTCGAAGAACGGCGCCTCCCCGGCCGACAGTTGCGCGATCTTCCGCTCGTCGACGTCCATGCCGAGGACCTCGAAACCGAGCTCGGCCATGCAGACGGCGTGCGTCGCGCCGAGGTAGCCGGTGCCGACGACGGTGAGCCGGGGCTGCGCAGTCACGGCGGAAGCGTAGGGGAGTGACGGGGATACCCGGCAAGCGACTTGCGTGATGACGCCCGAGGCGGTAATGAGAAGCGTCGCCGGTCCCGGCGCCGGAGAGGCAGCGCGGCATGTACGAGTACCGCCCGCCCAGCGGAACGCCCTCGCTTGAACCGAAACCCACGTCCGCGGCGCGGACCACGCTGGCCCGCATCATGACCATGCTCGACACCAACCTGCACGGCAACGTGCATGGTGGAGTGATCATGAAGCTGGTCGACGACGTGGGTGGTGCGACGGCGGCTCGGCACTCCGGCGGGCGCGCGGTGACGGCGTCGATGGACGAGATGGTCTTCCTGGTGCCGGTGCACGTCGGCGACCTGGTCAGCGCGTCCGCGCAGGTCAACTGGGCCGGCCGGACCTCTATGGAGGTCGGCGTGCGGATCCTCGCGGAGCCCTGGGACGAGGCCGGGCAGGAGCCGACGCACGTCGCCTCGGCGTACCTCGTCTACGTCGCGCTGGACGAGGACGGCAAGCCTCGCCCGGTGCCGCCGGTGCGCCCGGAGTCGTCCGAGGAGGACCGGCGCTTCCGGGAGGCCGAGATCCGCCGACAGACCCGGCTCGCGCGCCGGGAGGCGATCCTGCGCTCCCGAAGGGCGGTCGAGTCGAACGGGGAGCATGACGAAGGCCCTGACGCCTAACGGGTGGCGGTCCAGATCTGGACCCGCAGCGGCGCCGCCCGTGACGGCCGGCGGGCAAGCAGCCGGGCGTCCTCGCGGGTGCCCAGGTCGACGACCGGTTCGGGGCGGAGCCCGGCGGCCGTCAAGACATCGGCCGACTCGGCGACGACGACAAGATGGCGCCCAGTGCGGCGTACGGCGGCGTCGACGGTGGGCAGGGTAGCCGCGAGCCGGTCCTCCGCGACGACGGCTACCGGTACGCCGCAGCGCCCCCGGACGGTCTGTGGCAGCTCGTTGCGGCCGCGGGAGCCGGTGATGACCACGGCCGCTCGCGGGTCCAACCGTTCGCACAGGCGGGATACCGCGGACGCCTCGCCGCGCTCCGTCGCCGCCCCGAGCAGCGGCGCTGTGGCGACCCCCACCGGCACCAGGGCGAGTGTCCCGAGGATCGCCACTGCCCAGCGCGGCAGCCGACCGGCGGAGCTGGCGACCAACCAGGCGGCGCAGACGGCCAGGCCGGGCACGACGACCGGCACGAGCCGGCGGTCGGCCCAGGGATGGTCGGGGGTGATGCTGGGCCGGAGCAGGACGGCGGCGGTGGCGCCGGCCACGACGAGCAGGAACGGCGCAGCGTCGTAGCGGCTCGGCCCTGAGCGCAGCCGGTCCCGGGCGAGCAGCGCGAGGCCGGCCACCGCCAGGGCGACGGCGGGCCAGCCGACCCACCAGGCGAGCCAGTGCAGGCTGTGCTCGTCGTAGGTGCGGGTCGGATCGCGCGGCAGCCCCTGCCGCTCCTGCAGGGCGCCGATCATGCCGGCCGCCGACGTGGGTCGCCGCGCGACCTGGACCAGCGGGCGCAGCGCGAAGCCGATCCCGGCGAGCGTGATGCCCGCCGCGGCCGCCCATGGCAGCCACTGCGGGCGCGCCACCCAGCGACGCAGCGCGAGTGCCGCGACCGCGAGCAGCACGGCGGCGGCGGTGATGGCGAACAACTCGCCGGCCACGGTTGCCACGTACGGGCGGCTGAGCACGATGCCGTCGAGCAGCCCGACGCCGACCCCGAGCCCGAGCCCGGCGACCAGCCGCCAGCTACCGCGCCCGGTGCGGGCGGCCAGCACGGCGTACGGCACGAGCAGGAGCAGGTCGGCCGGCGCGTCGATCCGGGCGCGGGTCGCCAGCCCGGCGAGCAGCCCACCGACCAGCGGCAGCCGGCGTTCGGCCAGCAGGGCAAGGCCGCCGAAGAGCAGGAGCATGGCCAGCGGTTCGCTGTACGGCGACCGCGCCGCGTGCAGCACCGGGTAGGCGAGGCCGGTGCCGAGCGCAGCGAACGGTGCGCCCCGCGCGCCGGCCAGCCGCGCGGCCACGCCGGCCACGGCGAGCAATGCCGCGGCGCCGACGAGCGCGTCGGCGTGCAGGATGCCCGCCAGCCCGGCGACCCAGCCCGCCGGAGCCAGTAGGAGCGGCGTGCCGGACAGGAACTGCGGGACGATCGCCGTACCGCGCTGAAAGAAGCCGGGCGAGGCGAAGGAGACGTCGGGGCCGAACCCCGACGACCCGCTCGGGATCGGCAGCCGGCCGTGCTGCGCCAGCCAGTCGGCGTAGAGGCCGTAGGAGCCGGCGTCGCGGCGGAGCACGACGTGCTCGCTCGACCACCCCCAGGCCAGCACGAGGAAGCCGACCACGACCGCCAGGGTGAGCCAGCCGGCCCAGGCGGGACCGTCGAGATCGGGCGTGCGGCGTACGACGAACCACGCCAGGGCGAGCGCGGCCGGGCCGCCGAGCGCGACAGCGGGAAGTGGCCGGTAGGCGCCGAGCAGCAGCAGGGGCAGCGCGACGAGGAGCCAGCCGGCCGCGAGAGCGGGCAGCGCGAGCGGCAGCCGGCCGAGGACGAGGCGGGTCACTGGCGGTGCAGGAGTCGGAAGCCGCCGGCCGACCCGACGACCGAGTAACCGTTGGCCCTCAGGTAGGCCAGCCGGGCGCGGGCCTGGGCGACGTCGTCGAAGGGGAAGTCCCGGTCGGCGACGTCGAGCACCACCCAGGGCGCGCCGCGGGGCAACTGGTCGAGCAGCAGCACGGTCGTCCGCCTGGTGAGGTGCGGGCCGAGGTGGCTGTCGGCTTCGATCGTGACACCGTCCGGGACGCCGGCGAGGATCCGAGCGGCCGCCTTCATCGTCGGTGTCGTCGACCACTCCGACCGCAGGAACAGCACGCGGAACGCGAACTGCGGAACGGCGAAGACGGCCACGGCGAGCGCGGCCAGCCCCGCCGCCAGGCCGATCCGCCGCCGCGGCAGCGAGCGCGGCAGGAGCCGCAGCAGCCGGGCCAGCCCGTCGGTCGCGCCCATCGCCAACACCGGCATGAGCACCGCGCTGTAGTGAAAGGCGGTCGACCAGTAGTGCTCGTTGGTCGAGAGCATGCGCTCGGCGAGCACCGGTAGCGCGAGAAGCACGATCGGCGAGACCAGCGGCAGGAATCCCCACGGCGCGAAGAGCCAGACCATCGTGCGTACCTTTACCGGCGGATGCGTCGCGATCCGAAGCGTGTCGAGCGGGTGGCGTACGACGTGCCAGGCGGCGCTCGGCAGGTCGGGCCCCACCGCGCCGTAGGACCAGTAGGCGAAGTCGTGGCCGCCGAAAAGCGGGATGAGCCACCGCGTCGTCACGACAAAGGCGACCAAACCACCGACCGCGAGACCCGCCCCCAGCCGGCGCCACCCGAGGACCGCGAGGTAGATCCCGAAGACGGCGACGAACGGGCCGAAGTCCTCCTTCACCAGCAGCAGCGCCGCAGCGGCGATCGCGGCGTGCCCCGACCGGCGGGCCTGCGCCCGCTCCAGCGCGAGCGCGACCAGCGGCACGGCGAACGCCACCTCGTGGAAGTCGGTGGCCAGCGCGCTCTGAAACCCCCAGGAGAGCGCGTAGGCCGCGGCGACGGCGTACGCGGCAGCCCGGCCCAGCAGCCGGTGAACGAAGACCCAGACGAGCGGCACCGACGACGCGAAGAGGACGGCCTGGGCGACGAGCAGCGCGGGTACGGCGGCCCAGATCCAGTAGACCGGCGCAAGCAGCGCCAGGACCGGGGAGAAGTGGTCGCCGAGCAGGACGAAGTGGCGGCCCAGCTCGTTGTGAACGCCCTTGATCGGCACGACCGGAAGATGCAGGTGTGAGTAGCTCCGCACCGCCTGGTCGAAGATCACCGAGTCGTACGACGACGTCCGCAGGTGCCGATGCTGCTGCAGCGAGAAGACGGCGTACAGGGCGGCCGTGGCTACCGTCAGCAGCGCCACCCATCCCGCGTGCCGCCGCCGATGGCCCGCGGCGGTCAGGCGATCGAGACCCTGCTGTGGTCGCCGAGCATGAGGCGGTGCGCCCGTGGCAGCGCTGTGGACGGCGCCACCTCCACTTCCTTGCCGATGAGGGAGTCCTCGATACGGGCCACCCCGCGAATCGTCGAGCACTCGAGGACGATGGAGTGCTCGATCTCGGTGCCCTCGATGGTGCACGAGTGGTAGATCGAGGTGAAGGGCCCGATGTAGGTGTCGGCGATCCGGGTGCCGCGGCCGATGATTGCCGGGCCGCGAACGGTCGAGCGCTCGATCGACGCGTCCTCCTCGACGACGACTCGACCGACGATCCGGCTCTCGGTGTCGACGTTCCCGCGCACCGCCGGCTCCAGCGACTCGAGTACCTTGCGGTTGCACTCCAGCATGTCCTCGAGGCGCCCGGTGTCCTTCCAGTAGCCGGTGACGTAGTGCGGTCGCACCACGTGACCCGAGTCGATGAGCCACTGGATCGCGTCGGTGATCTCCAGCTCGCCGCGACCGCTCGCCTCGATGGAGCGGACGGCCTCGTGAATCGCCGGCCCGAACATGTAGACACCCACGAGCGCCAGGTCGCTCCTCGGCCGCTGCGGCTTCTCCACCAGCCGGGTCACCCGGCCGTCGGTGCCCAGCTCGGCGACACCGAACTGGCTGGGGTTCTCGACCTTGGTCAGCAGGATCTGCGCGTCCGGACGCTCCTCGCGGAACTCGGCGACGAGGTCGCTGATCCCGCCGATGATGAAGTTGTCGCCGAGGTACATGACGAAGGGATCGTCGGCCAGGAAGTCGCGGGCGATGAGCACGCAGTGGGCCAGGCCCAGCGGAGACGCCTGCGGCAGGTAGGTCACCCGGATGCCGAGCGCGCTGCCGTCCCCCACCGCCGACTCGATCTCCTTGGCGGTGTCACCGACGATGATCCCGACATCGGTGACACCGGCGTCGCGGATCGCTTCCAGGCCGTAGAACAGCACCGGCTTGTTGGCCACCGGCACCAGCTGCTTGGCGGAGGTGTGCGTGATCGGCCGCAGCCGGGTGCCGGCACCACCGGAGAGCACGAGCGCCTTCACGCTCGCCCACGTTAGCGGTGCCGGCTACGGCGTGCCGACGCGGCTCGCGGCGTACCGGCACAATAAGGTCGCTGGATCGACCACTAGACTCGTCTGGTATCGCGGTGGTTCGTGCGCGTTTGCTCGCTGGTGGCTGGCGACGCTGGTGGCTGGCGACGCTGTGGCAACCGCCGGGGCAGCGTACGCGTCAAACAGGTGACACCACAGCAGCGACATGTTCCCCTCCTGGAGGTCAGCCGGTGACGCAGCCGCCGCAGACGCCCGTGCGGCCGGCGCTGCCCCCTGAGCTCGACCCGCGCCGCACCCCGCCCGGTCCCACCCCCGGTCGCCCGCACCGCACGGGCCGCCGCCGGGTCGCCCGGATCCTGTCCTGGATCGCGGTCGTGACCTCGGCTGTCGTGCTCATCGCGAGCACCGGCACCTACCTGGCGTGGCGCTACTACAACGGCCGGATCGCGCGGGTCGAGACCCGCATCCCCGGCCACGCGGCTCCGGTCGCGGTCGACAACGGAAAGACGCAGAACTTCCTCGTCGTCGGCTCGGACACCCGGGAGGCGCCGGGCACCCAGAAATTCGGCGCCAAGAAGGGCAGCGCGAAGTACGTCGCCGGGCAGCGGTCGGACACCGTAATGCTCGTGCACATCCCGTCCGGCAACGCCAAGGCGACCATCGTGTCGTTTCCGCGCGACTCGTGGGTGTCGATTCCCAGCTACACCGACCCGAAGACGGGCGTGCACACTCCCGCGCATGACCAGCGGATCAACAGTGCGTTCTCGCTCGGCGGGGCGCCGCTGCTCATCGAGGTCGTCGAGAAGCTCTCCCAGCTGCGGGTCGACCACTATCTGCAGGTCGACTTCAACGGCTTTCAGAACATGGTCAATGCGCTCGACGGCGTCAGCATCTGCGTCAAGACGACGCGCAACGACAAGGACAGCGGCGACTACCTCAAGGCGGGCACGCAGCACGTCAATGGCAAGCAGGCACTGGGGTTCGTGCGCGACCGCAAGGGTCTACCGCGGGGCGACCTGGATCGTATTGCGGACCAGCAGTATTTCCTGTCGGTACTGCTGCACAAGGTGCTCTCGACCGGGACGCTCGCCAACCCGCTGCGGGTGAACGCCTTCCTCAAGGCGGCGACCGGATCGCTCACCGTCGACCGGGACCTCTCCTTCAGTGACATGCGGACGCTCGCCCTGCGGATGCGGCACCTCGACCCTGGGCATGTCTCGCTCCTGACGGCACCCGTCAAGGACGCGAGCGCCAACATCAACGGCGCCGACGTCGTACTGCTCGACAATGACAAGATGCGCCAGCTTTTCGACTCGTTGCGCGGCGACAAGACGACGGGTACGCCGGCACCGTCGACGCAGTCCGTCACCCTGACGGTCGCACCGGCCGACGTGTCGGTCGCCGTCTACAACGGTGCCGGCACGAACGGTCTGGCCAGCCGCACCGCGCGCGACCTGCGCCGAGTCGGCTTCCAGGTCACCACGGTCGGCAACCGAGGCAGCGGCGCCGCCGACACCGTCGTCCGCTATGGGGCCGGGCGCGCCGACTCGGCACGCACCCTCGCGGCCGCCGTGCCGGGCGCCAGAGTGGTGGCCGACGCGTCGCTCGGCCGAGTGGTGCAACTCGTCGTCGGGAGCGACTACTCCGGTGCTCGCCAGGTGGCCGTCGGCGTGGTGGCGCCCACCCCGGCGAAGTCGCCGGCCGGCAGCGGCACGAAGGGCGCCAACGCGACCAACGCCGCCGACGCCGCGAGAAGCTGCGCACCCTGAGGTGCCCGGCAACCCGCTTGCCGCGTACCTCGACGCCGCGGTTCGCGGCGATGCGGCACGTCCGCTGCTCACCTTCTACGACGACGCCACCGGTGAGCGGGTCGAGCTTTCCGTAACGACCACCGCGAACTGGGTGGCGAAGACCGCCAGTTTCCTCGTCGACGGCCTCGGGCGCGAGCCGGGCGACGCGGTGGCCGTACTTCTGCCCGTGCACTGGCAGACGGCGATCGCCGTGCTCGCCGGATGGGCGGCCGGCCTCGAGGTTCGGATCGGCGGCGATCCTGCCGGGGCCGACGTCGTACTCGCCGCCGAGGCGCAGCTGGCCAGGGCGCTCGACGCCGGTGCGGAGGACGTCGTCGGGTTCAGCCTCTCGGCCTTCGGGGCGCCGCTGGCCGCCGTACCGCAGGGGGTGGTGGACTACGCGACGGAGGTGCTGGGTCACGCCGACCGGTTCGCGACGCGCGACCTGCCCGACCCGGCTCTGGTGGCCGGGAAGCGGGCGTACCCAGGGGCCGAGTTGGCAGCGTCCGTGGCAGCCGGCGTACGCCGCTGGCAGCTCGGTCCGGACGACGCGGTCCTGACGACGCTGCCCTACGACACGGTGCACGGTCTGCTGGCCGGCCTGCTCGCCCCGCTCGCGGCCGGGGCACGGGTCGTGCTGTGCCGGCATCCCGATCCGCAGGCCGTCGAGCGTCGGGTCGGCGTCGAGCGGGTCACCGCTGCGGCGGGCTTCGACGTGACGGGCATCGACGTGGCGGGCATCGACGCGGGCATCGACGTGCGCGGGATGCCCGGGCTGGAATGACAGGCCTCGAATGACACGCCCGCGCATTGCTCCCTGTTGACCTTGCGCGCTATATGCTCCGACGTTGCTGCCTGCTGATGCCCTGCTGGTAGACCTGCTGCTGACCCTGCTTCCCGCCGGAAGGACCTGTCGATGCCCCGCGACGGTGCCCGCTCCGTCAGCTCCACGCTGGCCGACCGGGCGCTGCAGCCGGTGCTCCGTCAGGTCGTTCCCCGGTTCGACCGACTGGCCCTGCGCCGTTACCGCACTCTGGCCAAGCGCGGGGGAGAGGGCCGGGACCCGGCGGTGGTGGAGCACGAGACCATCGACGCGTTCCGCCGGCTCGTCGACAGAGCGGACGGCCCCCGGGTGGCCGGCTACGACTCCCTGGTCGTGCGCGCCTTCCGTGGGCTGGCCGAGCGGGACCGCACCGGCCAGGAGCACCTGAAGTTGGTCCGGACCGCGCTTCTCGATGACTTCCACCGCCTGTACTACCGCAACCGGAAGCGGACCTGGCAGCAGACGTACTTCCTCGGCACGAAGATCCTCAAGAACCCGCTCGACCTCTGGCTGTACCAGGAGATCCTGCACGAGGTCCGACCGGACATCATCGTCGAGGCCGGGACGAAGCACGGCGGCAGCGCCTTCTACCTCGCCTCCCTGTGCGATCTGCTCGACAACGGCCGGGTCGTGACCATCGACACGGTCCCCGAGCCCAACCGACCGGAGCACCACCGCATCACGTACCTGACCGGGTCGTCGACCGATGCGGACATCGTCGCGCAGGTGGACGAGATGATCGGCGGAGGTCGCGCACTGGTCATCCTCGACTCCGACCACCGCTGCAAGCACGTACTCGACGAGCTGCGTACCTGGCATACCCGGGTGCCTGTGGGCTCGTACATCATCGTGGAGGACTCGAACATCAACGGGCACCCGGTCTCGATCGATTGGGGGCCGGGGCCGATGGAGGCCATCGACACGTTTCTGGCGGAGAACGACGACTACGTCGTCGACGAGTCGAAGCACAAGTTCTTCTTCACGTTCAACCCGCGCGGCTACCTCAAGCGGGTCTCCTAGCCGCAGCCGCAGCCGCAGCCGCAGCCCGCTGCCCCTCGAGTGCGCCAAGATCGTCCGAGGAGTCGTCCGAGGAGATCATGTGCGGCCACCTGCGCCGATGCGGAGATCTTTACTCGGGCGATCACTCGGGCGATCACTCGGGCGATCACTCGACCGATCTTGCCGACGCCTGGACGAGCCAGCGATCCGAGGCCGGAGCGACCCGACGGACCGCGAGGCGCGGATCAGACGTCTTCGAGAGCGGTGTCCGTGTCGCCGATGCCGAGGAAGCGGGTGTAGGCAGCGACCACCGTCTCCGGGTCGTCCTGGAGCTTGAGCTCGCCCGCGTGTATCCACACGGCCTCCGTGCACAGCTCCTGGATGCTGCCCAGCGCGTGGCTCACCAGAAGGATCGTCCGCGCTTCGCCGCAGAGCTGCTTCATCTTCTCGAACGACTTCTTCTTGAAGCGAGCGTCACCAGTGGCCAACGCCTCGTCGATCATGAGGATGTCAGGGTCCATGTGTACGGCGACGGAGAACCCCAGCCGGCTGTACATGCCCGACGAGTACGTCGACATCGGCAGCTCCATGACGTCCTCGAGCTCGGCGAACTCGGAGATCTCCTGGTAGCGCTCCTCGATCTCGTCCCTGCCGAGGCCGGCCGCGAGGCCGCCGAGCACGACGTTCTCCCGTCCGGACAGCTCGCGGTTGAAGCCGATCCCGAGTGCCAGGAGGGTGCTGACCCGCCCGTGCACCTCGACCCGCCCCTCCGTCGGCGGCAGGATGCCCGCGACGGTGCGGACCAGCGTGGACTTCCCGGCGCCGTTGGCACCGACGATGCCGAGCACGGTGCCGTGCGTGACCTCGAAGGAGACACCCTTCAACGCCTCGATCTCGCGAACCAGGCGCTGCCGGCGGCCCAGCCGGAGCAGCGCGGTCTTGAACGTCGGCTTCTTCTCGTACGACGTGCGGTAGCGCACGGACACCCGCTGGACCTTGACCGCGACGTCGACGGCACCCGCACCGGCGCCGGCACCGGTGCCGTCAGAGGCGGACAGCGAACTCACGCTCCCTGGACAGGAAAAACAGCCCGCCGACGACGATCGCGGCTGCCGCCCACGCCGTCCCCTCGACGAGGAAGACCAGCGAAGGTCGCTGCCCGGCGAGCGCCTGGCTCCACGCGCCGAGGAGCGGATAGAGCGGGTTGAGCGAGATGACGTGCTTGAGCCGGACCGGTACCTGGTTCGTGTGGTACAGGACCGGAGAGAGGTAGAGCCAGACGCGTAGGAGGTAGGGCAGGAAGCTCTTCATGTCGCGGAAGTAGACCTGCAGGACGGCGAAGAGCATGGCGACGCCGGCCGCGAAGACCGTGAGCAGCACCAGGATGGGGATCGTCCACAGCAGGGTGAACCCGATCGGCACCCCGGCGACGACGTGCACCGCGGCGTAGACGACGAGCGTCGGCAGGAACCGCTGCAAGGCCGTGAGAACCGAGGCGATCGGCAGCAGCAGCCGGGGGAACGCGGTGTTGAGGATGAGCCGGCCGCCGCGGGTGACGGACTTCGCCCCCTCGCTGAGCGACGTGCTCACGAAGTGGTAGGCGAAGAGGGCCCCCAGCAGGTGCGCGAGGAAGTCGGCGCCGCGGTTGCCGCGGCCACGGCCGAGGATGTCGACGAGCAGGAAGTACACGACGCCGAGCATGAGCGGGTTGAGCACCAGCCACAGCTGCCCGAACGCGGTGTCGAAGTGCTGGCTGCGCAGCGTCGTACGGGACATCTCGAAGGCGAACTGCCGCCGGCTCCACAGCGCGCGCAGGTAGGGACGCAGCGGTGGTAGGCCGACGACGTACGGCTCGTAGATGTGGACCGGACTGACGAAGTCGTCGGTACGGCGCCGCGCGCCGAAGACGGCCACTACGACACCTGATCGGCGGGGCGCAGGCTCGCCCCGCGGGTCGCCGCTGCCGCCAGCCGGGTCCGGCTGGTGAGGAACCCCAGCGCCCACGCCTGGTGCATGGTGACGTAGACGGCGGGGAGCCGCAGTGCCACGGCGACCGGCAGCGTGCGGCCGGTCCAGATGGATCCGGCGAGGACGAGTGCGGCGTAGCCGGCCGGAGCCAGCAGGCCGACCGGATAGCCGATCACGGCGAGCAGGATGCCGGCGATGATCGCGACCAGGGTCGCCGGAGGCGCCAAGTAACGCACGGTGGCCGTGTCGGGGTGCCGACGGAGGATGACCCGGCGCCAGCGGCCGTAGTGAAAGTACTGACGGGCGAGCGTCCGCAGGCTGCGCCGGGGGCGGTAGGACACCCGCAGCCGTGGGGTGAACCACACGAGGCCGCCGGCGCGGCGGATGCGATAGTTGAGCTCCCAGTCCTGGGCGCGTTCGAACTGCTCGTCGTAGCCGCCGAGTCGCTGGAGTGTCTCGCGCCGGAACACCCCGAGGTAGACACTGTCGGCCGGTCCGGCGGTGCCGCCGACGTGGAAAGCTCCGCCGCCGACGCCGAGCGGGCTGCACATCGCCCGGGCGACCGCCTGCTCGAAGGGTCCGCCTCCCTCGGCGGCCATGATGCCGCCCACATTGTCCGCGCCGGTCGCTTCGAGCACCGCGACCGCGACGCGGATGTAGTCCGCCGGCAGGAGGGCGTGTCCGTCGAGGCGCAGGATGATGTCGTAGCGCGCGGTGGCGATGGCCGCGTTGAGTCCGGACGGCGTGTGCCCTCGCGGGTTGCCGACGGCCCGCACGCGGGGGTCACGGGCGGTGAGGTCACGGGCGACCTCGTCCGTGCGGTCCGACGAGGGGCCGAGCGCGAGCACGACCTCGAGCGGACCGGGATAGTCCTGGTCGAGGACGCGCGTGACGGCGGCCTCGAGGTTTCGCTCCTCGTTGAGCACCGGCATGACGACGGAGACCGGTGCGCAGGCGCGCTCATACGACTCGGCTCGCGCCCCGGAACTCACCGCATCGAGGGTAGTCGACGCAGGGCGCCCGACTCGTCAACGCGCGCCCGTACGGCGCTGAGGGGACCGCCGGACGGCTTCCCCGGCCTAGACTTCCTCGCGTGTCAGCGGGGAATCGGACGTTGTGCCGATGACCGTCGGCTACGACGAGGACAGGGCGCGGCTCGACGCCGCGGTCAAGAGGGACGACGGCTTCTTCGCCACCTTCTTCGTGAGCCCGTACTCGCCGCACCTTGTCCGGTGGGCAGCGGGGCGCGGCTGGTCGCCGAATGCGGTCACGATCCTGTCGATGGGTCTCGGCACGCTGGCGGCGGCCTGCTTCGCGACCGGCCAGCGGGTCGGCCTGCTCGCCGGCGCGATCGTGTTCCAGCTTGCCTTCGTCGCCGACTGCGTCGACGGCCAGCTGGCCCGCTACACCCGCCGGTTCTCGGCGCTCGGCGCCTGGCTCGACTCAATCTTCGACCGGGCAAAGGAGTACGTCGTCTACGCCGGGCTGGCTATCGGCGCCGCCCGCGGTTCGGACGACGTCTGGGCGCTCGCCGGCGCCGCGCTGGCCCTGCAGACCGCTCGGCACATGGTCGACTTTGGCTACGCCGCAGCACGGAACGACGACCCGCAGCCGCTGGCCCGGCTGGAGATCGAGGACGACGGAGATCCGGCCGAGCAGCGGGCGCGGCCGTCCCCGCGCGCCGGCGGGATCGCCTACTGGAGCAAGCGGATCATCGTGCTGCCCATCGGCGAGCGCTTCGCCCTCATCTCGCTCACCGCCGCGCTCGCAACGCCGCGTACGACGTTCGTCGTACTGCTGGCCTGGGGCACGATCGCCGCGGCGTACGGCTGGACCGGCAAGGTCGTGCGGTCGGTGGCGCGATGACGACGGTCGCCGCCGGTTCCGACCTCGTCGCCTACCGAGACGACGGGCTCCTGGCGGCCCTGCTGGGCCGGACCGCGGGGTCGTGGATATCCGGGGCGCGGGACCGCGCCGGAGCCTTGCCGGTCACGCTCGCCGGAGCCGTTCCGGTCGCGGCGGTCGGGATTCCCCATGGGCCGCGGTGGGCGCTCGCCGTGGCGATTGGCTGGTACGTGCTGGCCGCCGGCGCCGGGTCGGGCATGTCGCACGCCCGCCGGCTCAGCTGGCTGCTGCCATGCCTGCTGCGGGGCGTCGAGTACGCCGTCCTGCTGCGGATCACCGCACTGGCCGAGCCTCGGGCGCTGCCGCTGTGCTTCGCCCTGCTCGCCGCGCTGGCGTTCCACCACTACGACACGATCTTCCGGCTGGAGTCCCAGCGGCGGCCGCCGCCGACCTGGTTGCGGTTCGCGGGAGGCGGTTGGGACCTGCGGCTGCTCGCGGCCGGCGCGCTGTTCGTCGCCGGCGGGCTGCCGACCGGGCTGGCCGTCGGCGCCGTCGGCCTCGGCTTGCTGTACGTCGGAGAGAGCGCGGCGAGCTGGATCGGGCTCCTCGGAGTGCCGCAGCAGGCTCGCCATCGACGTCATGAAACCCTGGACCGATGATCGGACTGGTGCTGGCCGCCGGCGCCGGCAGCAGGCTGCGCCCGCTGACCGACGCGCTGCCGAAGACACTGCTGCCGGTGGCCGGCGAGCGGACGATCTTCGAGCTCGCGTTGGTCAACCTGCGCGCGGTGGGCATCGAGGACGTAGTGGTCGTCACTGGTTTCGCCGCTGGACGCATCGAGGAGCAGGCGCCCGACCTCGAACGGCGGCTGGGCCTGCGGCTGCACCTGGTCTTCAACGACCGCGCGGAGGAGTGGAACAACGCCTACTCCCTGTGGGTCGCCCGCCAGTCGTTCTCGGACACCGTCCTGCTGGTGAACGGCGACACCGTGCATCCGGTCGGCATCGAGGAGCAGCTCCTGGCCGCCCGCGGCCCCGACGTGCTGCTGGCGATCGACGCCGAGAAGCGGCTCGCCGAGGAGGAGATGAAGGTCGTCCTCGGCTCCGACGGCAGAGTCCGGCGCATCAACAAGGCGATCGACCCGGCAGCGGCCGCCGGCGAATACATCGGCGTGACGCTCATCGAACCTGCCGGCGGCGCGGCGCTCGCCGACGCCCTCGAAGCGACCTGGCGGCGCGACCCGTCGTTGTACTACGAGGACGGCTACCAGGAGCTCGTCGATCGCGGTCGGGCCGTGCACGTCCGGCCCATCGGTACCGTCGAGTGGGTGGAAGTCGACAACCACGACGACCTGGCGCGGGCGCGGGAGATCGCATGCCGCTACTAGCGCGGATGCTGACCAGCCCGCTGTTCATCGACATCCGGCGGGGAGCGATCGACGGGCTGGGCGACCTCCTGGCCGACCGTCGGATCTCCGCCGCCGGCCATGTGGCGGTCGCCGTCGGTCCGGGGCAGGGCGAGCGGATCGTCGAGGCGCTCTCGTCGTCGCTCACCAACGCCGCGGTCTTCACCGTCCGGGGTGGCTCCCTCGACGCCGCCGGCACGCTGCAGAGCCAGCTGCACGGGCGGTCCTACGACGCGCTCGTCGGCATCGGCGGCGGCCGCACGCTCGACGTCGCGAAGTACACCGCGACCCGGCTCGGGCTGCCCATGGTCGCGGTCGCGACGAACCTCGCCCACGACGGCATCGCCTCCCCGGTCAGCTCGCTGGACCACGAGGGCGGCAAGGGGTCCTTCGGCGTCTCGATGCCGATCGCCGTCGTCGTCGACCTCGACTACGTGCGTGCGTCGCCGCCGCGGATGGTGCGCTCGGGCATCGGCGACGCGGTCAGCAACCTCTCCGCGATCGCCGACTGGGAGCTGGCGGCGCGCGAGCGCAGGGAGCCGGTCGACGGTCTCGCGGTGACCCTGGCCCGCACTGCGGCGGAGGCGATGTTGCACCGCTGCGACGGCGTCGACGACGACTCCTTTCTGACGGCGCTGGCCGAGGCGCTGGTGCTGTCGGGGATGGCGATGGCGGCCGCCGGCTCCAGCCGCCCGTGCAGCGGCGGCGACCACGAGATCCTGCATGCCGTCGACCGGCTCTTTCCGGGCACCAGCAATCACGGCGAGCTGGCCGGCGTCGGCGCCCTGTTCTGCTACTTCCTGCGCCAGGACGCGTCCCGTACGGCGCAGATCGACGCCTGCCTGCAGCGCCACGGACTGCCCCGTACGCCGGCCGACCTGCGGCTCACCGAGGAGCAGTTCGCCGAGGCGGTCGTGGCGGCGCCGGCCACCCGGCCCGACCGCTACACGATCCTCGAGCACCTCGACCTGAGCGAGGACGTCGTACGGAAGCGCGTCGATGAGTTCGCCAGCGCCTTCCATTCCTGAGCTGCGGGCCATCGGCCAGCCAGAGTCGGTTCTCGGTCGGGTCAACGCCGAGCACTGGGCGGGGCGGCTCTACATGCGCCGCGTGTCGCCGTACGCGACCCGGGTGCTGCTGCCAACGCCGCTGAGCGCCAACGGCGTCACCTGGCTCATGATCGGTAGCGGGGTGGTGGCCGCTCTCGTGCTGACTCTTCCCGGCTTGCCGGCCGCGGTCGCCGTCGTCGCGCTCGTCCAGCTGCAGCTGCTGTTCGACTGCTCCGACGGCGAGGTGGCGAGGTGGCGCCGGACGCTGTCGCCCGCCGGGATCTACCTCGACCGGATCGGGCATTACTCCACCGAGGCGGCGCTCGCCGCGGCGTTGGGGATCCGCGCCGACAGCGGCTGGTCGTCGGTCGACGGGTGGACCACGCTGGGCCTGCTGGCCGCCGTACTCGTGCTACTGACGAAGGCAGAGACCGACCTGGTTCACGTCGCTCGGGCGCAGGGCGGGCGAGCGACACTCGAAGACACTGGATCACCGCCCCGACGCGGCGGTCTTCGCCAGGTCCGGCGGCTGCTGCGCTTCGTGCCGTTTTTCCGGATGTTCATCGCCGTCGAGTTCTCCTTTTTCGCCCTCGCCGCGGCGGTCGCCGATGCCGTGCTCGGTGACCTGACCGGCACGCGGGTGCTGCTGCTCGTCTTCGTCCCGGTCGTCGCGGTCACCGCGGTCGGTCACCTTGCCAGCGTCCTGGCCTCCAGCCGGCTCCGGTGACGGCCGCTCGGACCTCGGCCTACGGCGCGGTGCTGCTCACCCAGGGCCGTCGGCCGGCGGAGCTCACCGAGGCCCTCGACTCGCTCCGCCGCCAGTGCGGCGTCGAGGTCCAGATCGTCGTGGTGGGCAACGGCTGGGCGCCGGCCGGGCTGCCGGACGGCGTACGGGCGCTCGCGCTGCCCGACAACGTCGGCATCCCGGCCGGACGCAACGCCGGCGTGTCGGAGGTCGCCGGGGACCTGCTCGTCTTCCTCGACGACGACGCGAGCCTGCCGGACGACGACGCACTGGCGCGGATCGCGCGTCGCTTCGTCGCCGACTCCAGCCTCGGGCTCGTCCAGCCGCGGGTAATCGACCCGTCGGGGCACACCCCGCCGTCCCGGTGGGTGCCGCGGCTGCGGGTCGGCGACCCGGCGCGCAGCAGCGACGTCTGCGCGGTGTGGGAGGGCGCGGTGGTGATCCGCCGCCGGCTGTTCGACGAGATCGGCGGCTGGCCGGCGCCGTTCTTCTACGCCCACGAGGGCATCGAGCTCGCCTGGCGGGTGTGGGACGCCGGCTACCGGGTCCGCTACCTCGGCGACGTTGTCGTCCATCACGCCGCGGTCCGGGCATGGCGGCATGCGGACGGACAGCGCCAACAGGCCCGCAACCGGGTGTGGCTGGCGCGGCGCAACCTGCCGTTGCCGCTCGGGATGGCCTACGTGACCAGCTGGCTGCTCCTCGACCTGGCGCGCTCGAGGGGTGCCGCGTCGACGCTGCTGCGCGGCTACCTCGACGGCCTGAGCCAGCCCGCCGGGAAGCGTCGCCCGATCTCCTGGCGTACGGCGTGGCGGATGACCCGAGCCGGTCGGCCGCCGATCGTGTAGGCGGCGACCGTCGGTACCGGAGCGCACGCCCGCGGCCCGCTAGGCTGCGCGGACAGGGACAAGGTGGTCTCCGACGCGGCGGAAGCGGTCGCCGACGTGCGCGACGGCGCGACGCTCGCGGTCGGTGGCTTCGGGCTCTGCGGTATCCCGCAGGTGTTGATCAGTGCCCTGCTCGAGGCCGGCGTCACGGATGTCGAGACGGTGTCGAACAACTGCGGCGTCGACGACTGGGGGCTCGGCGTCCTGCTCTCGGCGAAGCGGATTCGACGTACGACGGGCTCCTATGTCGGGGAGAACAAGGAGTTCGCCCGGCAGTTCCTCGCCGGGGAGCTGGAGGTCGAGCTCGTGCCGCAGGGCACGCTCGCCGAGCGGCTGCGCGCCGGTGGAGCCGGGATCCCGGCCTTTTTCACCGCCACCGGCGTCGGCACGCAGGTCGCCGACGGGGGGCTGCCGTGGCGCTACAACTCCGACGGGTCCGTCGCCGTCGCCTCGCCGCCGAAGGACACCCGGCGCTTCGGCGACCGCGACTACGTCCTCGAGGAGGCCATCGTCTGCGACTTCGGGCTGGTCCGCGCCTGGAAGGGCGACCGCCACGGCAACCTCGTCTACCGCGAAAGCGCGCGCAACTTCAACCCGCTGTGCGCGGCGGCCGGCCGGATCACGATCGCGGAGGTCGAGCACCTCGTCGAGCCGGGGGAGTTGCGCCCCGAGGACGTGCACACGCCCGGCATCTTCGTCCAGCGGGTCGTCCCGGTCAGCGGTGACGGCAAACGGATCGAGCGGCGTACGACGCGCCGGCGCGGGAACAACGACGCCGCCCCGGCTGCGGCCGGCAGCGAGGGAGGGGCCAGCGCATGAGCCTGACGCGTGAGCAGCTGGCCGCCCGGGTGGCACTTGAGCTCGAGGACGGCTCCTACGTCAACCTCGGCATAGGGTTGCCGACGCTGGTGCCGAACTACCTGCCGACCGGCGTGCACGTCGTCCTGCAGAGCGAGAACGGCATTCTCGGCGTGGGCCCGTACCCGGTCGAGGGCGAGGAGGACCCGGACCTCATCAACGCCGGCAAGGAGACCGTGACGATCCTGGCAGGCGCGAGCTTCTTCGACTCTGCCACCAGCTTCGGGATGATCCGGGGCGGTCACATCGACGCCGCCGTCCTCGGTGCGATGCAGGTCTCCGCGACGGGCGACCTCGCGAACTGGATGATTCCCGGCAAGATGATCAAGGGCATGGGCGGGGCGATGGACCTCGTCCATGGCGCCAAGCGGGTCATCGTGATGATGGAGCACGTCGCGAAGGACGGGTCACACAAGATCGTCAAGGAGTGCTCGCTGCCCTACACCGGCCGCGGCGTCGTGCAGCGCATCATCACCGACCTCGCCGTGCTCGACGTCACCGAGGCGGGCCTCATCCTGCGCGAGCTCGCGCC
>JBBSIN010000037.1:0-23453 GCA_038232055.1 Mycobacteriales bacterium
CCGCCAGGTCCGGGCGAAGGGGGCGCCAGCACGGGAGGTCGAACGGGCCCGGATCGTGCTGCTGGCGGCCGACGGCGTGCCGGGCAAGGAGATCGCCAGCCGGGTCGGCTGCTCGGAGCCGACGGTGGTGCTGTGGCGGTCCCGCTATGCCGAGCGGGGGTTGGCCGGGCTGGCGGATGCGCCGCGGTCGGGGAAGCCGCCGACGATCCCGGCCGCGGTCCGCGACGAGATCCTCTCGATCACGCTGACCGAGCCGCCGGCCGAGTTCGGGATCACCCACTGGTCCAGCCGGCTGCTCGCCGAGCGTCTGCGCCGTGACGGCAAGCCGGTCAGCCACGCCACCGTGGCCCGGGTCTGGCGGGCATTCGGCATTCAGCCGCACCGGTCGGGCACGTTCAAGTTCTCCACCGACCCGGAGCTGGAGGCCAAGGTCCGCGACATCGTCGGGCTCTACCTTCACCCGCCCGAGTCCGCGATCGTGGTCTGTGTCGATGAGAAGAGCCAGATCCAGGCGCTGGACCGGACCGCGCCCATCCTGCCGCTGCGACCGGGACTGCCGCAGTCGCGCACCCACGACTACGTCCGGCACGGCACCACGACGCTGTTCGCCGCCCTGGAGGTGGCCACCGGGCAGGTCACCGACCGCTGCTTCGACCGGCACACCAACGTCGAGTTCCTCGCCTTCCTCAAGCAGGTGGCGCGCGCCTACCCACGCCGTCAGCTGCACGTGGTCTGCGACAACTACGCCACCCACAAGCACCCCAACGTGGCTGCCTGGCTGGCCCGCCATCCGCGGGTCCAGCTGCACTTCACCCCGACGTCGGGTTCCTGGCTCAACCTGGTGGAGGTCTTCTTCGGGATCATCACCCGGCAGGCCATCCGGCGCGGCACCTTCACCAGCGTCCCGGACCTCGTCGCCGCCATCGAGACCTACATCGACGCCTGGAACGACCGCTGCCAGCCCTTCACCTGGACCAAAGATGCCGACACCATCCTGGCCAAGGCCGTCCACCCGAAGAAGCGCAAGACACAAGACGCGTCAGTTACACGACACTAGCGACTACCCCCGCTGAAAGCCGCCCCGGCATCCGGCGCAACACGCCGACGCGGAAATGTGCCGGGCGGCGTCGCCGGATCGCCGTACGGTTACTCGAAGTTGTTCCGTGTGTCCGAAACGTGACCCGCACGCGACAACCTTTTTCGTACGGTAGGCGTCTGGACAGGGGGAGGGCCGGCGGAGCCGGTCGGGGAGGAGGCGACGTGAGTCCGCTTCTCGACGATGTCGGTCGCGTCGTCGTTCTGCAGGGCCGCCTCGACGTCACGACGGTCGCCGACGTGCGGCTCGAGCTGCATGCGGCGGTCGACGCCGGCACCGGTGATTTGGTCGTCGACGTGAGCGGCGTCCGGCTGCTCGACGCCACCGGGCTCGGTGTCCTGGTCGGAACCCACCGCCGGGCCACCCGGGCCGGTCGTCGCCTGGTGCTTCGCGGCGCGCAGCCGCAGCTGACCCGGCTGCTCGTGCGCACCCGGCTGCACCGCGTGCTGCACGTCGAAGGGGTCCCGGTCGCCGTCGCGTAGCGTCGCAGCACGCTCCCTACCCTGTCGTCATGGCAGTCGACGTCGTACGCCGCTCGGCGCGTGACGAGAAACCTTCGGCGAGGCGCCGGACGCCCGGCGCGCCGACGGCGATGGCGCTCGCCGCCGTCGCGACCTGCGGTCTGCTGCGGCTGGCGGCCCAGCCCCGAGTCGGGTTCGACGCCGACGAGGCCGTCACCGGGCTCATGGTTCACCGGATCCTCGACGGTCACGGCTACCCGTTCTTCGCCGGCCAGAACTACATGGGCACCCTCGAGCAGTATGTGCAGGCGGCGTTCCTCTCCTGGTTGCCCGCCAGCACGTTGACGCTGCGCCTGACGCAGATCGTGCTCTCGTGCCTGTCCTGCCTCCTGGTCTTCCTGGTCGGCCGGTCGGTGCTGGCGGCCCCCTGGCGAGCGGCGTTCGCGGCCGTCCTGTTCGCGATAGGCCCGGCGTTCAGCGTGGTGTGGGGCGTGAAGTCACGGGGCGCGTACGACGCCGTGCAGGTTCTCGGGCTCCTCGGCCTGCTGCTCGCGTTACGTCGCCCCACCCGCTCGGTCGGGCGAAGCAGAGCCGACGTCGCCACCGCCGCCGGCTTCGGGCTGTGCTGCGGGCTCGCGCTGTGGCTTTCCCTCTCGGCGGCCCTGCTGCTGGTGCCGGCCGCCGTGTGGTTCCTCGCGCCCCCGGTCCGCGGATGGCGGTACCGCGTGGTGCCTGCACTCGTCGGCACGGTGCTCGGCGCCCTGCCGGCCGAGCTCTGGGCGCTGACCCACCACATCCTGCCGACGGTCGCCGCCCAACCACCGTCGACGGTCGGGGACCGGCTGCTCGGTTTCCTCGATCCGGTGCTCGGCGAGTTCCTCGGACTGCGCGCGATCGACCGCCATCGGCTGGTGCCGGCCGCGGTCGCCGGGCTCGTCATCGCCGGGCTCGCCGGCTGCTGGCTCGTCGCGGCCTGGCGGCGGCGGCGTGGGCTGCGCGACCTGCTCACGATGCGCACGGGCAGGCGTACGCCGGGCGACCTCCTGCTGCTCGCGATCGCCGTCATCGTGCTGCTCTACGTAGCGTCGCCCTACTCGTGGTACACCGGCGAGCCGCGCTACCTCTTTCCGGCGTACCCGCTGCTCGCCCTCGGCCTCGCCGCGGTGGTGCCGGCGCGGCGATCGCTGGCGTTGCCCGTCGCCGCTCTGGCGGTCGCGGCAGTCGGCCTCTCGACGGCTGTGACGCTCGCCCGCGTGCACTCCACCGACCCGGCGCATCGAGCGGACTTCGACCGGTTGGCCACCGCGCTGCACCGGCAGGGCGTCGACGCCGCGTACGGCGACTACTGGACCGCGATGCCGATCGACTTTGTCGAGTACGGCCGGCTCACCGTCGCGCCACTCGACGGCGCCGACCGGTTCCCGGACCTGCGGCGGTCGGTGGACCGGGCGCAGCGCACGGCCTACGTTGTCTCCTCGGGGTTGGCCCCCGGACTCGCAGACGCGTTCGACCGTGCCGGCGTCGGCTACCGCACCGAGACGTTCGGGAGCGTCATCGCCTTCACGCGGCTGCGCGGCCCGTACCGGCCGTGGCAGCTGGGCGCCGGGAACCCGCCCTGGGGGTAGCGGCCTAGAGGTCGTCGAGTGAGAAGTTGCCGCCGGGCGGCTGGTTCGGCGGCTGGTTCGGCGGCTGCGTCGGCGGCTGAGCCCCCGTCGACGGATGCGCCGGTGGCGCACCTTCGGCCGAGGTGGGCGCGGGCGGGTGCGGCGTCGCCTCCCCGACGGTCGCCGCCGGTGTGGGCGCGGTCGCGCCGGTGTCGATCGGGCCGTTGTTCGCCACGTGGGCGTCGATCTTCCGCAGCGCCGCGAGCACCTCGTCGGAGCCGCCGCCGGTGCGCTGCTCCGCGTAGTACGCCGCCCCCAGGTCGCGCAGCAGGGCGTCGGCCTGCTTCCTGGCCTGCATCTCGTCGAGCTTCGACTGACCCTGGGCGATTCCCTGCTGGGCCTGCTGCGCGACCTGCTGCGCCTGGGCCTTGACCTTGTCCATGAAACCCATCGTCGGCTCCCTGCCTGCTCGGTTGCTCGAAACTTGTGGGCTGCCCGATACTCGCGCGGTTACTCGAAACTGCCGGACAGCAGCCCGCCGAGCGGACCCTTTTTCTCATCCCCGGTGCCCATGTTCTTCGCCAGCGCCTTCGCCAGGCCTTCGATCGTCATCGACTGCAGGATGACGGCACCGTCCCCCTCCAGGGTGGCGAGGCTCAGGCCCTCCCCGCCGAACAGCGCGGTCATGGCGGTCTGCGCACTGAGCGCCCCGACGCGCTCCACGCCGTAGCGGATCGTCTCCTCGAAGGCGACGACGCATCCGGTGTCGCACTGGATCTTGCCGCCGTACCTGGCCGGGTTGAGCTCGATGAAGTTGCCTGCGCCCGCGAGAAGCAGCGTTCCGGTGCCGCTGAACTTCTCCAGGAGAAAGCCCTCACCGGCTCGGCGCCCCGAACGGAGGCCGGAGAACGCGATGTCGAAGTCGACGCTCGCCTCGGCGGCGACGAAGGCGTCCTTCTCGGCGTACCAGCCTCGAGTGCCGTCGAGCTCGATCGCGCGCATCTCACCCGGCAGCACGCCCGCGAACGCGACCAGGCCGTTGCCGCCGACCGGCGTGTAGTACTGGAATGCGAGGCTCTCGCCGGCGAGCGCGCGCTTGCCCACATCGATCGCCTTCGAGAGCAAGCCGGCCGCGGCGGCCGCGGCGCCCGCCTGGTTGCCCTGCGGCCTGGTGAGCCGCGTCTCGACGGCGACGTTCGACGTCTTCCACAGGAACTTCCCCGCCTCGCAGTAGACGGTCTGCCCCTGCTGGACCTGGCAGACCGCCATCTGCATGGCGTTGCCGACTAGCTTGTGCGCGAGCACCGGACCCCCAAAGAATTCGCTGAGAACTCCGCTCCGAAGTCTCCCTTCCCCCCGATGTGCGGCACAATAGAACTTCCGAAGGGGAGTATCCCCTCGATCCCCGGCCGTCAGTACGGCGTCACCGCCCGGCCGGACAGTCATCCCGCAGCCGGGATGGCGGGAGAGACCTTCGGCGCACGGCACTCGTCGTCCGCCGGAGGTGGCAAATTTCATGGATGTCCCGCTGTGGGGCTGGCTCGTCTTTCTCGGTGTCGTCGCGGTGTGTTTCGCCGTCGACCTGATGCTCGGCCACCGAGGCGACGAGCCGGTCTCCTTCCGCGAGGCGGCCGCGTGGAGCGCGGTCTGGGCCGGCATCGGTCTGGCGTTCACCGCGGTCGTCGGCTGGCTCGGCGGTGGGATGGCGGCCGGTGAGTACGTCGCCGGCTTCCTCATCGAGAAGAGCCTGTCGGTCGACAATGTCTTCGTCTTCGCGATGCTCTTCGCCTACTTCGGGGTCCCAGCGGTGGCGCAGCATCGGGTGCTGCTGTACGGCGTGCTCGGCGCGCTGGTGCTTCGAGGCGCCTTCATCGCCGGCGGCGCCTCGCTGCTCGCGACGTTCCACTGGGCGATCTACATTCTGGGCGCGCTTCTCGTCGCGACCGGTGTCCGGATGGCGCTGCACTCGGGTGGCGACGTCCACCCCGAACGCAACCCGGTGCTGCGGCTGCTGCGCCGCGTCGTGCCGATGCGTGACGAGTACGACGGACGACGCTTCTGGTCGCGTGGAGCGGCGACCCCGCTGCTCGGCGTGCTGGTCGTCGTCGCGACCACCGACGTGCTGTTCGCCGTCGACTCCGTGCCGGCGGTCTTCGCGGTGACCCGCGACACGTTCATCGTCTTCGCCGCCAACGCCTTCTCCGTGCTGGGGCTGCGCCCGATGTACTTCCTGCTCGCCGGGGCGCTGGAGCGTTTCGGCAAGCTCAAGTACGGTCTCGCGGCCGTGCTGGTCTTCGTCGGCGCCAAGATGCTGCTCGCCGACGTGGTGCACCTGTCGGTCTGGGTGTCCCTGCTCATCATCACCACGATCCTCGGCCTGTCCGTGTTGGTGTCCGTGCGCTTCGCGACCCCGTCCCGCCCCGAAAGGAAGCTCGCCATGCGTTTCCCCGTCCCAATCCGGCTGCACCCGAGCGTGCTGATCGCGGTCGGCCTCGTCACCGTGCTGCTGGCCGCCGTGGTCCTGCCTCGAGGAGTCCCGGGGCGCAGCGGAGCGTCGTACGCCGTCGCGGCCGTGCTCGGGGCGCTGCTCTTCTTCGCATCGGTCCTGGCGCACGAGCTGGCGCACGCGGTCATCGCCAGGCGAAGCGGCGTACCGGTGCGGCAGGTCACCCTCTGGGCGCTCGGCGGCGTCGCCGACCTCGGCACGGAGCCACCGACTCCCGGCGCGCAGTTCCGCATCGCTGGGGTCGGGCCGCTCGTCAGCGCCGGCATCGGCGCGCTGCTGGTCGGCGCGGCCCTCCTTACCGGCGGGCTGCCCGCTGCCGTCCTTGCCTGGATCGGCATGACCAACCTCGCGCTGGCGGCGTTCAACCTGTTGCCGGGCGCCCCGCTCGACGGCGGTCGGCTCGTCTCGGCCGTCGTGTGGTGGCGCACCGGCGACCGCTCGCGCGCCACGTTGGTCGCCGCGCGAGCCGGCCGGGGAGTCGGCCTGCTTCTGCTCGTCGCCGGTGCCGCCAACGCCGTCTTCGGCTCGCTCTCGGGCGGTATCTGGCTGATGATCGTCGGCTGGTTCCTGACGAGTACGGCGACGATGGAGGCGACGCGGGCGCGGGTGACCGGGGCGCTGCACGGCGTACTCGTCCGCGACGTGATGTCGCCGGCGGAGGCCGCTCCCGGCTGGTTCACCGTGGACGCGTTCCTGGAGCGGGTCGCCGTACCGTCGCGGCAGGGAGTCTTCGCACTACTCGGCTTCGACGGTTCCCCGTCTGGAGTCGTCTCGCTCCCTCAGCTGACCGGCGTGCCAGCGGACGACCGAGCGGGCGTTCGCGCCATCGCGGTCGGCACCCCCGTTGCGGCGCTCGCCACCACGGCTCCGGACGAGCCGGCCGATCGGCTCGCCGAACGCCTCGGGGCCGCTGGCGTGGTCCTCGTCGTTTCCGACGGCACGGTCGTCGGTCTGATCACGGCGAACGAGGTCGCCCGCGCCGTACAGCTCGCGTCGCTCCGCCGGACGGAGGTGGCAGCCCGATGACGAACCCGGTGCTCACGGCCGAGGGACGCGAGCAGCTCGCCGCTCGCGTGGTCAGGTTGCGCGAGGTCGTGCTGCCCGACCTGGTCCGCGCCCAGAATGGGCCGGACCGCGACCCAGCGGCCGGTCTCGACTACGACCGCGGGATCGCCGAACTGCATCGTCTCGAGTCGCTCCTGGCGTCCGCCGTACACCTCGAGGACCTCGACGACGACCCGTGCGTCGTCGAGCTCGGTGACCTCGTCACGCTCGAGCTCGACACCGGCGAGATCGACCGCTACCTGCTCGTCGACCCCAGCGAGGCCCCGCTGGACGACCAGCGAATATCGGCCGAGTCGCCGCTGGCCGTGGCGCTGCTGGGTCGCCGGATCGGCGAGGTGGCCGAGGTGGTGGGACCGAGCGGCAGTTACCGCTGCCGAGTCCTTGGCGCCACCCGCCGTCCGGTGCGCTGAAACGCCACGCGGCGTGCGGACGTGACCTCCGGCGCCGAGGGTGGGGGTCATTGACCAGATCGGTCGCGTCGCGCCAGCAAACGCCACGCTCGTCGGCGCTGCCTGCGGCCGGTGAAATGGAAGTGAATGTGGTCGATCGGGCCCGCAGTGTTCGGCCAGCCGCGGGTTCGGCGGGCTCGGCGAGATCGGCTAGTGCCCTGTCAGGCAGTCGGTGCGGGTTGTGTGTCGCAGCTGGCCCGGCCGACACACAACCTCATCCACCGGTGGTCGATATCGTGCACCGTGTCCGGATTGGGCATCGGGTTGTGTGCCGTAGCCGATTGACTCGACACACAACCGCCACGGCTCGACCTGTGATCGAGGGCGAAGTAGCGCACAGTGCGGTGAACTGGGCCTCGATCCGGTTCAGTCAGGAGCCGTAGAACGGGACGTAGGTGAGCTCGACGCAGTCCGTGGCGGCCCACGCGCCGACCCGGGAGTCACTCCTGGTGGAAAGCTGCGGGCTGATGTTTTCGAGCAAGATCGCGCTGCGCACGTGCGGCGGGTGCAGCGAGCGTAGGTAGCGGCAGAACGCGAGTACTCGCTGCGACCCTTGCGGGTCTTGATGTGTCGGTAGAGCCGGTCGGTAGACAGGTCGCAGCCGGCGAGCAGGTGCCGCACCCCGTGCGGGCGTTTGCACGTCGGCCGCCGCCGGCGCCGGCATGGGTGCTGTTGTGATCCTCGGCCGGTCGCCGCCCGCGCCAACTGCCAGCCCGGGTGCGGTTGCAGGTTCAGCAGTCCGAACTCGTCACCTTCGTGATCATTGGCACGTCCATGCCCTGCGCGGAACGCAGCACCATCTGCGCCCGCCGCCAGGTCACCACCGAACCGCAGCTGTGCCGCACGATGCGCAGCAGCCTGTTTTCCTTGTCATTGTCGATCTCCCGAACGCGAACCCGCTCGGCCATCGCCGCTCCCGGGAAGACAGGAACCGACGACCGAAGCCTGATATCAACACCCGCAGAAGCGTGGGACCCTCGGCGTGTCACAAAACGAGGTGATCGTTCCAAGCCGCGGCACTAGGTCGGCGGTCCCGTGTTCTGAGGCGTACGCCGGATCGCCGCCGCGGTCACGGCGAGCGCCGAGAGCGTCAGGGGCCAGCCCATCGCGAGCTTGGCGGCGGCCAGCCAACCGGCGTGACCGGCCAGGTAGAGCGCGCCCTGGACGACGGCGCGGGCGAGGAACACCCCAGCCCAGAGCGCGGTCGTCGCGACGGCGACGCGACCTTCCGGCGCCGGCCGGCCGAGCGAGCGGACCAGGACGCCCACGAGCGGTCGGCGAAGGGCGATCGAGACCAAAAAGGCTGCGCCGTACGCCGCATTGACCGCGATACCGGGCAGGAAGAAGCCCTCGGTCTTGCCGAGGCGCAGCGCGACCAGCGCCGAGACCGCCACGCCGAAACCACCGGAGATTGCGTAGCGCAGCGGCTCGCGGCGCAGGAGACGGGCGAGGAAGAGCGCCGCAGCGAACGCGAGCGCGACGATGACTGCGGCGCGCAGCGTCGTCAGCGCGGCGACGACGACGAAGACCAGGGCGGGCAGGCCGGAGTCGATGATCCCCCGGACGCCGCCGATCGCCTGAGCCAGGACCGTGGGCCCTGCCTGCTCGGTCGTCGACATACCGCCAGCGTACGGGCGCCGTACGCCGTTCTGGGAGACTTCGCCCATGGCTCGGGACTTCCAGACGGTCGGTGTGGTCGGTCTGGGCACCATGGGGGCAGGCATCGCTGAGGTGTTCGCCCGCTCTGGGCTGGACGTCGTCGGTGTCGAAGCCGACGAGGCGGCGCTGGCCCGCGGCCGAGGCCACGTGCAGCGATCTACCGCGCGGGCCGTGCAACGTGGCCGGCTGACGGAGGCGGCGGCGGCGGCGATCCTCGGCCGGGTCACGTTCGCGACCGACCTGGCAGCGCTATCGCGAGCCGAGCTCGTCGTCGAGGCCGTTCCTGAGCGGATCGAGCTCAAGCAGGAGCTCTTCGGTCGGCTCGACGCCATCTGCCCCGATGAGACGGTGCTTGCGACCAACACCTCGTCGCTCTCGGTCACGCAGGTCGCCATGTCGACGGACCGGCCGAGCCGGGTCGTCGGTATGCACTTCTTCAACCCGGCGCCGGTGATGAAGCTGGTGGAGGTGGTCCGCACCGTCGCGAC
Organism: Mycobacteriales bacterium; assembly: GCA_038232055.1. Classification (GTDB taxonomy): domain Bacteria; phylum Actinomycetota; class Actinomycetes; order JADGOV01; family JADGOV01; genus JBBSIN01. The sequence goes on from JBBSIN010000037.1 coordinate 9,329, forward strand.
GGACCCGGCCGTCGCCGACGACATCGAGCACCTCGCGCAGCGTCTCGGCAAGACCGGGGTCACAGTCGGCGACAAGGCCGGCTTCATCGCCAACGCGCTGCTCTTCGGCTACCTCAACTCGGCCATGAGCCTGCTCGGCGCCGGCCAGGCGAGCCGCGAGGACATCGACATCGCGATGCAGGTGGGATGCGGTTTGCCGCTGGGACCGTTCGCGCTGCTGGACCTGATCGGGCTGGACACGGCGTACCAGATCCTCGACACGATGTACCAGGAGTCGCGCGACCGCCTGCTCGCTCCCGCGCCGATCCTCGGCCAGCTGGTCACGGCCCGGTTCCTCGGCCGTAAGAGCGGCCGTGGGTTCTACGCCTACGAGAGCCCCGGCTCCGGGAAGGTGGTGGACGACGGGTCGACGAGGCAGGCGGGGGCGACCGAAGCGGAACCCCGCCCGGTGCGGCGAGTGGCCGTCGTCGGGTCCGGCACGTCAGCGCGGCAGCTTGTCGTATCGGCGACGAGTGCCGGGTTCGACGTCGTCGCCCATGACGGCGGAACGAGCCGGCTGGACGACCTCGCCGACGTCGAGCTGGTCGTCGTGGCCGGCACGGACGCGCCGGACGCGCCGGGCGAGCTGGCGCTGCTCTCGGCTCTGGACGGTGTCGTCAAGCCAGGCACGGTGCTCGCGACAACCTCCGGCCGACCGGTCATCGACTGCGCGGTCGCGACGGGCCGCCCGGCCGACGTCGTGGGCATGCACGTGCCCGCCGTGTCGCGCGAGGGAGGGGTCGTCGAGGTCGTCTCGAGCATTGCCACCTCGCCCGACGTGATCGCGACGGCGTACGACGTCGTGCACCGGCTCGGGAAGCGCGCGGTGAGGAGTCCCGACACCGCAGGGTTCCTCGTCGACCGGCTGGTCGTGCCCTACCTCAACGACGCGGTGCGCATGCTCGAGGCCCACTACGCAAGCGCCGACGACATCGACGCAGCCATGACGCTCGGCTGCGGCTATCCGGTCGGGCCCTTCGAATTGCTCGACGAGGTGGGCTCCGGCGTCGCGCTCGACATCCAGTGGGCGGTATACCGACAGTTCCGTGAGCCGGGACTGGCGCCTGCCCCGCTCCTCGAGCACCTTGCCACAGCGGCCCATCTCGGCCGCCCGACCGGCCGCGGCTTCCGCGAGCGGCTCCCGCGATGAGCCCGCGCCGCGCCCGGCGGCGCACGGAACGGGTCGGCGAGGGACGACCGCTGTTGGGCCGTCTCGCGGAGGTCGAGGAGCACCCGGACGGCGACTGGGTCGTCCGGCCGGTCACCGGCGCGACGGCGACAAAGGGCTACCGCTGCCCTGGCTGCGATCAGGAGATCCCGCCGGGCGTCCGGCACGTCGTGGCGTGGCGTCCGGACGACGCCGCCGACCGACGACACTGGCACAACCCGTGCTGGGCGGCCCGCGACCGCCGGGGCGTGAAGGTGCACCGGTCGAAGAACGCACCGCACTATGGGTAACGCAGGCCCACACGGCGCGGTGATCGACCTCGCGGGCAAGACCGCGATCGTGACCGGCGCCTCACGTGGCATCGGCCGAGCCATCGCGGTCGGCTACGCGGCGGCGGGTGCCGACGTCGCGCTGATCGCGCGCTCGCCGGACGCGCTTGCCGAAGTGGGCGAAGAGGTGCAGCGGGCCGGTCGCCGTGCGGTGGTGCTGCCGTGCGACGTGACCGATCGCGACGCCGTACGCCGCATGGTTGATGCAGCCGTGCGCGGCCTCGGGCACATCGACGTCCTGGTGAATAACGCAGGCGGCACGGCGTTCCGCGCGCCGTTCACCGAGGTGCGCCACGCGGGCTGGGACAAGGTCATGCGGCTCAACCTCGACTCGATCGTGCAGGTGACGCAGGCGGTGGGACCGCACCTGCTGGAGCGTGGCAGCGGGGCGGTGGTCGTCGTCTCGTCGGTCGCCGGGCAGGTGGCCACTCCGGAGCTCACTCCGTACGGCGCGGCGAAGGCAGCGGCGATCTCGCTGACCAAATCGCTCGCCGCCGAATGGGCCCGCGCGGGGGTGCGGGTCAACGCGCTTTGTCCTGGCTGGGTCGCCACCGAACTCTCCCGGGCGCTGTGGGACGACGAGGAGCTCTCGCGCCAGACGCTGGGTCCGGTGCCGATGGGGCGTTGGGCACGGCCGGAGGAGATGGTCGGCCCGGCGATCTTCTTGGCGAGCGACGCGGCCTCCTTTGTGACTGGGCAGGCGCTCTTCGTCGACGGTGGCATGACGGTCTGGTGAGCCGGTACGGTCGGGTCATGCCGGTCGAGCTCTACTCCCGGGATACCGGCAGCGGCCCGTGCGTCCTGCTGCTTCACGCCTTTCCGCTCTCGTCCGCCATGTGGCTGTCCCAGCGCGAGGCGCTCTCCGCGTCCTGGCGGGTCGTGACACCGGACCAGCGGGGCTTCGGCGGGTCCCCGCTCGGTGACGACCTCCCGGCGCTCGACCTCGCGGCGGACGACTTGGCAGCACTCCTCGACGCCAAGGCCGTCGACCGTGCCATCGTGAGCGGGTTGTCGATGGGCGGTTATGTCGCGATGGCCTTCTGGCGCCGCCATGCCGACCGGGTGGCGGCACTCGTCCTCGCCGACACCAAGGCCGCCGCCGACGCCGAGCCGGCGCGGCAGAACCGAAGACGGATCGCGTCCCTCGTGGAGGCCGAGCCGGACTCGACGGTGCTCATCGACGAGGTCTTCCCGACCCTGATCGGCCCGACGACGCGCGAGCAACGCCCGCTCGTCGCCGGTCGGGTGCGCGGGTTCGTGCAGTCGGCGCCGTCAGCGGCGGTCGCCTGGGCGCAGCGCGCGATGGCGGAGCGGCCCGACTCCTTCGACACGCTCGCCTCGGTCGACGTGCCGACGCTGGTGGTCGTCGGAGAGGAGGACGAGCTCGCCCCGCCAACGGACGCGATGGCGATGACCGAGGCTATTTCCGGCGCGCGCCTGCGGCGGATCGCCGACGCTGGGCACCTTCCCGCCGTCGAGCGGCCGGCGGAGTTCAACGCGGTGCTCGTCGACTTCCTCGCCTCGCTCGGTTGACCCTCGCCGGGCGTTGATCCCAACAGCTGCTCAGCGTGGCGAGCTGAAGCGGCGCACGGCCGCCCACGCGGCGGGGAGCAGACCCGCGGCGAGGGCGACCTTCAACAGGTCTCCGCCCAGGAAGGGCCGCACCCCGAGGGAGAGCGCCTTGGCCAGCCCGACGTCGAGGTGCAGCGCCAGCCAGGGCACGCCGACGGTGTAGATCAGCGCCGTCCCGAGCAGCATGGTGGCGGCCGTGCGTACCGGGGTGCGGTCCGCCCCCCGCTTCGCGAGTGCGCCCACAACGGCGGCGGCGAGCACGAAACCGACGATGTAGCCGAACGACGCCATCGCCACGCCGTGCGCATGGCCGGCGAACCACGGCACCCCAACGACGCCGGCGACCAGGTAGAGCAGCATCGAGAGCACGCCGCGAGCCGGGCCGATGGCGGCGGCGGCGAGGAGCACCGCGAAGGTCTGCCCGGTCACCGGTACGGGCGTGCCGGGCAGCGGGATGGAGATCTGAGCGGCAAGACCGACGAAGGCTGCGCTCCCGACGACCACTATGACGTCGCGCGCGGCGGCCCGCGGCAAGAGGTCGGCGAGAACCAGCGGGCGTCGGAGGGCGGCATCGCCGACGTACGTCACAGTGGAACCTTTCGTTTCGCGAGCCGGCTGCCCGGATTGGCCGGCCGGCGTGGGACCGCTTGCGTGGCAGTTGGGCGGCGATCACACTAACGTACGATCGTTCGCACAGCGCACGAAGGGGCGACCATGCTGCGCAAGGTGCTCATCGCCAACCGCGGCGAGATCGCCGTCCGGATCATACGGGCCTGCCACGACCTCGGGATAGCGGCCGCCACCGTCTGCTCCGACGCCGACGCCGGGGCGCTGCACACCCGCCTGGCAGACGAGGTGTACCCGATCGGCGGCCGGCGTGCCGCGGAGAGCTATCTCGACGTCGATGCGATCCTCGGTGCGGTCAAGGCAAGCTGCGCCGACGCGGTCCATCCCGGCTATGGGTTCCTGTCGGAAAGTTCGGTGCTGGCGGAGGCGGTCACCGCCGCCGGAGTCTCCTTCGTCGGGCCGCCGGCGGGCGCGCTGGAGGTGATGGGCGACAAGATCTCCTCGCGTCGGGCGGCGGAGTCGGTGGGCGTCGCCGGCGTACCGGGGGTCTCGAGCCCCGTCGTCGACAGTCGTGAGGTGCTCGCCTTCGCCGAGGAGCACGGCTGGCCGGTCGCCATCAAGGCGGCGTACGGCGGCGGCGGCCGCGGCATGCGCGTGGTGCGCGGCGCCGGCGAGGCCGCCGAGGCGCTGGAGTCCGCCCGGCGGGAGGCGACTGCGTATTTCGGGCGTCCGGAGGTCTACCTGGAGCGCTATCTTGACCGGCCACGCCACGTCGAGATGCAGATCTTCGGCGACATCCAGGGAAACATCGTGTGGCTGGGCGAGCGCGACTGCACCAGCCAGCGCCGCCACCAGAAGCTGCTCGAGGAGAGCCCGGCTCCGGACCTGCCGGACGACGTACGCATCGCCATGGGGGAAGCGGCGGTAACCGTGGCGCGGGCGGTCGACTACGTGAACGCCGGCACCGTGGAGTTCCTGTACCAGGACGGGCGTTTCCACTTCCTGGAGATGAACACCCGGCTGCAGGTGGAGCATCCGGTCACCGAAATGGTGACGGGGATCGATCTGGTGGCCGAGCAGCTGCACGTTACCGCCGGCCGGCCGTTGTCCTTCCGGCAGGACGACGTCGAGCGCCGCGGCCACGCGATCGAGTGCCGTATCAACGCGGAGGATCCGGCCGGCGGGCGCTTCCTGCCGACGCCGGGACGCATCGCCCGCCTCGTCGCCCCGCAGGGATTCGGCACCCGGTTCGACGCCGGCTACGAGAGCGGTGACGAGGTCAGCGAGCACTACGACAACCTGATCGGCAAGCTGGTGGTGTGGGGTACCGACCGCGACGGTGCCATCGCCCGGATGCGCCGGGCGCTCTCCGAGCTCGTCGTCGAGGGCGTGCCGACGACCGCGCCTGCGCTGCTGGCGATTCTCGAGCATCCCGACTTCGCGGCGGTGCGGCACTCGACCCAGTGGGTCGAACGGGAACTGTCGTTGCCGGCCCCCGGAACGGATGCGCCGGTCACGGGTGGGCCGGCCGACCTCCCGGCCGCCGGCGGGAACGGCGACGGCTCCGATCGCCAGCTCGTCTGGGTCGGTGGGCGGCCGTTCGTCATCCCGATCGTCGAGGAGCGGTCGGCGGCACCCGGCTCGGCGGCCGCTGGCCGTCGCGCCCCCGCCAACGCGATGCCGGGACGCCACCGCCGTCCTGCCGCACCGCGGGCCGGCGGCTCCGATGGCGTCGTCTACGCGCCGATGCAGGGAACGATCGTCAAGCTGCTGGTCTCCGCGGGTGACGCGGTTCTCGCCGGACAAGTCGTCTGTGTGCTCGAGGCGATGAAGATGGAGAACCAGGTCGTGGCCGGCAGGGACGGCACCGTTGCCGACGTACGGGTCAGTGCCGGCCAGTCCATCGCCTCCGGCGACGTCGTCGCGGTCATCAGCTGACCGTCCAGCCGATCAACCCCGGGAGAACGCCGATGGCAGAGGGCGCCGTACGAAGCACCGTCGTCGGCGGCGTCGCGGAGATCACGCTGAGCCGGCCGAAGCAGCGCAACCCACTGGACTACGCCGCCGTCCAGCAGCTCGTGGTCGCGCTGCGGCAGGCGGAAGCCGCTGCCGAGGTGCGGGTGATCTTGCTGCGCGGCGAGGGCGACGGCTTCTGCGCCGGCGGTGACCTCCGTGAGTTCGCCGACCTCGAGAGCGGGTCGGCGTACCAGCATCACGAAAGCGGTGCCGGCTGGGCGGAGTTGATGACGCTGCCTCGCCGGCTCTCCGTGCCGGTCATCGTGGCGGCACACGGCTACGCCTTTGCCGGCGGCTGCGGACTCGTTGCCGCAGCTGACGTCGCCGTCGCGGCGGCGGGTACCCGGTTCAGCTGCTCGGAGGTCCGGATCGGGCTGTTTCCCATCATCGTGCTTCCCGCCCTGGCAAACGCTGTGGGACAGCGACGGGCGAGGGAGCTCGCCCTCACCGGCCGGACCATCGACGCCGACGAGGCACTGCGCATCGGTCTCGTGCAGCAGCTCTTCCCGGCGGACGGCTTCGTCGAGGCCGCCCGTACGGTCGCCACCGAGATGGCCGCTATGGGTCGGCACGCATGTCGGCTCGGCAAGTACTACCTGCGCCACGTGGAGGACATGCCACAGGACGACGCTGTCGCGTTCGGGCAGTCGATGCGTGGTGCCTTTCTCTCGAGCCCCGACTTCGCAGAAGGGGTCCGCGCCTTTCTCGACAAGCGCCGCCCCAGCTTCGAGTAGCGACGGCCGTGGACGAACAAGCGCTCGCCCGTCACACTGCTGCAGTGACACGACGATGGGAAGACTTCCGACTCGGCGACCGGATCGTCTCGGACGGGATCACCGTGACCGAGACGCATGTCGTCGGATGGGCTTCCCTGACCGGCGACTGGATTCCGCTGCACGTCGACGAGACCTACGCCACCAAGACACAGTTCGGTGGCCGTATCGCGCACGGACCATTGACACTCGCGCTGGCACTGGGGCTCGTGACGCAGACTCGGGCGTTCGCCGGCGGGGCGGTGGCCGCGTGGCTGGGCCTCGATGCGCTTCGTGCGCTGCGGCCCGTCCACCTCGGCGACACCGTGCGGACGGAGGTCGACGTCGTGACGACCCGCCCGACGTCAAACGCCACGCGCGGCCTCGTGGTGCTGGACTACGCCGTGCTCAACCAGCGCGACGAGACAGTCATGACCTTCCAGAGCTCGTTCCTCCTCAACCGACGATGCAGCCAGGGGACCGAGGCGCCCGTACCGGCCGCTGCCAACGGCCAGCAGCACGCTTCGGTGTCGTCGCGATCCACGAGGACCAAGCCACCTGCTTGACGGTGGGCGAGTCGTGCGTAAACATACGAACGCTCGCTCGTCCCATTTCTCCCTGGAGGTCGCGTGGACGACGCCGCCGTCGACCCCGATCAGCCGCTGGCGGCGCCAGACGTCCACGACCGGCTCCGGGAGCGACTGCAGAGCGCCCGTCTCGGCGGATCGGAGAAGCACCGAAGCAAGCACGTGGCCGCGGGCAAGCTGCTCGTTCGGGACCGGCTGAAGCTGCTGCTCGACGGTGAGCCGGAGTTCGAGGACGGCCTGCTGGCCCGCTACGACGAGGGGATACCCGGCGACGCGGTCGTCACCTGCACCGGGCGCGTCGACGGCCGTCGGGTGTGCGTCATCGCGAACGACTACACCGTCAAGGCCGGCACCTGGGGCAAGCGCACGTTCGAGAAGATCACCAGAATGCAGGAGCTGGCCGACCAGATCGGTGCTCCGATCGTCTACCTCGTCGACGCGGCCGGCGCGCGCATCGACGAGCAGTTCGAGAGTTACGCCGGCCGCCACGCCTGGGGCAACATCTTTTACAACCAGGTGCAGTTCTCCGGCCGCGTTCCTCAGGTCTGCGCGCTCTTCGGTCCCTCACCGGCCGGGTCGGCGTACGTGCCGGCACTCTGCGACGTCACGATCATGGTCCGCGGCAATGCCACGGCCTACCTGGGGCCGCCCCGGCTGGCCGAGATGGTGACCGGCGAGCACGTGACGCTCGAGGAGATGGGCGGCGCCGAGATGCACTGCCGAGTTTCGGGCCTCGGCGACCTCCTCGTCGAAGACGAGGAGGAGGCGATTGCCGCCATCCGGGTCTGGCTGTCCTACCTGCCGAGCTCCTTCTCCGAGCTGCCGCCCCAGACGGAACCGGTCGACGCATCGTCCGAGCGGACCGTCGAGGAAATCGTCCCGGTCAGCCAGGCCGAGGTATTCGACGTTCACGAGCTCCTCGACGCGCTCGTCGACGCCGAGTCCTTCTTCGAGTACAAGCCGCTGTTCGCCCCCGAGCTCGTCACCGGCTTCGCGCGCCTCGGCGGGTGCAGCGTCGGCATTCTCGCCAACCAGTCGACGCAAAAGGGCGGCGTTCTCTTCTCGGACTCCTCCGACAAGGCCGCGCGGTTCATCTGGATCTGCAACGCGTTCAACGTGCCGCTGCTCTTCCTCGTCGACATCGCCGGATACATGATCGGGTCCGCCGTCGAGCGGGAGGGCATCATCCGGCACGGCGCGAAGATGCTCTTCGCGGTGGCCGAGAGCCGGGTGCCGCGGATCGCCGTACTCGTCCGCAAGGCCTACGGCGGCGGCTACCTGGCTATGTCCGGCAGCCCGATGCGGCCGGATGCCGTGCTCGCGCTGCCTACCGCCAAGCCGGCGCTGATGGGGCCGGAGGCGGCCATCAACGCCATGCACTACAACCGGGTCATGGCGATGGACGACCCGGAGGAGCGCCGTCGCTACATCGCGGATGAGCGGGCCAAGTACGAAGCGAAGATCGACGTCTTCCAGATCGCCAACGAGAACGCGATTGAAGCGATCGTCCCGCCGGAGCACCTCCGCGCCGAACTGATCCGCCGGTACGACGTCTACCGTCGCCGGCCGGCCCGACCACACGACCGGCGCAACGGCGTCTATCCGGTCTGACGCAGGGTTGTTTGAACGAGCGTTCGTTCTAGACTCCCGGCCGTGGACATCGGGTACTACTTGCACCGCACCGCGAACCGACACCCGCACCGAGTCGCCGTGGTGGACGGGCAGCGCCGCCTGCAGTACGCGGGGCTCGACGAGCGGGTGACGCGCCTGGCCAACGCCCTGCTCGGGCTGGGCCTGCGGCCCGGTGATCGGGTCGTCGACCTGCAGAAGAACGGCCTGGAACACGTCGAGGCCGACTTGGCGATGGCCCAGGCGGGTCTCGTCCGGGTTGCCGTCAACACCCGCTTGCAGCTCGAGGACTGGCGCTACATGGCGAGCGACTGCGGAGCTCGCGGGCTGCTGTACGGGCCGGGTTTCGGGGAGGCGGCCGCCGAGCTCGCCTCGCTCGACCACATCCGCCACGTCGTGGGCATCGGTGCCGGGCCCGGGCAGCGGTACGAGGACGTGCTGGCAGCCGGCTCGGCGACGCCGCGGTCTTACCGACCGGCGCCCGACGAGGTGGTGAGCCTGAACTACAGCTCGGGTACGACCGGGCGCCCCAAGGGCTGCATACGAACCCATCGCAACCGTTTCGCGAGCATGCGCGACATCGTCGTCAGCCTGATGGAGCGACCGCTGGGGCCGGACGATGTCTGGCTGCACGCCGGGCCGATGACGCACGCGTCGGGGCTCTTCGTCTTTCCCCACATCTTCTGCGGCGGGGTCCAGGTGGTGCTACCGCGGTTCGACCCGGACGAGGTGCTGCGGGCCGTCGCGCAGTACGGTGTGACCGGCACCGTATGGGTGCCGACGATGGTCGAGCGGGTCGTCGGTAGCTCCGAGCTGCCGCGTACCGACCTCTCGTCGCTGCGCCGGGTTACCTACGCCGGGGCGCCGATGGCGCCCGAACGGATCGCCGTGGCCAATGACGCGCTCGGCGGCCGACTCGCGCAGTTCTACGGCATGGTGGAGGCCATCCCGCCGCTCACCGTTCTGACCCAGGAAGACCACCGTCGTGCGACGGCGGGCGAGGCAGCCGAGCGACTCGGGTCTGCCGGTCACGAGGTGCTCGGCTGCGAGGTCGCCGTACTGACCAAGAGCGGGGAACTCGCTGTGCCGGGTGCGGTCGGCGAGCTCACCATCGCCGGTGACCATGTCATGGCAGGGTACTGGGGCAAGGATGCCGAGACCGGGAAGGCCCTAAGGGACGGGCGGCTCTGGACCGGCGACCTCGCGCACGTCGACGACGCGGGATACGTGACGATCGTCGACCGGGAGAGCGACATGATCATTTCGGGTGGCTACAACGTCTATCCCCGTGAGGTCGAGGACGCCATCTCCGAACTGCCAGCCGTCCAGGAGGTGGCGGTCATCGGCACGCCCGACCCGGAGTGGGGCCAGGTCGTCACCGCCTATGTCGTGGCCCGGCCCGGCGCCGTACTCGACCGTGTACACGTGATAGAGCACTGCCGTCGGCGACTGGCCGGCTTCAAGAAGCCGCGTCGAGTGCAGGTTGTCGACGCGCTGCCCAAGTCACCGACCGGCAAGATCTCCCGCAAGATGCTGCGCGACGAGGCCTACGTCGGAGCCGGGCGGCGGATATGACCCGCTGGCGAACCCGCTCCGGCATCCCGCTGCCGCCGACGTTCGGCTTCGCCGACCTTCCCGGCGGCGCGGACCTGGAGCGCCGCATCGGGCGGCCCGGCGACCCGCCGTTCGTGCGCGGCATCGACGCCGACGGCTACCGGACCGGATCGTGGATCATGGGGCAGTACGGCGGCTTCGGTACCGCGGAGGAGACCAACGCGCGGCTCCGCGAGATGCTCGCCGCGGGCCAGACCGGCTTCAGCATCGCCCTCGACCTGCCCACTCAGATGGGCATGGACTCGGACGCCCCGCTTGCCGCACGCGAGGTGGGCCGGGTGGGAGTGGCGATCGACAGCCTCCGTGACATGGAGATCCTGCTGCACGGCATCGACCTGGGCCGGATCCGCCAGATCCGGACGACGGCCAACGCGATCGGCCATCTCTGGCTAGCCCTTGTCGTCGTCGCCTGCGAAAAGGCCGGCACCGACCCGGCCGGCATCAAGGTCCTGATCCAGAACGACGTGCTCAAGGAGTACTTCGCGCGGGGCACGTTCATTCATCCGCCCGCGGCCGCCCTCTCCGTCGTCGGTGACGTCGTAGAGCACTGCGCGCGGCACCTTCCGGCGTGGACGCCTGTCACGCTCTCCGGTTATCACATCCGCGAGGCGGGTGGCGACGCCGTACAGGAGATAGCGTTCAGCGTCGCCGACGGGATCGCCTACGCCGAGAACGTCGTCGCCCGCGGCGTGGGCGTCGACAGCTTCGCCCCGTCGCTGTTCACCTTCTTGTCCTCCGGGCTCGACCTGCTCGAGGAGGTGGCGAAGTTCCGCGCCGCCAGGGCGACCTGGAGCCGGGTCATGGACGAGCGGTTCGGCGCTCAGGATCCGCGCAGCAGGGCCCTGCGCATCTTCGCGTTCACGGCGGGCTCGGCGCTCGTCGCGCAGGACCCGCTGAACAACACCGTGCGGGTCACCCTGGAGGCGTTGGCCGCGGTGCTCGGCGGGGTGCAGACGCTGCATGCCTCGGGGTACGACGAGGCGCTCGGAGTGCCGACGCCGGAGGCCGCGCTGCTCGGCCTGCGCACCCAGCAGATCCTCGCGGAGGAGACCGGCCTGCGGGCGGTCGTCGACCCGCTCGGCGGCAGCTTCGCCGTCGAGGCGCTCACCGCCGAGCTCGCCGAGCGCATCTGGCAGACCCTCGCGGAGATCGACAAGCGAGGAGGTGCCCTCGCCTGTATCGAGACCGGCTGGTTCGCCGACCAGCTTGCCGAGGGCGCGTATGAGCAACAGCAGGCGGTGGACGACGGCCGGCGCCACGTGGTGGGGCTGAACTGCTACCGGAGCCAGGCGGGCAACGAGTCGCTGCGGGTGTTTCGCCCGGACGCCGATGGGGAGCGCCGCCAGTGCCGGCGCCTGCGCGAGGTACGTGCTGGCCGTGACGGCGACGCCGTCCTGACCGCCCTCGACAGGCTCCGCGATGTCGCCAGGGAAGGCGGGAACATCGTGCCGGCGACGATCGAGGCGGTGCGGTCGTACGCCACCGTGGGAGAGGTCACCTCGACGCTCGGCGAGGTCTTCGGCTACGCCGAGCCGGCCAGCCGATGACCGACCGTTCGCCCGAAGCGCTCCGGTCCTGGGCGCAGGGCCGGCTGGATGCCGCGCCGCTCTACGGGCTGCTCGGTATCGCCCTCGACGACGTCGACCGCGGTCGGGTAGCCGCCTCGCTACTGGTGCGTGCCGAGCATTGCAACATCGACGGAGTCGTGCACGGCGGTCTCTACACTTTGCTCGCCGACACTGCCCTGGGGATCGCCGCGCGAACGATGCACGCCCCGGACGCCGCGCTGAAGACGCTCGAGCTGGCGACGTCCTTTCTCGACGGCGTACGGAAGGGAGAGCGGCTCGTCGTCTGCGCCTCCGTCGTACGGGCAACCGGCCGGCTCGTGTGGTGCGAGGCCGTGATGGCCGCCACCGGCACCGACGGCCCCGAACGGGAGGTCGCGCGCGCCCGCAGCCTCAACTACGTCGTGCCGGCGACCGGGGCGCCAACGACCCCCCCGGCCGGGGCGCCAACGACTCCCCCGGCCGCTCGCTAGCCATCAGACTTCCCGGCAACCAGATCTCCGGATGATCTCCTTCGCCCGGCTGGTGGCGGTCAAACGATCTCTCCGGCGGCCCGCCAGCCACCACAGGCAGGGCGAAGGAGATCGCCACGCCGGGTGCCCGGCGATGGAGAGGGTGTTGCGGCGATGGAGGGTGCTGCGACGACGGAGCGACGTCAGCCCAGCGCACCCGGGGGGAACGTCCGCCGACCGGGTGCTCGGGGACCGGAATCAGCGCCCTTGACCCGCTGGCAGGGCCTATATACGGTCGGCTTACGAACGCTCGTTCTTCAGAGCCGGAGGGACGATGGGCAAGTCGGTTCGTCTCGGGAGCGGCTCGGCGTACTGGGGTGACGTGCTCGAGCCGGCCGTGAAGCTGGTCGAGCGCGGTGGTCTGGACTACATCGGGTTCGACCATCTCGCCGAGCTCACGCTCGCCATCCTGCAGCGCCAGCGCGCGAAGGACCCGGCAAGCGGCTACATCGCCGACATCGTGCCGTGGACGGAGGCGACCCTGCCTGCCGCCATGGCCAAGGGCACGGTGATGGTGACCAACGCGGGTGGGGCAAATCCGCCGGCGGCTGCGGAGCAGGTCGTGCAGATCGCCCGCCGGCATGGTCTCCGCGGCTGCAAGGTCGGCATCGTGACCGGCGATGACGTGCTCGCACAACTGTGGGACCTCGTCGACCAGGGCATGCGGTTTCCCAACCTCGACACCGATCAGCAGGACATCACTAGCATCCGCGACCAGGTCGTCGCGGCCAACGCCTATATCGGCGCAGAGGGCATCGTCGAGGCGCTCGAGGGCGGAGCCGACGTCGTGGTGGCGGGGCGCGTGTCCGACAACGCGATGTTCGTCGGGCCGCTCATGCATGAGTTCGGCTGGACCTATGACGACCCGCAGCTCGTCGGAGCCGCAGTAACGATCGGGCACATGCTCGAGTGCGCTGCGCTTGCCACGGGGTCACTGTCGAACTTCTGGGCCGACACCGGAGCGACCTGGGACATCGGCTTCCCTTACGCCGACGTCGCCGACGACGGCTCGGCGGTGTTCTCGAAGCTCGACGGCACGGGTGGTCTCGTCACCGAGATGACGCTCAAGGAGCAACTGCTCTACGAAGTCCACGACCCGAGCAACTACATCATGCCCGACGGCATCGCGGACTTCACCGCTCCGAGCATTCGCCAGCTCGGCCATGACCGGGTCGCGATGACCGGCATGACGGGCAAGTCACGACCCGACCTGCTCAAGGTCTGTGTCGGCTATCGGGACGGCTGGCTCGGTGAGGGCACCGCGATGTTCTCCTGGCCGGATGCGTACGCAAAAGCCAGGAAGGGCGAGGAGGTCGTCCGGCAGCGGCTGAAGATGTGCGACGTTCGTCCGATCGAGCTGATCTTCGAGTACCTCGGCGTCAACACACTGCACGGCCCGGTGTCACCGGAGCCAACCGGTGACCTCAACGAGGTCGGCCTGCGGGTGGCGGCGCGGTGCGCGACGCCGGCGGAGGCCGACGCCGTACGGCGCGAGATCCTTCACCTCTGGACGCTCGGCGGCGTCGGCTCCGCCATCGCGGCGCCGAGCCGACCCCGACCCGTCCTTGGCCTGTGGCCGACGCTGATGCCTCGAAGCGCGGTGCGCGTCGAGGTCGACGTCATCGAAGCGTGACTGATACGACCGAGTGTTTGATACGACCGAGTGTTTGATACGACCGAGAGCCCGAGAGGACGACGCGCTGTGCTGCTGGTCGACCTGGCCTACGCCCGATCCGGTGACAAGGGCGACATCTCCAACATCGGTATCATCGCCA
>JBBSIN010000038.1:0-22965 GCA_038232055.1 Mycobacteriales bacterium
AGCGGGATGTCGACGTGGACGCCTGGCGGCACGTAGATGAACGACCCGCCCGACCAGACGGAGGTGTTGAGCGCAGCGAACTTGTTGTCACCGACCGGGATCACCGAGCCGAAGTACTCCCGGAACATCTCGGGCTGCTCGCGTAGCGCTGTGTCGGTGTCGAGGAACAGCACCCCCTGCTGCTCGAGGTCCTCCCGGATCTGGTGGTAGACGACCTCCGACTCGTACTGCGCCGCCACGCCAGCGATGAGCCGCTGCTTCTCGGCCTCCGGAATGCCGAGCTTGTCGTAGGTCGCCTTGATGTCTGCCGGCAGCTCGTCCCAGCTCGTTGCCTGCTTCTCGGTCGAGCGGACGAAGTACTTGATGTGGTCGAAGTCGATGCCGGACAGGTCGGCGCCCCACGTCGGCATCGGCTTCTTCTCGAAGAGCGACAGGCCCTTGAGCCGCATCTTCAGCATCCACGCCGGCTCGTCCTTCAGCCGGGAGATGTTCTCCACGACCTCTCGGGAGAGTCCGCGCTCGGCGGTCGAGCCCGCGACGTCGGAGTCGGCCCAACCGAACTTGTAGCGGCCGATGCCTTCGAGCTCGGCGGGGCCGGCAGGCTGAGCGGGCTGGGGCGACGCCTCGGTGGGGAGCGCAGTGGTGGTCATCGGTCGGTCCTCTCGGACGTCGTGTTCTGCGGGCGGGTGATCTTCGGGCGGGTGGTGGTCTGCGGGCGAGTGAGCGGAACGTGGGTCGTGCAGACGCCGTCGCCGTGCGCGATGGTCGCCAGCCGCTGCACGTGGGTGCCGAGCAGGCGACCGAACGCCGCCGTCTCGGCGTCACACAGCTGCGGGAACTGCTCTGCGACATGCTGCACCGGGCAGTGATGCTGGCAGATCTGGACACCGAGCCCGGCGGCGCTCTGCGTGGATGCCGCATATCCGTCGGCGGACAGCGCCTCGGCCAGTGCGTACGGCCGCTCGGCTGGCGCCTCGTCGACGATGCGCGCGCCGTAGCGCCGCTCTAGGTCGGACACCCGGGCCTGCGCAAAGGCGCCGACCGCCTCCTCGCCACCCGTCTGAGCAAGCCATCGAAGCGCGGCCGTGGCGATGTCGTCGTACGCGTTATGCATGGTCTCGTGACCGGCGTCGGAGAGGGCGAAGAACCGGGCCGGCCGGCCCCGGCCGCGGGGGGCGTTGGTGGCGCGGGGCTCGCGGGCGACGACGGTGCCGTCGGCAAGCATGGCGTCGAGATGCCGGCGTACGGCCGCGGAGGTGAGCCCGAGCCGTTCGCCGAGGGAGGCCGCGGTGGACGGGCCCATTTCGAGCAACAGCCGGCCCACCCTGTCGCGGGTACGCCGGTCGACCCCGGGATCGGTTCTCGCGGCAACGTCGGTTCTCGCGGCAACGTCGGTTTTCACGGCAACGTCGGTTCTCACGGCAACGTCGGTTTTCACAACAACATTGTCGCGTAAATCGGCGAGTCGGGCAACTTCCGGGCCGCGCATTTCGCCGTGCGCTGACCCAGACGGTCTTGGGCCGGTCGCGGACGACGTCCGACGCGGTTCCACCGTGACCGGCTCCGTACACCCACACCGACCGGGGCGTACACCCACCGGAAGGCTCCTCGGGCGCGCGGCCGCGGCCACCGCGGTGGTCGTGGTCGTGGCGGTCGCCATCTCCGACGAGAGCGCCGGTCGCATGGCGTTCCACCCTGACCGCGCAACTGCGTCGTGCCGTTGAGCAACGCCGAAAAACTGTCACAGCCGGGTCGTACGGTCCACTCATGAGTGATCTTGGCTTGGTGCCGGTGCCGGTGCCGGTGCCGGTGCCGGCGCCGGTTTCGGCGCCGGCCTCGGGGCCGCGGTCGCCCGACGAGCTCGACGCTGCGGAGTTGGCGGCGTTGACCGACGAGCAGGTGGTCGACGAGCTGGCCACCTGGGCGGGGCGGGTGGCCGCCGGACAGGCGCGGCTGCTGGCCTATGTCGGGGAGCTGGACCGGCGGGAGGCCTGGGCCGCGGTCGGCGTGCTCTCCTGCGCGCACTGGCTGTCCTGGCGGCTGGGCATGGGCCTCCCGGCGGCCTACGAGCGGGTCCGGGCGGCCCGGGCGCTGCGCGAGCTGCCCGAGACGGCGGCCGCGTTCGGCGCCGGGCGGCTGTCCTTCAGCCAGGTCCGGGCGATCACCAGGGTCGCCGGTCCCGGCGACGAGCAGGTCTACCTGAGCATCGCCCGGCACACCAGCGGCGGGCAGCTGGAGCGGCTGGCCCGCGGGGTGCGCCGGGCCCGTCGGTCAACCCAGGACGCGGCGGACCCCGAACTCGCCGCGCACCGACTGCGCACCCGGATCCGCTACGAGGACGACGGCACCCTGATGATCAGCGCCCGGCTGCCGGCCGAGCACGGTGCGCTCGTGCTCGCCGCGCTCGAGGCGGCCCGGGCCGAGATCGACCACCAGCACCGGACCGAGATCGCAGCCGAGCCCAAGCCGGCCGCCGGAGATTTCTCCGCGGAAGAAAACTATCCACAGGACGCTGACGCGGTTTCGGGCCAGGCGCCGCGGGCCACTCGCCGACGCGCTGCTGCGGCTGGGGCAGGACTACCTGGCCCGGCTGCGGGAGCAGCGACCCGACGCCGCCCGCCGCATCCGGGCGCGGCTGGTCGCCCAGGTCGACCCGCTGTCGGGGCTGGGCCCGGCTGCACGACGGCGAGCTGCTACCACCCGCGTCCGTCCCGCCGGTGGTCGGCCCGCCGCTGGGCGGCCAGCCAGGGCTCAGCGGGCTGCGGCCGATCACCATGCTCGACCTGACCGCCCGGGACCTCGGCCGGGCCCGGCGGGAACCCGACCCCGCGCTGCGGGAGCACCTCGGCGCGGTCGACGGGGAACGCTGCCGGCACCCCGGCTGCACCCGTCGTCGCCGGCTGAAAGACCACCACGTCGTCTAATGGTCGGCCGGCGACCGGACCGACCTGGCGAACCTGATCCTGCTCTGCGCCCGGCACCACACCCTGGTGCACTCGCAGGGCTGCCGGCTCACCCTGCACCTCGACCGCACCCTGCAGGTCGCCACCGCCGACGGCACCCCGATCCGGCACCGGCCACCGTTGCCGTGGCGGCCCGCCGGCCAGCTCGACCCCGACGCGCGGATCGGGCCGAGCACCCTGCCGCCGCACACCCATGGGGACCGGCTCGACCTCGGCTACGCGGTCAGCGTCCTCCTGCACCAGGCCGCGTGACCTGCACGGCGCGCGGTAGTTCCCGGAGCCGCGCGTGACATCCGTAGACTGAGCCGGTCATGGCGTCCCTCCGGGTCGGCCCGGCCGCCTTTCGGCGGCTCGCGTTCGCCGCGCTCACCGCGCTGGCCGCGATCGTGGTGACCGGTGGAGCGGTGCGGCTGACGTCATCCGGCCTGGGCTGCCCGACCTGGCCGAAATGCACCCCCGGCTCGCTGACCGCCGAGCTCTCCTTCCATCCGATGGTGGAGTTCGCGAACCGGGTGGTCAGCGCGGCCGTCGGGCTTGTCGTGGTGGCGACGGTCGTCGGCGCACTCCGCCGTACGCCGCGCCGGAGCGACCTGACTGCTCTCTCGTTCGGCCTGCTGGCGGGCTACCTCGGGCAGGCTGTCCTCGGTGGGCTCACTGTCGTGTTCCACCTCACGCCGGTGTTGGTCATGGCCCACTTCCTGCTGTCCATGCTCCTGGTGCTCGACGCGTTCATGCTCTGGCAGCGAGCCGGGATGCCGTCCGGGAGGCGGCGAGCACTGGTCCGCGGGGAGGTGCTGCTGCTGGCCCGGGTCGTCAGCGTCACGGCCGTGCTCGTGCTCGTGCTCGGAACGGTCGTGACGGGCACCGGCCCGAACAGCGGCGCACTCGCCGTACGCCGGCTGCCCTTCGACCTGAACTCCGTCGCGCAGCTGCACTCCGATGCCGTGCTGTTCCTGACCGGCGTCACCGTCGCGCTCGCGGTCGTCTTACGCATGGTCACTGCACCAGCCGGCGTTCAGCGCCGGTGCCGGGTGCTGCTCGGCCTGATCGTCGGCCAGGCCGCCGTCGGCTTCGCGCAGTACTTCTTGGGGCTCCCCCGGGTACTGGTCGGCCTCCACATCCTCGGGGCGACGCTCTTCTGGCTCGCCACGCTGTCGCTGGAAGCAGCGATGCACGAGCCGGTCGACGGATCGGCCGCGGGGACTGCGGAGACGGACCAGCCATCGCTGCCGACGGGACGGGCCCTGGCCGACGCCAGGCCGTGACCTCACCGCAGCAGCAGCGTGTCGACCGCGACGGCCGCGAAAAGCAGGGTCAGATAGGTGATCGAGAACGAGAAGAGCCGCATGGGCGAAACCGAGGCGCCACGGCGTACGGCGACCTGCAGCCGGTGCGCCTCGCCGAGGAACAGGGCGCCCAGCCCGGCGGCGGCGATCGGATACAGCCACCCGGTCGAGCCGACCGGCCACAGCAGCAGTGACACGGCGACCATGCCCCAGCTGTAGGCGACGATCCGCCGGACGACGGTGCGCTGGTCGGCGACGACCGGGAGCATCGGTACCCCGGCCAGTGCGTAGTCGTCACGGAACCGCAGCGCCAGGGCCCAGAAGTGCGGTGGCGTCCACAGGAACACGATGCCGAAGAGCACGACCGGTGCCCACGCGAGTCGACCGGTGACCGCCGACCAGCCGATGAGCGTCGGCATGCAGCCGGCGGCGCCGCCCCAGACGATGTTCGACGGCGTGGTCCGCTTCAAGGTCGCCGTGTAGATCAGCACGTAGAACAGGATCGCCGCGAGGGTCAAGGCCGCCGAGAGCACGTTGACGGTGATCGCCAGCAAACCGATCGCCACCACGCCGAGAGCTACCCCGAAAACCAGCGCCTCGGATGCGGACACGACCGCTGTCGCGAGCGGCCGGCGTTCGGTACGCCGCATCACTACGTCGATGTCGCGGTCCAGGTAGCAGTTGAGCGCGTTGGCGCTGCCGGCGGCGAGCGACCCGCCGGCCAGCGTCGCGAGCATGAGCCACCACGACGGCAGGCCACCAGCCGCCAGCACCATGGCAGGCACCGTGGTCACCAACAGCAGCTCGATGATGCGTGGCTTGGTCAGCGCGACGTAGCCCCGCAGCCGGGCCCCTAGCGGCCGCCGGGAGGGGGCCGGAGCGTCGAGCGCCGCTGCTCGGGAGGCGAGGCTCGTCACCGCGAAGATCCGGGGCGGGAGAACGCGTCGGACACGGCAGAGAGGAGCACGCGGGAGACCTCGGGAGGACGGTCGGTGGTCGGCTGACGGGGGTGTTCACTCTAGCCGTGGCCGCCGGCCGGTTGCGTTGCGGGGCGGCGTGGGTAGGCTCGATTTCGCCCGAAGATCGCATGCTTTGCCGAAGCGAAGGAGCCGGGATCCCGGTGTCCGAGAAGCCCGCCGCCACTAAGACGTCCAACACCCCATCCCCCGAGTGGGACGATGTCGACCGCAGGTCGGTCGACATCGTGCGGGCCCTTGCAATGGATGCCGTGGAGGCGGCCGGGTCGGGCCATCCCGGTACGGCGATGAGTCTCGCGCCCGCGGCGTACCTCCTCTTCCAACAGCTGCTCAGGCACGACCCGACCGACCCGGACTGGCTCGGCCGCGACCGGTTCGTGCTCTCGTGCGGGCACTCGAGTCTCACCCTCTACATTCAGCTGTTCCTCTCCGGCTACGGCCTGACGGTCGACGACCTGGCCCTGTACCGGCAGTGGGGCAGTCTCACGCCCGGCCACCCCGAGCACGGGCACACGCTCGGGGTCGAGACGACGACCGGGCCGCTCGGACAGGGCATCGGCAACGGGGTCGGGATGGCAATGGCCGCCCGGCGCGAGCGGGGGCTCTTCGACCCGGACGCCGCCGAGGGAGAGAGTGTCTTCGATCACACGATCTGGGTCTTCGCCTCCGACGGTGACATGGAGGAGGGCGTCCAGGCCGAGGCCGCGAGCCTGGCCGGCCACCAGCGGCTGGGCAACCTCGTGCTGCTCTACGACGACAACTCGATCTCCATCGAGGGCAACACCGACGTCGCCTTCAGCGAGGACGTCCTCGCTCGCTACGCCGCCTACGGTTGGCACACCCAGCGCGTCGAGGACGTCAACGACGTGCCCGCCCTCTACGAAGCGCTCGTCACCGCCCGCGACACCACCGACCGACCCTCGATCGTCGCAGTTACCTCGGTCATCGGCTGGCCGGCGCCGCATGCGCAAAACACCGGCAAGGCGCACGGGGCGGCGCTCGGCGCCGACGAGGTCGCGGCGACCAAGGAGGTCCTCGGCCTCGACCCGAGCAAGAAGTTCTCGGTCCCGGACGACGTGCTCGCCCACTCCCGAGAGGTCATCGATCGCGGGCGGGAGCTGCACGCGGAGTGGGAGAAGCGGTTCGCGGCCTGGCAGGAGGCCAACCCCGAGCGGGCCGCCGAGCTCGACCGCATCCGCCAGCACCGGCTCCCGGAGGGGTGGCACGCGAAACTGCCGGAGTTCGACCCGGCCAAGCCGATGGCGACCCGCAAGGCCTCCGGTGCGGTGATCAACGCGATCGCGCCGATGCTGCCGGAGCTCTGGGGCGGCTCCGCCGACTTGGCGGAGTCCAACAACACGACCATCGAGGACGCCGAGTCCTTCGAGCCCGCCGGGCACCGTGCCGGCGGCCCGTACGGCCGGGTGCTGCACTTCGGCATCCGTGAGCACGCGATGGGCTCGACGATGAACGGGATGGCCCTGCACGGGGGGCTGCGGCCCTTCGGCGGGACGTTCCTGGTTTTCAGTGACTACATGCGCCCGGCCGTGCGGCTCGCCGCGATCATGAAGCTGCCCGTCGTCTACGTTTGGACGCACGACTCGATCGGCCTGGGCGAGGACGGTCCGACCCACCAGCCGATCGAGCAGCTGGCGGCGCTCCGCGCGATTCCGGGCCTGGACGTCGTACGTCCGGCGGACGCCACCGAGACGGCGGCCGCCTGGCGGACGATCCTCGAGCAGCCCGACCGGCCGGCCGGGCTCTGCCTCACCCGGCAGAATGTGCCGACGCTCGACCGCTCCCGCTACGGCAGCGTCGACCTCGTCGCCAAGGGCGCCTACGTGTTGGCCGAGGCCGGCGCCGGAATGCCGGTGGTCATCCTGATCGCGACCGGAAGTGAGGTGGCGATCGCGCTCGAGGCCCGGGAGCTGCTCGAGGCGGAGGGTACGCCGACCCGGGTGGTCTCGATGCCGTGCCGCGAATGGTTCCAGGCGCAGGAGCCGGCCTACCGGCAGACCGTGCTGCCGCCGAGCATCCGGGCGCGGGTCTCCGTCGAAGCGGCGGTGACCCTCGGCTGGCGCGACTTCGTCGGTGACGACGGCGAGAGCCTTGGCATCGACCACTACGGCGCCAGCGCGCCGTACGGAATCCTCTACGAGCAGCTCGGCTTGACGCCGGAGAGGGTGGTCGCCGCGGCCCACTCCAGCCTATCTCGGGTCGGCGCGACGAGCGGCTCGACGACCGGCACCTGAGGAGAAGGAGCAACTCATGACCGACACTGTCCGCAGCCTTTCTGCCGTCAGCCCGCTCAAGGCACTCAGCGAGGCCGGCGTCTCGATCTGGCTGGACGACCTCTCGCGCGAGCGCCTGCTCACGGGCAACCTCGCGCAGCTCATCCGCGACCGTTACGTCGTGGGGGTGACGACCAACCCGACCATCTTCCAGAAGGCGGTCAGCGGGTCCGACATCTACGACGGCCAGCTGCGCGACCTGGCCCGCCGCGGAGTCGACGTCGGCGAGGCGCTGCGGTTCATCACCGGCTGCGACGTCCGTACGGCGTGCGACGTGTTGCGGCCGGTCTACGACGCCACCGACGGTGTCGACGGCCGCGTCTCCATCGAGGTCGACCCGCGGATCGCCCACGACGCCGACCGGACGGCCGCTGAGGCGCGCGCGCTGTGGTGGCTCGTCGACCGCCCCAACCTCTTCATCAAGATTCCGGCCACCCAGGACGGCATCCCGGCGATCAGCCAGGGGCTGGCCGAGGGCATCAGCATCAACGTCACGCTGATCTTCAGCCTGCAGCGCTACGACGCGGTCATGGAAGCGTTTCTCGACGGCATGGAGCGGGCGCACAAGGCGGGTCACGACCTGTCGTCGATGGCCTCGGTCGCCTCCTTCTTCGTCAGCCGCGTCGACACCGAGATCGACAAGCGCCTCGACAAGATCGGCACAGATGAGGCCAAGGAGCTGCGCGGCCAGGCTGCGATAGCCAACGCGCGGCTGGCCTACGAGCACTACGAGCGGGTGTTCTCCACGGACCGCTGGAAGCGGCTCGAGGCGGCGGGCGCACGACCGCAGCGGCCGCTCTGGGCCTCGACCGGCGTGAAGGACCCGGCGTACGACGACACTCAGTACGTCGTCGAGCTGGTGGCACCGGGCGTCGTCAACACGATGCCGGAGCCGACGCTCGACGCGGTCGCCGACCACGGCGAGCTGCGCGGCGACACGGTGCGCAGCTCCTATCCGCAGGCGCAGCAGGTCCTCGACCGGTTGGCCGCGCTCGGTGTCGACTACGACGACGTCGTCGACGTCCTGGAGCAAGAGGGCGTCGAGAAGTTCGAGGCGAGCTGGAACGAGCTCATCGAGTCCGTGGCCGCCGAGGTGGAGAAGTTCCGGGCGGAGGTGGACACGTCGGGGCCCGCCGCCGCGTCATGACGGCGCCATCGGCGGCGCCATCGGCGGCAGTGTCGGCACGCCGGTGAGGCAGGCACCGGATCTCACGGCCGGCCTGGTCAACCCGCTGCGCGACCCACGTGACCGGCGGCTGCCGCGCGTCCCGGATCCCTGTGCGCTCGTCGTCTTCGGCATCACCGGCGATCTGGCCCAGAAGAAGCTCATCCCGGCCGTGTACGACCTCGCCAACCGAGGCCTGCTGCCACCCGGCTTCGTGCTCCTCGGTTTCGCCCGGCGTGACTGGAGCGTCGGTGACTTCGAGCAGATGGCGCGCGAGGCCGCACAGAAGCACGCGCGGACGACGTTCCGCGACGACGTCTGGCGCCGCATCGCCGACTCCGTGTGCTTCGTCCCGGGCTCCTTCGACGACGACAACGCGTTCGACCAGCTCGCCGAGACCCTCGTCGAGCTCGAGGAGAGC
This sequence comes from Mycobacteriales bacterium, assembly GCA_038232055.1. Classification (GTDB taxonomy): domain Bacteria; phylum Actinomycetota; class Actinomycetes; order JADGOV01; family JADGOV01; genus JBBSIN01. Next base: position 9,104 of record JBBSIN010000038.1, read on the forward strand.
CACGGCATCGCCGGCAACGCCGCGTTTTACCTCTCGATCCCCCCCGGGGCGTTTCCGACTGTCCTCAAGCAGCTGGCCCGCACGAAGATGGCCGACAACGATGAGCGCGGCGGCTGGCGGCGGGTGGTTGTCGAGAAGCCGTTCGGCTCCGACCTCGGGTCCAGCCGCGAGCTGAACGCGCTCGTCGACGACGTCTTTACCCCGCGCGACGTGTTCCGCATCGACCACTACCTCGGCAAGGAGACCGTCCAGAACCTGCTCGCGTTGCGCTTCGCGAACACGCTGTTCGAGCCGACCTGGAACTCCCACTACGTCGACTCGGTACAGATCACGATGGCCGAGGACGTCGGCATAGCCACCCGCGCCGCCTTCTACGATTCTGCGGGCGCCGCCCGAGACGTGCTGCAGAACCACCTGCTCCAGCTGCTGGCGCTCACCGCGATGGAGGAACCCGTCGCGTTCGACGCCGACGCGCTGCGGACCGAGAAACTCAAGGTGCTCGGTGCCATCTCCTTGCCGGCCGACCTGGACCGCCATGCCGTACGCGGGCAGTACACGCCCGGCTGGCTCGGGGGCCAGCGGGTGTCTGGTTACCTCGAGGAGAAGGACGTTCCGGCGGATTCGACGACGGAGACGTACGCCGCCGTCCGGCTCGGCGTCGAGACCCGGCGATGGGGTGGCGTCCCGTTCTACCTCCGTACGGGCAAGCGGCTGCCGCGCCGGGTCACCGAGATCGCCATCGTCTACAAGCGGGCGCCGCACCTTCCCTTCACCGCGACCGACGTGGAGGAGCTGGGGCGCAACCAGCTCGTCGTGCGGGTGCAGCCCGACGAGGGCGTGACCTTGAGGTTCGGGTCGAAGGTGCCGGGTTCGACGATGGAGGTCCGCGACGTGGCGATGGACTTCCTCTACGGCGAGGCGTTCACCGAGTCCTCACCGGAGGCCTACGAGCGGCTCATCCTCGACGTCCTCCTCGGTGACGCGACGCTCTTCCCGCACCACGACGAGGTCGAGATGTCCTGGCAGGTTATCGACCCGCTCGAGGAGTTCTGGGCCGACACCTCGCCCGAGCCGTACGCCGCCGGGACCTGGGGCCCGCAGGCCGCCCACGACATGCTCGAGCTCGACGGCCGTAGCTGGCGGCGACCCTGATGGCCACCCTGTGGGACACCACCGCCGGCGAGATCGTCAAGGCGCTGTCGAGCGAACGCCGAGCAGCCGGCGCTGTCGCGTTCGGCATCGCCCTCACCCTCGTCGTGGTCGTCGACGAGCGCCACGCCGACGTCGCGATGGCTGCCGCCGTCGAGGGTGCGGCGGCGCACCCCTGCCGGCTGCTCGTCGTCATCCGCCGGCAGCCCGACGCCTCCCAACCCAGGCTCGACGCCGAGGTGAGCGTCGGCGGCCGGCTCGGCACCGGCGAGGCGATCGTGCTCCGCATGTACGGCCGGCTGGCGCGCAACGCCGAATCCGTTGTCCTGCCACTGCTGGCCCCCGACACGCCGGTCGTGACCTGGTGGTACGGCGCGCCGCCCCAGCGGATCGGCCACGACCCGCTGGGCGCACTCGCCGCTCGCCGGATCACCGACACGGCCGCCGCGCCGGAGCCGATCCGAGCGCTGCGTGAACGGGCGGTGGACTACTCCCCCGGTGACACCGACCTGGCATGGACCCGGCTGACGCCGTGGCGCTCGGTGCTCGCCGCGGCGTACGACTCGGTGCGCGGCACGGCCACTGGTGGCCGGGTCGAAGCGGAGGGCGACAACCCGAGCGCCCAGCTGCTCGCCGGCTGGCTGCGCGGCCGGCTCGACGTCGAGGTGTCGGTGGAGCCCTCTCGCGGTCCCGGTATCACCGAGGTGAGGCTGGACCTGGGCGAAAACGAGGAGACCTCGACGCTCGCAGTGGCGCGACAGGACGGCCGTACCGGCGTACTGTCCCGCAGCGGGCAGGCCGACCGGATGCTGCCGCTGGCCCGGCGCAGCCTCGGCGACCTGATCGGTGAGGAGCTGCGTCGGCTCGACGCAGACGAGCCGTACGCCGCCGCGCTCGAGACCGCGACCGGACGCCGTCGGTCGGTCGGGCCGGCCACGGCCAGCCAGGTGCAGCGCGGCAGCGCAAACCGGCGCACGTCCCCGCAGCGGCGTACCCCAGCCGAGGCGACCAGCGAAAGAAGCGCACGACAGCGTCAGAATCACCCCACGTGAGGGCGCCGTCCGTCGTCGTGCACCGCGATGCCGACCTGCTCGCGGCGGCCGTAGCCGCTCGGCTGGTCACCGGCTTGGTCGACGCCCAGAGCGCCGGCGACACCGCCTCGATCGTGCTCACCGGGGGCGGTATCGGGACGGCGACGCTGGAGGCGCTCTGCGCGTCCCCGGCCCGCAACGCCGTGGACTGGCGCAGGGTCGACGTGTGGTGGGGAGACGAACGATTCCTGCCGGTCGGGCACCCGGATCGCAACGAGACGCAGGCGCGGGCAGCGCTGCTCGACGCCGTCGGCGCGGACCCTTCGCGGGTGCACCCGATGCCGGCTGTGGCAGGCGCCGACGGCAACGACGACCCGGAGGTGGCAGCCGGACGCTACGCGGCGGAGCTTGCCCGCGCGGCGCAGCCGGAGGACCACGGACCCGTGCCCGCTTTCGACGTCCTGCTCCTCGGCGTAGGACCAGACGGCCACATCGCGTCGCTCTTTCCGGAGGCACCCGCCGTGCACGACCAGCGCCCGGTCGTCGCTGTCCGGGGTGCCCCCAAGCCGCCGCCGACGCGGCTCTCGCTGACCCTCGCCGCGATCAACTGCGCGCGCGAGGTGTGGCTCCTCGCGGCCGGCGAGGCCAAGGCGAGTGCGGTCCACCTCGCCTTGTCCGGCGCCGGGACCCTGCAGGTTCCGGCGGCCGGCGCGCGCGGCCGCTTCCGGACCCTGTGGCTGCTCGATCGGCCGGCTGCCGCCCGGCTGCCGCCGAGCCTGGCGCGGCTCGCGTCTCCCTGACCGTCTGCGCTGCCCCGAACTCTGCGCTGCCCCGAACTCTGCGTTCAGTCGTCGTCGCCGCGAAGCTTGGCGAGCGCCTCGGAGAGGATGGCGTCGCCGTCCTGATCACTGCGCCGCTCTCGCACGTAGGCCAAATGCGTCTTGTACGGCTCGTTCTTGGGCGCCTGCGGTGTGTTCAGTCGGTCACGTCCGGACGGCCAGCCGCAGCGCGGGCAGTCCCACGTCTCGGGAATCGAGGCGTCGAGGGCGAAGGACGGCCGGGTCTCGTGACCGTTCGCGCAGAAGAACGCCACCCGACGACGCGGCGCCGCCTCCCCTCGCTCCGACTCCCCCATCGGACCGGCGCCGACTCGGCTACCCCGGATGGCATTGCCACCAGCCACGAAGAAGACTCCCTGTCGTCGTGAAAAAGTCGTCCTGAAGAAACGCTGTGAGAAAACTAGCGCTCTGGGAAGCTGTCGTCCTCGGTAGGGGACTGTGCGGAAGTGTACGTGCGCGCCGCATGCCTGTGCGCCGCAGCTGCGGACGCGACGCCCCGGAGCCTGCCCCTCAGGTCTTGAGCAGCAGCCCGAGCCCGACGATGCAGGCGAACCACAGGATGCCGCAGAAAATGGTGATCCGGTCGAGGTTCTTCTCGACGACGCTGGAACCACCCAGCGAGGACGACATGCCGCCGCCGAACAGGTCGGAGAGGCCGCCACCCTTGCCGCGGTGCAGCAGGACGAACACGACGAGCAGGATGCTGGTGACGATGAGCAGGGACGACAGGAACACCGTCACTAGACGATCACTTTCTCCTCCGGGAAGTGGCAGGCCACCTTGTGGTCCGGCGCGATCTGCAGGAGCGGCGGCTCGACGACCTTGCAGATCTCCTGCGCCTTCCAGCACCGGGTGTGGAACCGGCAGGCGGTGGGTGGGTTCAGCGGGCTCGGGACGTCGCCGGTCAACAGGATACGGTCCCGGCGGGTCTCCACGTCGGGGTCCGGGATCGGGACCGCGGAGAGCAGCGCGTGCGTGTAGGGGTGCAGCGGGTGCTCGTAGAGCGACCGGTTGTCCGCGACCTCGACGATCTTGCCGAGGTACATCACCGCGACCGAGTCGGAGATGTGCCGCACCACTGACAGGTCGTGTGCGATGAAGACATAGGCGAGGTTGAACTCGGACTGCAGATCCTCCATGAGGTTGATGACCTGCGCCTGGATCGACACGTCGAGCGCGGAAACCGGCTCGTCGGCGATGATCAGCTTCGGGCGCAGCGCGAGGGCGCGGGCGATGCCGATGCGCTGGCGCTGGCCGCCGGAGAACTCGTGCGGGTAACGGTTGTAGTGCTCGGGGTTGAGACCGACCAGCTCGAGCAGGTCCTGGACGGCGCGCTTCGTGCCCTTCTCGGTCTTGATGCCCTGCAGCTTGAACGGTGCACCGACGATCGTGCCGATATTGTGCCGGGGGTTGAGCGAGGAGTACGGGTCCTGGAAGATCATCTGGAAGTTGCGACGAAGCGGCCGCAGCTTGCCCTGCGAAGCGTGCGTGACGTCGTGCCCCTCGAAGTGGATCGAGCCGCCGGTCGGCTCCAGCAGCCGGGTCAGCAGGCGGCCGGCCGTCGATTTGCCGCACCCGCTCTCGCCGACCAGGCCCACGGTCTCGCCGGACCGGATGCTGAAGCTTACGCCGTCGACCGCCTTGACCGCGCCGACCTTCTTCTGAAAGACGATGCCCCGGGTCACCGGGAAGTGCTTCTCGAGGGCGACGACCTCGAGAAGCGCGTCCGTCGAGCTCTCGCGAGCCGGCGCCGAGGGCTGGCTGGCCGTGGTCGTCACAGCACGCTCCTGGTCAGGCGGGCGACTCCGCACTGGGTCGCGCTGCGGTAGATACTGACGGCCCCCGGCCCCTTCGGGCAACCGGGGGAAGTCCGGCTATGCGGATCGGAGGACGTCACAGTCGCGGCTGGACTTCCTCGGCCCAGATCCGGCGCCGCTCCTCCTTGGGCAGGTGGCAGGCGACGAGGTGGCCCGGAGCGGTCTCCAGCATCTGCGGCACCTCGTTGACGCTGCGGTCCCCGTTCATCGGGCAGTACGGGCAGCGCGGGTGGAAGGCGCAGCCGGAGGGCACGTTGATCAGGCTCGGCGGCGTGCCGGCGATCGGCAGCAGGCGGTCCTGGCGCACCCGGTCGAGCCGGGTCACCGAGCTCAGCAGTCCCCAGGCATAGGGGTGCTCGGGGCGGTAGAAGATGTCCTCCACGGCGCCGTACTCGACGCCCTTGCCGGCGTACATGACGAGGATGTCGTTGGCGATCTCCGCCACGACGCCCAGGTCGTGGGTGATGATGATGATCGCCGAGTTGAACTCCTGCTGGAGCTCCTTCATCAGCTCGATGATCTGAGCCTGGACAGTGACGTCGAGCGCCGTCGTGGGCTCGTCGGCGATGAGCAGCTTCGGGTTGCACGACAGCGACATGGCGATCATGACGCGCTGGCGCATGCCGCCCGAGAACTGGTGCGGGTAGTCGTCGACGCGCTTCGACGGCTGCGGGATGCGCACCCGGTCGAGCATCTCGATGGCCCGCTGGCGGGCCGCCTTCTTCGAGACGTTGTTGTGGATGCGGTAGGCCTCGGCGATCTGGTCGCCGATCCGGTAGTAGGGATGCAGCGCGGACAGTGGGTCCTGGAAGATCATGGCCATCTTGTTGCCGCGGAGCCGCCGGACGTGGTCCGGGCTGGCCGACACGAGCTCCTCGCCGTCGAGCCAGATCTCGCCGGACACCCGTGCGTTCTTGCGGTTGTGCAGCCCGAGGATGCCGAGGCTGGTCACGCTCTTTCCGGACCCGGACTCCCCCACGATGCCGAGCGACGATCCCCGGGCGAGCTGGAAGGAGATGCCGTCGACCGAGCGGACCAGCCCGTCATCGGTCGGAAAGTGGATGCGGAGATCACGGACGTCGAGGAACGACCCCGCGCCGTCCTGGCGCAACCGAACCTCGGATGTCGCCTGCGTCGTCGGACGGTCCTTCGTCACCGCGTGCGACCCCACGTTGGATCCCGATCCCGTGTTGGATCCCGACCCCGGGGTCGTCACGTTGGTGGACACGTCGTTCTCCGCTTCGCGTCGGGGATCAAGAACCTAGCAGCGCCGGCCGGCGCGCGGACCAGCGACCCGCTGGTGGACCGTCACGAGTAGCGCACCCTAGGGTCGACCACCGCATACAGGATGTCGACAACGAGGTTGGCGGTGACGATGAAGAACGCGGCGAAGAGGGTCACGCCGAGAACCACCGGCAGGTCGTTGTTGGTGATCGCCTCGATGGCCAGCTTGCCGATGCCGTGGAAGCCGAACGTCTGCTCGGTCAGCACCGCGCCGCCGAGCAGGGCGCCGACATCGAGTCCGAAGATGGTGATCAGCGGTGTGAGCGCCGCACGAAGCGCGTGCTTGCGGATGACGACGCCCTCGGTGAGCCCCTTGGCGCGCGCGGTGCGCACGTAGTCCTCACCCATCGTGTCGAGCATCGTGGCCCGGGTCAGCCGCGCGTAGAGCGCCGCGTACAGGAACGCCAGGGCGATCCAGATCAGCAGTAAGTTGCGCGCCCAGGAGATGGGGTTCTCGGTGAACGGCACGTAGTGCACGTTGGGTAGTAACCCCCACTGGTAACTGATCAGGGAGAGCGCCAGCAGCCCGGTGAAGTAGATCGGCAGCGACACGCCGGCCAGCGCGACGGTCATCGCGGCCCGGTCGAAGATGGAGCCCTTGCGCAACGCGGAAAGGATGCCCGTCGCCACGCCCGCGACGACCCAGAGCACAGCTGCGCCGATCGCCTCGGAGATCGTCACCGGCAGGTCGCTCTTGATCTGCTCCCAGACCGGCTGGTTGTTCTTGAAGGAGAACCCGAGGCACGGTACCGGGCAGAAGTCCTTGTCCGGACCGTTGTCGTAGTGCCGGCCGAAGAAGATGCCCTTCGCGTACTGGCCGTACTGCACGACGAGCGGTTGGTCGAGCCCAAGCTTCTTCGTCACGTTCGCCAGGGTCGCGGCGTCGGGGCTACGCCCAGCGAAGAGCACCGCCGGGTTGGAGCCCAGCAGCTTCGGGACCATGAAGAAGATGGCGAACGTGATCATGCTGACGAGCCACAGGATGACCACGATGCCGATGAGGCGGCGAATGATGTAGCGGACCATCTTGATGCGGCGTTGCGGGCGGCGCTGCCATCCTCGGTCGCCTTCACCTGCCTTCGGCGCTAGTGGGCGGGGGCCGGCCGGACTGACCGACCGGCCCCGCCACTGATGGACGAACCGAACCTACTACTTCATCACGCCGAGCGCTGCGTAGTCGTACATCCCGAAGGCGGCCGTAATGAACGCGTTCGTCAGCCGACTGCTGTGCAGGTCGAGCGCCTTGTCGTACAGGAACGGCACGTACCCGGCGGAGTCGACGACTGCCTTGTCGACGTTGGTCCACTGGGTCTGCCGCGTGGCGTCATCGGTGGCCGCGAGGGCCGAGTCGATGCCGTTGTTGATGGCGGGCAGGTTGAGCTCGGGGTAGTTGCTGTTGCCCTGCGGCAAAATCGAGCGGCCGTCCACGATGAAGTGGTAGAAGCCGTACGGTGCCGGCCAGTCCGGGCCCCAACCGCCGAACATCATGCCGAACTTCTGCTTGTGCACCTGGGCCGGAATCCCGACCTGGGCGCTGTAGTACTGCGATGCGTCGAACTGGTCAATGGTCGCCTTGATCCCGATCTTCTGAAGGTCGGCCTGCAGCGCCTCGGCCTGCTTGACCTCCTTACCCTTGTTGCGCGTCGCGATCTTCGTCGTGAAGCCGTTCGGCTGCCCGCACGCGGCGAGCTCCGCCTTGGCCTTCTCGACGTTGCCGGTGCCCGCGTTCTCCGGGTAGAGGTCGAACTTCTGGTAGAACTGCAAGGTCGGCGGGCTCATCGTGGTCGCGATGTCGCCGCCACCCTTCGGACCACCACGTGAGAGCTGCTGCGCCTTCTTGTTCACGATGTAGGCGACAGCCTTGCGGCAGTGGACGTTGTCGAACGGCTTGACCTTGGTGAAGATGCCGATGAACCGCAGGAAGCCGGTCAGCGGGTTGTCGGACCGCGCCTGCAGCTGCTGGTTGGTCAGGATCTTCGCCTGGGTGGCGATCTGGACGCCGGTACCGCCGGCGTCCACGTCGGCCTGGTCACTCGCCAACCGGTTGTCGATGTCGTTCGGGTCCAGCCCCATGGTCATGATGACCTTGTCGGGCAAGGCCTTGCGGACGGTGTCGTTGCTCCAGTTCTCGTTGCGGACGAACGAGATTACCTTGTTCGGGGTGTACTTCTCGATCTTGTAGGGACCGGTTGCCACCGGCGCGAAGGTGTACTTCGTTCCGGTGTCCTTCGCCTGCGGCACCGGCGTGGACGTCGGCATCGCCATGACGTAGTTCCAGTCGGAGAACGGCCGCTTCAGCTTGAAGATGATCGTCTTGTCGTCCGGGGTCTGGATGGAGGCGAGGCCCGCCTTGTTCTTGTAGGGACCCTTGTACGACGATCCGCCGACAAGCTCGTCGATGACGTAGGTCGGCCCGCCGTTGATGACGTCAGTGGCGAAGACGCGCTCGATGCCGTACTTGATGTCCTTGGAGGTGATGGGCGTGCCGTCCTGGAACTTGATGCCGTCCTTCAGCGTGTACTTCCAGGTCTTCTGGCCGTCGCTGATCTGCGGCTCGCTGGCGGCGAGGTCCGGCACGACCTTGGCCGGGCCGGGCTTGGAGTCGTACATCATGAGGCCACGGGAGAGCAGCCGCTGCATGTTCCAGCAAAACGCGTAGTACGTGCGCTGCGGGTCCCAGTAGTCACAGTCGGAGGAGTTGAGCAGCTGTAGCGTGCCGCCCTTCTTGTCCGACGCCTGATAGACGTCGGACTTTCCGGTGCTGCCACTGGAGCCGGTCTTGGGGCTGCTGCTGCTGTTGCCGCCGCCGCCACACGCGGTGGCTGCGACAGCGAGGGCTACCGTGGCTGCCCCCGCGCGTGCGAGGTGCCGGTAATTGGTCATTCCTGGTGGTGTCCTTCCTGAGATTCGGACTGGGTTCGCTCCCGGGCCGGCGGCCGCACGGACGGGAGACGTCTTGGGTTGACCTGACGCCCGGCGGGCGTCAACGGCCGCTCCTCGGATCCAGCGCGTCACGCAGTCCGTCGCCGAGGAGGTTGAAGGCCATGACCGTGATGAAGATCGCCATGCCGGGCACGACCATGAAGGTGGGGTCGAAGGTGTAGGTATCGACAGCAGTGGAGAGCATGGCGCCCCACGACGCCGTGGGCGCCTTGACACCGACGCCGAGGAACGACAGCGCCGCCTCGAACAAGATATTCGTCGGAATGATCAGCGTCGAGTAGACGAGGATCGGTGCCACGAGGTTCGGTAGCAGCTCCTTGAACATGATGTACGAGTTCTTCCCACCAAGGCTGCGCGAGGCTTCGACGAACTCTTTCTCGCGAAGTGAGAGCGTCTGACCGCGGATGATGCGGCCGATGTAGGGCCATTGGAAGAATCCGATGATGCCGATCAGAACCGCGATGCGCAGCGTGCTGCCGGACAGGCCGAAGGCCCGGTCCGGGATGACCGCGACGAGCGCGATGGCGAAGAGCAGCAGTGGGAAGGCGAGGAGCAGGTCCATCAGCCGGCTGACCGCGTTGTCGATCCAGCCACCGAAGAAGCCGGCGATGACGCCCATGACCGAGCCGATGACCACGGCGACGATCGTGGCGAGGAAGGCCACCAGGAGGGACACGCGTGCGCCGTAGACGATCCGGCTGAACACATCGCGACCGTTGGTCGGCTCCACACCGAGCAGGTGCTGGGTGTTGATGCCGCCGAAGCGCCCCACCGGGGCGCCGATGTTGGGGTCGAGCAGCTCGTAGTTGGGCTGGTTCGGCGGGTGGCCGAACAGCTTCACCAGCAGTGGGGCGAAGATCGCTGTCAGGATGAGCAGCACCACGACGACGGCGCCACCAATGGCGACCTTGTCGCGCTTGAGTCGCAGCCAGGCGATCTGGCCGAGCGACCGGCCCTCGATCTTCTTTCCATCGGCGCCGGCGAGTGCGGTCTCCGGCGCTGCCTCGGTCGCCGAGGTCTGGACATCGAGGGGAGTCGTCATGGCGCGGGGTCGGCCCTCCTGCCATTGAGTGGGGTCGCGGGCCACGTCGACCGTGGCCGCGCGCGGTACCGTCCTGGAGGGCGACTCTAGGGCGTTGTATGTAGATCGGGCTAGTCAACGGTCCGCTGTGTCGCGCAATCGTGACCAAGCAGTTATCGCGGCACGCTCGATTTTCGTCGATTTGTCACTCTGAGTCGCACAGTCATCACGGCTTGGCGGGAATGGCCCGGCAGATCGCCACGAACTCGTCGACCGACAGGCTGGCGCCGCCAACCAGGCCGCCGTCGACGTCCGGCTCCGCGAGCAGCGCGGCGGCGTTGTCGCCCTTGACCGACCCGCCGTAGAGGATCCGCACCCCGTCGGCCAGGTCGCCGGAGTACAGCTCGGCCAGTCCGGTGCGGATCGCGGCACACACCTCCTGCGCGTCGGCAGCCGTCGCGACCTCGCCGGTGCCGATCGCCCAGACCGGTTCGTAGGCCACCACGATGGAGCGGGCCTGCTCTGCCGGAACCTCCGCGAGGGCCGCTTCGAGCTGCCGCAGGCAGTGCTCGGCATGACCACCGCTCCGGCGGACGTCCAGGTCCTCGCCGATGCACAGGATCGGCGTGATCTCGACGGCGCAGGCCGCCGCCAGCTTTGCGGCGACCAGCCCGTCGGTCTCACCGTGGTACTGGCGCCGCTCGGAGTGCCCGACCACGACGTAGGTGCAGCCGAGCCGGGCGAGCATCGGGCCCGAGATGTCGCCGGTATGGGCGCCGGACGGGTACGGCGAGAGGTCCTGCGCGCCATAGGTGATCGGCAGCTTGTCCCCGTCGACGACGGTCTGGACGCTGCGCAGGTCCGTGAACGGTGGGAGGACCGTCACCTCGGCGGCCTCGAGGTCGCGTTCGGTGAGCGTGAAGACGAGCCGCTGTACGTGCGCGATCGCCTCGAGGTGGTTGAAGTTCATCTTCCAGTTGCCGGCTACGAGCGGCCGGCGCCGACCGGTGGTCACTCGTCGGCCAGGGCGGCGAGCCCAGGCAGCGGCTTGCCCTCGAGGTACTCGAGGCTCGCACCGCCGCCGGTGGAGATGTGCCCGAAGTCGTCGTCGGGCAGCCCCAGTCGACGGACGGCCGCAGCGCTGTCGCCCCCGCCCACGACGGTCAGCCCATCGACCGCCGCCACCGCGCGGGCGACCTCGAGGGTGCCCGCGGCGAACGGCGCCAGCTCGAAGACGCCCATCGGGCCGTTCCAGAACACCGTCCGGGCTCCGGCGAGGTGCCGACGGAACAGGGCGGCCGTCGCCGCTCCGATGTCGAGGCCTTTCTGCCCGGCCGGCATCTCTGTCGCCGCCACGGTCGTCGCGGCCGCGTCGCCGGTCACCTCCGCCGCGACGACGACGTCGACCGGCAGCACGAGCTTGTCGCCGGCGGAGGTGAGGAGATCGCGGCAGGTGTCGACCTGGTCGTCCTCGAGCAACGAGTCGCCCACCGCCAAGCCCTGTGCCTTGAGAAAGGTGAAGCACATGCCGCCGCCGACAAGCAGCCGGTCGACCTTGGGCAGCAGGGCCGAGATGACCCCCAGCTTGTCCGACACCTTGGCGCCGCCGAGCACGACCACGTAGGGGCGCTGCGGATCGCCGGTGAGCTGCCGCAGCACTTCGACCTCGGCCAGCACCAGGCCGCCGGCAGCATGCGGCAGCCGCTGCGGTACGTCGTACACGCTGGCGTGCTTGCGGTGCACGGCCCCGAACGCGTCGTCGACGTAGGCCTCGGCCAACGCCGACAGCTGGTCGGCGAACGCACTGCGCTCGCCGTCGTCCTTGCTGGTCTCGCCCGGTTCGAAGCGCAGGTTCTCCAGCAGGGCGACCTGGCCGTCGCCGAGGCCCCCGACCGTGGCGCGGGCGCTGGCACCGACGACGTCCGACGCGGTCGCGACCGTTCGCTCGAGCAGCTCCCCCAGCCGGGCCCCGACCGGCGCGAGCGAGTACGCCGGATCCGGCGCGCCCTTGGGCCGGCCTAGGTGGGAACAGACCACGACCCGCGCACCGGCCCCGGTCAGTCGCTGAATCGTCGGCACGCTGGCCCGGATCCGGCCGTCGTCGCCGACCAGCCCGTCCCGCAGCGGGACGTTGAGGTCGGCGCGCACGAGGATCCGCCTCCCCCGCAGGTTGCCGAGGGACTCGACGCCCCTCATCGAGGAGAGGTCATCTAGTCTCCTGTCGCCCTGGCGGGCGGCCCGTTCCGGGCTGAAAATGAGGTCACGGTTGCCCGCTGACGTCGTTGCTCCTTGGTTCGTTGAGGCCGGGATCTAGTCGGACGCTGGGAGCTGCGCTTTGGGCCCTTCAGTGTTGCTTCGAGCACGCGGATTAGCTTACGTACCAACCCATTGCGGCTCCTGCGGGCAATCGCCTGGACACCTACGGGTGAGGAGGAACCGCAGTGTTGGAACCGGCGCACGACCATCAGGAGATCATCGAGCGGATCGCTGCTCTGGACATCGGCAAGGCCACGCTGGTGTGTTGTGCGCGGGTCCCTGGACCCGGCGGCACCCGCCGGGCGCAGGAGGTGACGACGTACTCCACGATGACCCGGTCGCTGCAGGGCATGGCTGACCGGCTCTTGGAGTTGGGCGTCACCAGGGTGGTGATGGAGGCGACCAGCGACTACTGGAAACCGGCGTTCTACCTGCTGGAAGCGCACGGCTTCGAGGTGTGGCTGGTCAATGCCAAGGACGTCAAGCACCTGCCTGGCCGGCCAAAGACCGACGTGCTGGACGCGGTCTGGCTGTGCAAGATCGCTGAGCGCCAGATGATCCGTGCCAGTTTCGTGCCGCCGTCCCCGATCCGGCGGCTGCGGGACCTGACCCGGTACCGGGCCGCGTTGGTCTCGGACCGCACGGGAGAGAAGAACCGCGCCGAGAAGCTGCTGGAGGACGCCCAGATCAAGCTGTCGGTGGTCGCCTCCGACATCTTCGGGGTGTCCGGACGGGCGATGCTGGACCAGCTGATCGCCGGCCAGCGCGACCCGAAGGTGCTGGCGCAACTGGCCCGGTCTCGGATGCGGACCAAGGTCCCCCAGCTGGAGGAAGCGTTCGTCGGTCACTTCACCGACCATCATGCCTTCCTGCTGACCCGGATGCTCACCCGCATTGACGCGATCAGCGCCGACATCGACTCCCTGGACGCCAGAATCGAGGAGCAGATCGCCCCTTTCGGTGACGCGGTGGAACGCCTCGATCAGATCCCCGGTGTCGGGCGCACCGCCGCGCACGTGATCATCGCCGAGGTCGGCCTGGACATGAGCCGTTTCCCAACCGCGGGACACCTGGCGTCCTGGGCCAGGTTCGCGCCTGGGATCAAGGAGTCCGCCGGCCGCAAGAAGGGCAGCGGCAGCACCGGTCACGGCGACGCCTACCTCGCCCGGGTGCTCGGTGAAGCCGCGGTGGCTGCGAGCAGGACCGACACCTTCCTCGGTGAGCGTTACCAACGGATCGCCCGCCGGCGCGGCAAGAAGAAGGCCATCGTCGCCATCGGTCGTTCCATCCTGGTCATCATCTGGCACCTGCTGTCCGATCCCGAAGCCCACTTCCACGACCTCGGACCGGACTTCTACGACAACCGACTCGGACCCGAACGCATCAAACGCAACCACATCCGCCAGCTCGAAGCCCTCGGCTACCAGGTCACCCTCGAACCCGCGGCCTGACCACCAAAAACCCCGTCCCGGCTCCGCCGGGACGCTGTCGCCTGCCCACTCACCATCCATTTTCGGATTAG
>JBBSIN010000039.1:0-22964 GCA_038232055.1 Mycobacteriales bacterium
CCGGCCCATCCGGCCGCACCTCGCGTCACCTGACCCACTCTCGCTCCATCCAGCCCTCATCCAGCCCCGTCCAGCCCCACCGGGTCGTCTGGCAGAAGAACCCGTCGGGATAGCGACGAGTTCTTCTGCCAAACCGAGGGAAAGTGTGCCGGCGGGCCTACTCGCGCTGGAGTTCGACCACGAGCGGGCGGTGGTCGATCTCGGTGCCCGCCGGCCGGAGCCGGCGTACGCCGTAACCTGACCGCATGCTGCGGTCCGCCATCCTGCGCGCCTCTCGCAACACCACCGTCAAGAACGTCGTGGCCGGTGCCCCGATCTCCCGCAACGTGGTGCGCCGGTTCGTCGCCGGCGAGAGCGTCGACGACGCCGTCCGGGCGACCCGCAGGCTGGTAGGCGACGGCCTACGGGCCAGCCTCGACCACCTCGGCGAGGACACCACAGACGCCGGCATGGCAGAGGCCACGACGAGGGCCTACCTCACGTTGCTCTCCCGGCTCGCCGACTCCGGTCTCGCCGGCGGCGCCGAGGTGTCGGTGAAGCTGAGCGCGATGGGCCAGTCGCTCGACGAACGGCTGGCGCTCGACAACGCGAGCGCGGTCTGCGCGGCGGCCACCGCTGCGGGTACGACGGTCACCCTCGACATGGAGGACCACACCTCCACCGACTCGACCCTCTCGATCCTGCGCAAGCTGCGGCAGGAGTTCCCGGCGACCGGGGCCGTAGTCCAGGCCTACCTGCGGCGCACCGAGGACGACTGTCGCGAGCTCAACGCCGAAGGGTCGCGGGTGCGGCTGTGCAAGGGCGCGTACAAGGAGCCGGAGTCGGTGGCGTTCCAGGGCAAGGCCGAGGTCGACCGCAGCTATGTGCGCTGCCTGAAGGTGCTCGTCGGCGGCCAGGGTTACCCCATGATCGCCACCCATGACCCGCGGCTCGTCGCCATCGCCGCCTCTCTCATCGAGCGGTCCGGCCGGCAGAAGGGCAGCTACGAGTACCAGATGCTCTATGGGGTGCGCCCGGACGAGCAGCGCCGGCTTGCCCGGGCCGGCGAGACCGTCCGGATCTACGTCCCGTACGGCGACGAGTGGTACGGCTACCTGATGCGCCGCCTCGCGGAGCGGCCGGCCAACGTCGGCTTCTTCCTGCGCGCGCTGGCCACTAAGTCCTGACTCCGAACCGCTGATTCAGCGAGGCGCCCCGGCCCGGTCGCGAACCCACGCCGTCGTCTTGCGCTCGGCGACAAAGGAGAGGAACGGCACGGTGCCGGCGAGCAGCACGAGCACCGTGCGCCGCAGCGACCATCGGCACAGCAGGGCGAGGTGGAACGCAAATACCAGGTAGACCATGTAGAGGAAGCCGTGTATCGGCCCGACGATCCGCACCAGCGCCGGCTCGTCGGCGAAATACTTCAACGGCACGGCGATGAGGACCAGCACGATGAGGATCACGCCGACGACGTAGGCCATGACGCGGTAGCGGGTGAGCGCCGCCCTCATCGGTCCGACTGCATGTGCAGCCGCCGCAGGTGGCGGTTGTACGCCGCGAGCTCCTCGTCGTCGTCGTCAGCCGGCGGCGGCGGAACCGCGGTCCGCACCGCCGCCACTCGCTCGATAGTGGCGCGGGCGCTGCGCGGCGAGCCCGCGGCGGGCGGGTGCAGCTCGTCGCGGAGCGTGCGGCTCCACGCGTAGACCGCGAGGGCGGCAAAGACCCACCACTGCACGGCGTAGAGCAGGTTGTAGAGCGCACCCGCGTCGGACATGGCGCGCGACCACTGCCACCGACCCAGCAGGACCAGTACGGCGACGGCGCCGAGCAGCATCGCGTGCCGAGCGATCCAGCGCCGGGAGAGCAGCAGGCGCAGCACGCCGTCCACGTTACTGCCGCGATGGCGTCCGAGCGAAGGCCGGGAGAGCGCGTGGCCGTTGTGTGTCGAGTGGATCGGCTCCGGCACACAACCCGATGGCGGATCCGGACACGGTGGGCGATATCAGCCGCCTGACGATGAGGTTGTGTGTCGGCCGGGCCGGCCGCGACACACAACGGTCCTCGATTGCCTCCCCCGGCACTGCGGCCGGCGCGACGGCGGGCAGGATGGGCGGCGTGGGCGCGATGACGGCATGAGCGAGTCCGTGACGGTCGTCTGGGACGACGCGCTCGCGGCGTACGACTTCGGCCCCGGCCACCCGCTCGCCCCGGTTCGGTTGGAGCTGGCCATGGCGCTGGCCAGGGAGCTGGGGGTGCTCGACGCAGCGCCCGTCACGGTCGAGAAGCCGGAGCCGGCGGACGACGCCCTGCTCGGGCTCGTGCACCGGCCGGCTTACATCGCGGCGGTGAAGCGGGCTACCCCAGACCTCGCCCACGGCCTCGGGACGGCCGACAATCCGGTCTTCCGCGGCATGCACGACGCGGCGGCCGCCGTCGCGGGTGCCAGCGTCGCCGCCGCCCGGGCGGTGCGGGAGGGCAGGGCGCAGCACGCGGTCAACGTCGCCGGCGGTCTGCACCACGCGATGCCCGGCTCGGCGGCCGGCTTCTGCGTCTACAACGACCCGGCGGTCGCGATCGCCTGGCTGCTCGCGCAGGGCGTACGCCGCGTCGCCTACGTCGACGTCGATGTCCACCACGGCGACGGGGTGCAGGCCGTCTTCTACGACGACCCCCGCGTGCTCACGATCAGTCTGCACGAGAGCGGCCGCTACCTCTTCCCGGGCACCGGCTTCCCGGCGGAGACGGGCGCCGACGGCAGCGCCGTCAACGTGGCGCTGCCGATGGGCACCGGCGACGACGGCTGGCTGCGCGCCTTTTTCGCCGTCGTGCCGCCGCTGCTGCGGGCGTTCGATCCGGAGCTGCTCGTCACGCAGCACGGTTGCGACACCCACGCGCTCGATCCGCTCGCGCACCTCTCGCTCTCCGTCGACGGGCAGCGGGCGTCGTACGCCGCCCTGCACGACCTCGCGCACGAGGTGTGCGATGGCCGGTGGGTCGCGGTCGGCGGCGGCGGTTACGAGCTGGTCCAGGTGGTGCCCCGGGCGTGGACGCATCTGCTCGCGATCGCGGCCGGCACGCCGCTCGACCCGGCGACGGAGACACCACTGGCGTGGCGCTCGTTCGCGCAGCGGCGCACCGGCGAGGTGCCGCCGTTGTCGATGACCGACGGCCGGGACGGGTCGTACGACGCCTGGCCCGGCACGCGGTCCGGCACGGACCCCGTCGACGAGGCGATCCGCAGCACTCGCCAGGCTGTGTTCCCCTTCCACGGGCTGGAGCCATGACCGAAATCCCCAGTCGTGAGCAGCTGCGCGAGCATCTGGTTCGCACCCGCATTGCGGGCGACGTCGCCACCTCGCGCGACAACAACGTCACGAACTACCGCCGCTGCAGCGTCCGCGACCCGCTCTACACCTTCGGCCTGGAGTACGGCCCGGAGTGGACACCGCAGGCGATCCTCGCCCTGATGGCGGAGAAGGTCGGCGTGTCGCCGGACGAGGCCTTCACCGAAGGCATCGACGCCATCGACCCCGACCTCACGATCGCGGCACTGGACCGGATGGCGGCCCGCATCGGGCGGGCTGCCGAACGCCGGGAGCGGGTACTCGTCGCGACCGGTCACCCATCCGGGGTCTTCGAAATCCACGTGGAGGTCGCCCGGGTACTGCAGGCGCATGGCTGCACGCTGCTGACACCCGCCTCCGGGCACGGCTACGTCAACGTGCGCGGTCACCATCGCCACATCCGGCACGTCGGGGGGGTCGCCATGGTGGGCAGCGGTGGCGAGCTGAACCACACGCACTCGCCGTACCCGATGCAGGCGATGCTCGCCGCACTGGCGGCCGCCGGGGAGGCGCCGCCCGGCCTCGTCGTCGCGGACCACGGCTTTGCCGGAGCCGCCGGAGAGGCCGGCGTGGACGCGGTGGGCTTCGCCGACTGCAACGACCCGGCGCTGTTCATCGGCGAGGCGATGGGCAAGGTCGCGGTCACAGTGCCGCTCGACGACAACGTGCTGCCCCACCTGTACCAGCCGCTGACGGCCTACCTGCTGCGCGCCCTCGCCTGAGCGAACGGGGCACCAGCGGAGTACTGTCGAGCAAAGCTGCGCCCGCGGTCGTCCGGGCAGGTGTCCCCGTTTCTCGCAGGAGTTGGTAGGTCGTGGGCTCAGTCATCAAGAAGCGCCGCAAGCGCATGGCGAAGAAGAAGCACCGCAAGCTGCTGAAGAAGACCCGCGTCCAGCGCCGCAACAAGAAGTAGACGGCAACAAGAAGCAGACGGAGGCGTTCGGTGCCGCGGTACGACTGGGTGACCTTCTTGTCCGACTACGGCCTCGACGACATCTTCGTCGGGGTCTGCAAGGGCGTCATGGCCCAGCGCGCCCCACATCTGCAGGTCATCGACATCTGTCACATGGTGCAGCCGCAGGACGTGCTGCACGGCGCGACCGTCCTCGCCGCCGCGATGCCCTATCTGCCGACGGCCGTGCACGTCGCGCTGGTCGACCCCATGCAGAACGAACCGGCCAGGGGGGTGGCTGTCGAGGCGGCGGACGGTTCGGTCCTGATAGGCCCGGACAACGGCGTGCTCTCGCTGGCGTGGCAGACGCTGGGCGGCGCGGGGTCGGCGTACGAGATCACCAACCAGGAGCTGTGGCTGCCCAAGCACAGCCGCACCTTCCGGGGCCGCGACGTCTTCGCGCCGGTGGCGGCCCACATCGCCGGTGACACTCCTCTCGAGGCCGTGGGGCCCGAGCTCTCGCTGGCCGATTTGAAGCGGATCGGGCTGCGCGAACCCTCGGTCGACGACGACCACGTCCACGGTGAGGTTCGCAACGTCGACCACTTCGGCAATCTCTCGCTCAACGTCGCGCGGTCGGACCTCGAAGCGGCCGGCATGTCGCTGGGCGACACCGTGGAGCTGCGCTGCTCCGGCCGCACGCTCACCATGCCGTTCACCCTCACCTACGGCGACGTCCAAGCCGGCCGCCTCGCACTGTGCGAGGACTCGTTCCGGTCGGTGATGATCGCGGTGAACCTGGGAAGTGCCGCCGAGAGCCTGCTGGTCACTCGCGGCGACCCCGTCGTGGTCTCCCGGGTAGCACAGGCCACCGGCTCCTCGCCACCGGCTCCGCACATCAGCGTGTGACCATGCCGCGGCCGTCGTCGAACTTCCCCTGGTTGGCGACGCTCGGGACCTTGGTCGTGCTGGCACTCCTCGCGACGGTCACGGCGCTAGGTCTGGAGGTGCGACGCCAGAGCCGCCGCCTCGCCACGGCTGAGTCGGCGCTGGCGCGCGTCGAGGGACTCGAGAAGGCCCAGGCGTCGGAGGTTCGTACGCTGGCCGCCCAACGCAAGGCGCTGGCCGGCGTCCAGGGGCAGCAGCAGCTGCTCGACCAGCGCCTGCAGGCCGACGAGAAGTCGCTCAACGTGGCGCGCAAGGCGCTTCCGCCGGACGTCACCGCCTTGGCCGCCCGCGTCACCCCGTCCGTCGTACTGCTGCGGTGCAACGACGTGTTCGCCGGCTCCGGCTTCGCGCTCTCGTTGTCGCCGGGCAGCGGGTATCGCAGCGTCGTCGTCACGGCGGCACACGTCGTGGCCGCGTGTCGGCACCAGGGCGACCGGGTCACCGTCGCCAGGGGAGGCACCGAGTCCGCGGCGTCGGTGCGCGCGGTGGGAGACCCGAACGACGACGACGTCGCCCTGGTCGACGTACGGGCGGCGCTACCAGCGCTCGAGGCGGCGACCAGGGTGCGCACCGGCCAGTTCGTCATGGCGGTCGGCACGCCGCTGTTCGAAGGCAACGAGAACAACGTGACCATCGGCAACGTGTCGAAGGTACGGGCGCGCTCGTTCCTGCACACCGCCCCCACGAGCAACGGCAACTCCGGCGGTCCGCTGTTCGACCGGGACGGTCGCGTGCTGGGTTTCGCGGACGCCGGTTACACGCCGAGCATCTTCAACCCCTCAGTGGAGAACGTCAACATCGCTCTGCGGCTCAACGTGCTCTGCGAGCGACTGCTGCCCGGCGCGGCCTGTCCGTTCTGAGCCGGCGTCAGGACAGTACGTGGCGCGGCGGCCGGCGCCGGACCGGCGCCTTCGTCCCGCCGCGGCGCCGCCGCAGGGCGACCCCGGCAACGACGCCTCCCGCCACGGCGCCCATGCCGGCCGCCGTCGGGATGGCGTAGATCGCCGCTTTGCGACCGGTGCGGAAGTCGCGAATCTCCCAACCGCGCCGCTTCGCCTCGCGGCGCAGGTCGGAGTCCGGATTGATCGCAACCGGATGGCCGACCAAGGACAGCATCGGGATGTCGTTGCAGGAGTCGCTGTACGCCGAGCAGCGGGCCAGGTCGAGCCGCTCTCGCTCGGCGAGCGCCTTGACGGCGGCGGCCTTCGCCGGCCCGTGCAGGGGCTCGCCGACCAGCCGGCCGGTATAGACGCCGTCGACGTTCTCGGCCACCGTGCCGAGAGCGCCGGTGAGGGTGAGCCGCCCGGCAATGACGCTCGCCAGCTCCACCGGCGTCGCCGTCACGAGCCACACCCGCTGCCCGGCGTCGAGGTGCTGCTGGGCGAGGGCCCGCGTGCCGGCCCAGATGCGTTCGGCCATCAGCTCGTCGTAGATCTCCTCGCCGAGGACGGCGATCTCGTCGACCCGCATGCCGACGACGAAGGCGAGAGCCGCCTCCCGGGCCTGCAGCATGCCGCCGCGGCTCTCGCCGGTGCCGAGCCGGAAGGCGACCTGCTGGCGGGCGAAACGAAGCAGGTCACGCGTTGTGAAGTACTTGCGAGCGGCGAGGCCGCGGGCAAAGTGGTAGATCGACGCGCCGATCATCATTGTGTTGTCGAGGTCGAAGAAGGCCGCCGCCGTCGGGTCCGGCGGCACATGCAGTGCGGGCTCGACCTCCGCCGCCGCGGCCGACGCCTGACCGGCGAGGGTCGCCGTGTCGACGTCGCGCCGCCTGTGTCGCCTGCGTCGCCTGCGTCGCAGCCGCACCATGCCCGTCGCATCCTCCAGAGCTGCTTCGTCGCTCGGGCACCATGCCCCGTCGGAACCCAGCCTAGAGGCCGCTCGGCTCATGGCCGAAGGGCTCAGCTGGGGCTGGGCGTCGGCGACGGCGAGGGGGGCACGTCGCTGGCCTGCGGGCTCGGGGGTGGCGACTCGCCCGGCGACGGCGAGGCGCTCGGAAGTCCGGTGGAGGGATCGGTCGGTGGCGGGGAGATCGGCGGCTCGGTGGGCGGGTCCGACGGAACCTCCGACGGCGAGTCCGCGGGCGAGGGCGTCGACGACTCGGTCGGCTCAGCCGCGGGCGACTCTGCCGACGAGTCGGCGGGCGACTCTGCGGGTGTCGGTGTGGGCGCCGGAACGGGCAGCGCGTCCGGCGACGGCGAGGCCGGAGCGACCGGGGCGTCGGTCGCCGGGGGTACGACGGGCAGCGGCGGGACCGGCGGGAGCGGTCCTGCGTCGACCGGCGACGCGGCCACGATCTGCCGTAGCTGCGCGTCGAGCTCTCGGGTCTGCTGGCTCGGCGCCGACGCGCTCGCTGGAGCCGGCAGCCGGTCTGCCTGCTGGCTGACGGAGACCAGCAACTTCAGCGACACCTCCGCGTTGGTCCGCACCTCCGTGGGAATCTCTGGGACCAGGGCCGCCAGCCGGGTGAAGTGGGCCTGGGAATACTGGTGGAGCAGAGTCAGCGGCTCCTGGTCGTGCGACTCCTGCCATGCCTCCGTCAGATCGCGGGTGCCCGCGACGGTCTCGCTGTCCATGTCCGAGAGTGCATCGCGCACCAGGGACGTGGTGCTCGAGCGCATGGCAACGGCACCGGCCAGCGGACGCCCAGGGCGCGCCGCGATCGCGCCCACGTCGCTGCCGACGAGCCCCGCCACCTCATCGAGACGCGCCTCGGCGAAGGCGAAGTGCTGCTTGGCTCGGGCGATCTTGCCGTGGGTCGTGGACAGTTTCAGCGCCTCTGTCGCCCGTTTCACGCCGTAGAGGGCGTCACCGGGTAGCGCACGGCTGCCGGCCACGCCGACGCCGACGATCGCCAACAGGGCCATCGCCAGACCTGCGACGGCCGCCGTACGGCGCGGCGAGTGCCAACCCTCGAGCCACCCGGGGAGCCACCGTACGTCGGGCTTCCGGCCGGCTTGCCCGGAAACGGTGCGCTGTGCGGGCACCGTGACGTCGGCAAACTGGGCGGCGGCGAGCTGAAGCAGCGACCCGCGTTGCTGCCGCCGGACGTCGGGGTTCATCTCGGCCCTGCACACCGGAAGCGCGCGGGTCAGGGTGACCAGCGGGGCAAGCGCAGGGCTGGGCCGCACGCCGTCGTCCACCGCGCGGGCGAACTCCTGCGCGCGGCGGCGCGTCAGCGTAGGCACTGCCGCCACCCCCTCGCGCGTGGTCCATCCGGCCGGGCTCCCGACACCTCTAACGACGCGGGACGCGGGTCGGTTACGGGCCGCACCCTGGGGGTCACGGAAGGAACCCCTCTGGCAGCAGTCGCCGCAGCGCCCGTACGCCGCGGTACTGCAGGGCTTTCACGGCGCCCTCGTTCTTGGCGAGCACCCGCGCGGTCTCGCTCACCGAAAGCCCCGTGAGGAAACGCAGCACGATGCACTCCTGCTGCTCGGGGCCGAGCCGCTGAACCGCTGAGAGCAGCTCGGCTGAGCTGATCGAGTCGAGTACCTGCTGCTCGGGCCCCTCGACGGCGCCATCCACGCCGGCGCCGAACAGGTCGCCGGTGGGCACTTCGAAACGGAAGCGCGCCGACTTGTAGTGGTCGGCGACGAGATTGCGGGCAATCGTGACGAGCCAGGCGCCGAAGTCACGGCCCTGCCAGGAGAAGGAGGAGATCCGGCGCAGCGCACGCACGAACGTCTCGCTGGTCAGGTCCTCCGCCAGGCCGACGGAGCCGACGCGGCACAGCGCGTAGCGGTAGACGACGTCGACGTAGCGGTCGTAGAGCTCGCCGAACGCGTCGGCGTCGCCGGCCTGCGCTCGGGCGACGGCCGAGACCGACGGGTCGACGGACGGTGACGCGGGCTCGACGTACGGCTCCGGGCGGCTGCGCACCGGCGAAGCGCTCGAGGCCCGAGCCGGGCGGCGGGGAATCGCCGTGGCGGCAGCGACGCCGGGACCCTCGGCCATTGCCACCACGAGAAGCGGCGCCGGAAGGACGGATTCCCGCAAGGTCACGGTAAGGCGCTCGAGCCCAGCGGCGAGCGCCTGGAGCGCGTCGCTGGGGGCAGGCATCCGGGCTCCGATGTCAGGCCTACGGCTCGGGGGCGCGGCGGCGAAGCCCCGCCTGAGGAGGGTCTCATACTAGGTGCAGATTGTCGGAATAGTTCTTGCTGGCGGGAATTGGACTTGCCCGCTCCGACCGAGCGGCCGAACGCCGGGAAGAGCCTAACCTCGTCGGCATGGGAACTTCGCAGGCGCGCCCGAACAGTGCCGGTGTCGGTGCCGGTAACGGTGACGGTGCCGGTGCGGACGAGGTCGGCGCCAACCTCGCCGACCTGGTGCGCCGGGCGGCCGCGAAGACTCCCGACAAGGTCGCCCTCCGGTTCCGTGACGACGTCATCTCCTGGCAGGAGCTCGACGACCGGGTCGACGCGACCGCTGCGGGACTGCGCCACCAGGGACTCGTGCCGGGCGACCGGGTGGCGCTGCTTCTCGGCAACACCCCGGACTTCGTCGCCGCCTACTTCGGCACTCTGCGGGCCAGCCTCGTCGCGGTGCCGGTCAATACCTCCTACACCGCCGAGGAGGTCGGACACCTGCTCCGCGACTCCGGTGCCCGCCTCGTGGTCAGTGGCCGCGCCGCCGCCGGCGTCCTGGCGGAGCTGACCGCGACGGTGCCGAACCTGGAGACGGTGGTCGTCACGGACACCGTCTCGGGTGCCGACGGAACCCTCTCGTACGACGACCTGCTGGTGACGGGCGAGCCGTCGCAGGCAGTGGCGGGCGGTGACGACCTCGCCGTACTGATGTACACGTCGGGCACCTCGGGCCGGCCGAAGGGCGCGATGCTTTCCCACCGGGCGCTGCTGGCCAACCTCGACCAGACCAGCCGCATCGAGCCGCCCGCCGTCGCGGCCGACGACGTCGTCCTTCTCGTCCTACCGCTCTTTCACATCTACGGGCTGGGCGGCGGCCTCGGTGGCGTCGTACGCCACGGCGCGACAGGTGTGCTCGTCGAGCGGTTCGACCCGGTCGAGACGCTGACGGAGGTCCGGCGGCACGGCGTGACGACGGTGGTCGGCGCCCCGACGATGTTCGTCGCCTGGTCGATGCTGCCGTACGTCGGTGAGGCGTTCGAAACGGTCCGGCTCGCCGTCTCCGGCGCTGCTCCGCTGCCACCGGCGGTGCACCGAACGATGTTGGAGCAGACCGGGCACCACGTCTTCGAGGGCTACGGGTTGACCGAGACCGCCCCGATCCTGACCACCACGCTGCTCAGTGAGGTGGCGAAACCCGGCTCGATCGGGCGCCCGATTCCCGGGGTCGAGCTGCTGCTGGTCGACGACGCCGGCGCGGAGGTCGAGGAGGAGGACCCGGGCCAGATCCTCGTGCGGGGCGAGAACCTCTTCTCCGGTTACTGGCCGGATGGCCACGATGCGCCCGGCGCCGACGGCTGGTTCCCGACGGGGGACGTCGCCTATGCCGATGCCGACGGCGATCTCTTCCTCGTCGAACGGATGCGCGAGCTCGTCCTGGTCAGTGGCTTCAACGTCTACCCCCGCGAGGTGGAGGAGGTTCTCGCGACGCACCCGGATATCGCCGAGGTTGCCGTCATCGGCATCCCGAATCCGTACACCGGCGAAGCGGTCAAAGCCCTGGTGCGGATCCGGAACGGAGCCCGGCTCGGGGTCGAGGACGTCATCGCGCATGCCGCCCGCTCGCTGGCTCGCTTCAAGTGCCCGACCACCGTGCAGTTCGTGGATACCCTGCCGCACTCCGCCACCGGCAAGGTAGCCAAGGGGCAGCTGCGGGAGGCGCAGGCCCTCCCGGAGGCCGAGACATCGGCGGGGTGAGGCCAGTGTCGGCGTCCGAGCACCGGGTGTCGCTGCTGACCAGGCCGGGCTGCTGCCTCTGCGACGACGCCCGTACGGTGCTGGCGCGGATCTCGGCGGACCTCGGAGTCACGGTCGAGGAGCGCGACATCACCCGCGACCCAGCCGACTTCGCCCGTTACGCCGACTGGGTCCCGGTTGTTCTGCTCGACGGCGCCGAACACGCGGTGTTCCGGGTCGACGAGCGGCGGCTCCGGCGCGACCTCGGCAGCTGAGCGTCAGCCTGCGCTGCATACCGACAATCAACGACTTTGTGCGTACGTTCACAAGGACGTAGGCTCGGCGGCGTCCGCTGTGTCGAGCGTCGACGGGAGAAGCCAGCCGTGACCGCCTCGGCCAGCCGGCGTGCGCGCTCCCAGGTACCGGGTCGAGAGGTACCGGGTCGAGGCTCTCGGTACCGCAGCATCTCGGACGCGACGGTGGCCCGGCTGCCGCTCTACCTCCGCGCACTGCACACGCTGGCCGAGGGCGGCAAGCGCACCGTCTCCTCCGAGTCATTGGCCGCCGCCGCGGCTGTCAACTCCGCGAAGGTGCGCAAGGACCTCTCACAGCTCGGGTCCTACGGCGTACGCGGCGTCGGGTACGACGTCGAGTACCTCGTTTATCAGATCTCCCGGGAGTTGGGACTCACTCAGCGCTGGGCCGTCGTCATCATCGGAATCGGCAACCTGGGGCACGCGCTGGCCAACTACGCCGGGTTCGCATCGCGCGGCTTCCGCGTCGCGGCCCTTCTCGACGACGACCCGGCCCGGGTCGGCGAGCAGGTGGCCGGCGTCGCCGTACGACCCGTCGGGGAGCTGGCCGAGATCGTTCGGCGGGAGGACGTCTCCATCGGCGTCATCTCCACACCGGCCCCGGCCGCTCAGGGCGTCTGCGACCGGCTGGTCGACGCGGGCGTCACGAGCATCCTCAACTTCGCGCCGACGCTGCTCTCCGTGCCGGACGGCGTCGACGTGCGCAAGGTCGACCTCTCCATCGAGCTGCAGATTCTCGCCTTCCACGAGCAGCGCAAGACCACCTTTGAGGCGTTGCGGGCATGAGTGTCCTCGTCGTCGGGCTCTCTCACCGCTCCGCCCCGGGAACCGTGCTCGAGCGCGTCGCCCTCGACGGCGACGGAGTCGTCAAGCTGCTCGCCGACCTCAACACCAGCGGCCACGTCGACGAGGCGGTGGTGGTGTCGACCTGCAACCGGGTCGAGGTCTACGCCGAGGTGTCAAGGTTTCACGGCGGGGTGCAGGAAGTCTCGGAGCTGCTCGCGCGCTCCGGCGGCCTGCCGCTCGACGCGCTCGCTCCGCATCTCTATGTTCACTACGAGGACAGCGCCGTCCAGCACCTGTTCACGGTGACCGCCGGTCTCGACTCGATGGTCGTCGGCGAGAGCCAGGTGCTCGGCCAGGTCCGAGGCGCCTTCCGGCTGGCCGACGAGGAGGGCACCGTCGGGCGGGTGCTGCGGCCGCTCCTCCAGCACGCACTCCACGCGGGCAAGCGGGCTCATGCGGAGACCGGGATCGACGCGGCAGGGCCGTCGGTCGTCGACGCCGCGCTCGGCGCCGCAGGATCGGCGCTCGGCGCGCTGGCCGGCCGGCACGCGCTCGTCGTCGGCGCCGGGTCGATGGGCGCGCTCGCCGTGTCGCTGCTCCGTCGCGCCGGGGTAGGTGAGCTCGTGGTCGCCAACCGCACGCCGGAGCGGGCCCATCGGCTCGCGGCAGCGTACGGCGGGCGCGGCACCGGGCTGGACGAGCTGGTCGGCGAGATCGCCGGCGTGGACCTCCTCCTCTGCTCGACCGGTGCCACGGGTGTCGTCGTACCGGCGGAGGCCGTCGAGCAGGCCATGCGGACGCGACCCGGTCGCCCGCTCGCCGTTGTCGACCTTGCGCTGCCACGTGACGTCGAGGCCGCCGCCGCGGCCGTGCCCGGCGTCACGCTCGTCGACCTCGCCGCGCTCGGGGCAGCCATCGGCGACGCCGTCGCCGGCCCGGAGATCGAGGCGGCGCAGCGCATCGTGACCGACGAGGTCGGGGCCTACCTGGCGTCGCGGCGGTCCAGCCATGTCGCGCCGACGGTAGTGGCGCTGCGCGCCAAGGCCGCAGAGGTCGTCGCTGCCGAGCTCGGCCGGCTCGACGGCCGGCTGCCCGGACTGGACCCGCGGGCGCAGGCCGAGGTCGCCACGACGGTACGCCGGGTCGTCGACAAGCTGCTGCACTCGCCGACGGTGCGGGTCAAGGAACTCGCGGACCAACCGGGCGGTCAGAGCTACGCGGCGGCGCTTCGCGAGCTGTTCGACCTCGACCCGGCGGCGCCCGAGGCGGTGAGCCGGGCCGCGGTCCGGGTCGACGAGGTGGACGGGGTGACCCAGGTGGACGAGCCATGAGCGTCTCGACCGCCACGATCCGGCTCGGCACCCGGCGTTCCGCGCTGGCGCTCGCCCAGTCGCGAACCGTCGCCGATGCGGTAACCGCCCGCACCGGGCGGCCGGTGGAGCTCGTCGAGGTGACGACGTACGGCGACAGCACACCGGATGCGATTGCCACGCTCGGCGGCACCGGCGTCTTCGTGACCGCGCTGCGCGACCGGCTGCTCGACGGCGACGTCGACGTCGCCGTGCACTCCCTCAAGGACCTGCCGACGACCCGGGTGCCGGAACTCGTGGTGGCCGCCGTGCCACCTCGGGAGGACCCGAGAGACGTGCTCGTGGCCAGCGACGGCCGACGGCTTCCCGACCTGCCTCCGGGCGCCCGAGTCGGTACGGGGTCGCCGCGGCGCGCGGCCCAGCTGCGGGCGCTCGGCGGCGGCCTCGACGTCGTACCGGTCCGCGGCAACGTGGATACCCGCGTCGGCAAGGTGGCGGCCGGGGAGCTCGACGGGGTCGTGCTCGCTCGGGCCGGACTGGCCCGGCTGGGGCGGCTCGACGCCGTGACCGAGGTGCTCTCGCCGGAGACCATGCTTCCCGCCCCCGGGCAGGGGGCGCTCGCCGTGGAATGCCGGACCTCGGACGGCTCGCTAAGGTCCCTGCTCGCCCCGCTCGACGACGACGCGACGCGCGCCGCCGTGACCGCGGAACGGGCGCTGCTCAGTGCGGTCGAGGCCGGCTGCACCGCCCCGGTCGGCGCGCTCGCCTGCAGCGTCGCCAACACCCTCCAGCTCCGGGCCGTCGTCGCATCGACCGACGGCGCCCGGATTCTCCGAATGTCCGCGACCGGTCGCCTCGACGAGGCGGAGACCACCGGACGACGACTGGCTGCCGACCTTCTCGCGGCGGGGGCAGCCGACCTTCTCGTGGAGTCCTCTTGAGCCCCATCCGCACCGCCAACTCCCGACCCACGGGCACGCTCGCCTTCGTCGGCGCAGGCCCCGGCGACCCCGGCCTGCTCACCCGGCGGGCCGCCGATCTGCTCCTCGCGGCCGACCTGATCGTGTACGACGGCGCCGTGTCCCCACTCGTGCTCGGCACGTGTCCCGTCGGTGCGGAGCGGGTCGTGGTCGCCCCGGGCACGTCCGCCGAGCGGGCCAAGCCGCTCGTCGCGGCGGTGCGAGCCGGACGACACGTCGTGCGGCTCGTCGCCGGCGACCCGCTCGGCTTCGCCGGCGCGCCGGAGGAGGCGGCAGCCTGCAGTCGCGCCAAGATCGCTTTCGAGGTGGTCCCAGGCGTGCCAGCGGCTCTCGCCGTGCCGGCCTACATGGGCATCGCCCTGCCGGCCCGCAAGGGGGCCGAGGCCCGCCTCGTCGACGTCGAGGGCGGCCCCGAGCCGGACTGGTCCGGCCTGGCAGCCGGTACGGCGCCGATCGTCGCCCTCGGCTCGGTCGAGCGCATCGTCAAGGCCGCCGGGGCGCTCGCCGAGCACGGTCGCGCCGTGACCACGCCGGTGGCCGTCACCGTGGGCGGCACGACGGTCCATCAGCAGACCGTTGTCTCGACCCTCGCCGATGTCCTGACCGACATCGAGGCGGCCGGCATCACCGGCGACGCGGTTGCCGTGATCGGTGACGCCGTCGGCGCCCGCGACCGCTTGTCGTGGTTCGAGACCAAGCCGCTGTTCGGATGGCAGGTGCTCGTGCCGCGCACCAAGGAGCAGGCGGCGACGCTGACCGAGCGGCTGCGGGCGTGCGGTGCAGTGCCGGTCGAGGTGCCCACGATCGCGGTCGAGCCACCACGGACGCCGGCCGCGATGGACCGCGCCGTCAAGGGCCTGGTCTCGGGCCGCTACCTCTGGGTGGCGTTCACCTCGACCAACGCGGTGCGCGCCATGCGCGAGAAGTTCGAGTCCCTGGGCCTCGACGTCCGCGCGTTCGCCGGCATCCGGCTGGCCGCCATCGGCGAGGCGACGGCCGACGCGCTGCGGGCTTGGGGTATCGAGCCGGAGCTCGTGCCGGAGGTTCGCCAGAGCAGCGAGGGGCTGCTCGAGGTGTGGCCGGCGTACGACGACGTATTCGACCCCATCGACCGCGTGCTGCTGCCGCGGGCCGACATCGCCACCGAGACGCTGGTCGCCGGGCTGCAGGAGCTGGGCTGGCAGGTCGACGACGTGACGGCGTACCGGACGGTGCGCGCGGCCCCGCCCGCCGTCGAGATTCGCGACGCGATCAAGGGTGGCGGCTTCGACGCGGTGGTCTTCACGTCGTCGTCGACGGTGCGCAACCTCGTCGGCATCGCCGGCAAGCCGCATGCTTCCACGGTCATCGCGGTGATCGGTCCACAGACCGCGAAGACCGCGGAGGAGCTCGGTCTGCGGGTGGACGTGATGGCTCCCGACCCGTCGGCCCCCGCGCTGGCTGAGGCGCTCGCCGACTACGGCATCGAGCGGCGGCGATCCGGCAACGTCGGCCGGCCGGCTGCTCGCGCGCCGAAGCTGCCGAAACCGGCGAAGGCCCGGTGATCCCAGTCGGCGGCTTCCCGCTTGCCCGGCCGCGGCGACTGCGTCGTACGCCGGCGCTGCGCCGGCTGGTCGCCGAGACGACGGTCGCGCCGAGCGACCTCGTGCTGCCGCTCTTCGTCAAGGAGGGCATCGGCGACCCAGCCCCGGTGGCCTCCATGCCGGGCGTCGTGCAACACACCCGCGACTCGCTCCGCAAGGCGGCCGTCGAGGCGGTGCAGGCCGGGGTGAGCGGCCTCGTCCTCTTCGGCGTCCCGGCGGTCAAGGACGCCCGCGGCTCGGCCGCCGACGACCCGGCCGGCATCGTGCAGCTCGCGCTCGCCGACCTGCTGGCCGAGGTCGGCGACGACGCCGTGCTGATCAGCGACCTGTGCCTGGACGAGTACACCGACTCCGGGCACTGCGGCCTGCTCACCGACGATGGGCAGGTCGACAACGACGCGACGCTGCGCCGGTACGCCGACATCGCCGTCGCGCAGGCCGCGGCCGGCGCTCACGTCGTCGCGCCCAGCGGGATGATGGACGGCCAGGTCGCCGCCATCCGAGCGGCGCTCGACGGTGCGGGCTACCCCGAGGTCGCAATCCTGGCCTACTCGGCGAAGTACGCGTCGGCGTTCTACGGCCCTTTTCGCGACGCCGCAGAGTGCGCGCCCCGCTTCGGCGACCGCGCCGCCTACCAGCAGGACCCGGGCAACTCCGACGAGGCATTGCGCGAGGTCGCGCTCGACCTCGCCGAGGGCGCCGACATCGTGATGGTGAAGCCCGCGCTGTCCAACCTCGACGTCGTACGCCGGGTCGCCGACGCCGTGCACGTCCCGGTCGCGGCGTACCAGGTGTCCGGGGAGTACGCGATGGTCGAGGCCGCGGCGCAGCGAGGCTGGATCGACCGCGAACGCGTCATCCTCGAGACCCTGACCTCGATCCGTCGGGCCGGCGCCGATGTCGTCCTCACCTACTGGGCGACCGAGGCGGCCGGCTGGCTGCGGTGAGCGACACCGGTCGCCTGGAGGCGTTCAGCGACGGCGTGCTCGCCATCGCGATCACGCTGCTCGTCCTCGAGCTCCGGGTGCCGCGCGACCTCGGGGACGAGAGCCTCGCCCGGGCCCTGGCGCACGAGTGGCCGTCGTACGCCGCCTACGTGGTGAGCTTTCTCGTCATCGGCATCATGTGGGTCAACCACCACTCGATGTTCCGGCTCGTCCGCTACGTCAACCGGCCGGTGCTCTTCCTCAACCTGCTGCTGCTGCTGGTCATCGCGGCGATCCCGTTCCCCACCGCCCTGATGGCCGCCTACCTCGACACCGGCGATGCGTCGTCGCACACCGCCGCCGCCGTCTACAGCGGCGTGTTCGTGCTGGCCGCAGCTGGCTTCAACCTGCTGTGGCGCTACCTCGTCGCGCATCCGCATCTACTCGAGCCGGACGTCGACCTGGTCGGGGTCCGCTCGACCGTCCGCCGCTTCGGCATCGGCCTGTTCGTCTACCTGGCGACGGTCGGGCTCGCCTTTCTCAGCGCGCCGCTGACCCTGGCCGTGCACTTCGTCATCGCGGTCTACTACGCGCTCGACCAGCTCGCCGTCCGCGCACCGGCCAACACCGGCTGACTGCGAGGATGACGGCGTGGCTCCGCCGTACGACGCCGACGCGGCCGCCAGCGCGGCACTCTTCGCGCGGGCGCAGGCCGTCACGCCCGGCGGGGTGAACTCGCCGGTCCGCGCGTTCCGGGCAGTCGGCGGCACGCCCCGGTTCATGGCGAGCGGGTCCGGCGCGTACGTCGTCGACGCCGACGGCCGCGACTACGTCGACCTGGTCTGCGGCTGGGGCCCGATGATCCTCGGGCATGCGCACCCGGCGGTCGTGGAGGCCGTGCAGTGCGCGGTCGCCCGGGGCACCAGCTTCGGCACCTCCACCGAGGGTGAGGTCGAGCTGGCCGAGGAGATCGCCCGGCGGGTGCCACCCGTCGCGCAGGTGCGACTCGTGAGCTCGGGCACCGAGGCGACGATGTCGGCGATCCGGCTGGCCCGCGGCTGCACCGGCCGGAGCAGGATCGTGAAGTTCGCCGGCTGTTACCACGGTCACGTCGACGCCCTGCTCGCCAGCGCCGGCTCCGGCGTTGCCACGCTCGGCCTGCCGGACAGCCCCGGCGTGACCGGCGCCTCGGCGGCGGAGACCATCGTGCTGCCCTACCACGACCTCTCCGCCGTCGAGGCCGCCTTCGCCGAGCACGGCGGCGACATCGCCTGCGTCATCACCGAGGCGGCGGCGGCCAACATGGGCGTCGTACCGCCCCTTGCCGGCTTCAACGCCGGGCTACGGCGCATCACCGATCAGTACGGCGCGCTGCTGGTGCTGGACGAGGTCATGACCGGTTTCCGAGTGACGAGCGCCGGTTGGTGGGGTCTGGAGGGCGTGACGCCGGACCTGTTCACCTTCGGCAAGGTCATGGGCGGCGGTCTACCGGCTGCCGCGTTCGGCGGCCGCGCCGACGTCATGGGGCAACTGGCACCGGCCGGGCCGGTCTACCAAGCCGGCACGCTGTCCGGAAACCCGGTCTCGGTCGCGGCGGGGCTCGCGACCCTCCGGCAGTGCACCGACGACCTCTACCAGCGCGTCGACACGGCGGCACTGGCTCTGAGCGGCCTCGTCGTCGACGCGCTGACCGAGGCCGGCGTGCCGCACCGGCTCAACGCCGCCGGCAGTCTGTTCTCCGTGTTCTTCCACGACGGGGCCGTCGTCGACTACGCCACCGCGCAGAGGCAGTCGAGCGCGCGCTACGCCGCGTTCTTCCACGCCATGCTGGACCGTGGCGTTTACCTGCCGCCGTCGGCGTACGAGGCGTGGTTCGTCGGGTCCGCCCACGACGACACGGTGCTGGCCCGCGTGGCCGACGCTCTCCCGTACGCCGCGCGCGCCGCGGCGCAGGTGCCCGAGTGAGCGACACCACCGTGGTGCACCTGCTGCGGCACGGCGAGGTGCACAATCCACACGGCGTCCTCTACGGCCGGCTTCCGGGCTACCGGCTCTCGGCCGACGGGGAGGAGATGGCGGCGGCGGCGGCGCAGGCGCTCGCCGGGCGCGACGTCGCCTATGTCGCCTCCTCGCCGCTCGAGCGGGCCCGACAGACAGCACGGCCGGTCGCCGCGGCCTTCGGGCTCGAGGTAGCGATCGACGACCGGCTGCTCGAGCCGGGCAATGCCTTCGAGGGCACGCGCTTCGGCAATGGGCAGGGTCCACTACGCCGCCCGCAGCAGTGGCGCCACCTGCGCAACCCCTTCCTGCCGTCGTGGGGCGAGCCCTACGCCGCAATCGCCGTCCGCATGCTCGCCGCCATGGCCGACGCGCGGCAGCTGGCCCGCGGGCGGGAGGCGGTCTGCGTGAGCCATCAGCTGCCGGTCTGGACCGCCCGGCGGGCCATCGAGGGGCGACCGCTGTGGCACCGGCCGGACCGCCGGCAGTGCGGTCTGGCGAGCCTCACATCGGTCGTCTACCGGGACGACGTCGTGGTGGCCATCACCTACGTAGAACCCGCCGGCGCCGTGTCGCGCCGGCCGGGAAAAGGAGCCTGATGCTGCACGGTGAGCGCGTTACCCTCCGCAAGGTGCGACAGGACGAGCTGCCGGCCGTCTATGCGTGGCGGTACGACGTCGACAACTGGGGGCTCTCCGAGGACGAGCCCTACGTCGTCCCGACGTACGAGCATTTCGTCGAGTTCTGGAACAGGCCGAACGCGCAGGACGACGGCGCGTTCTTCGGAATCGACGCCGAGGGCCGCCTGGTGGGCCTGTGCAGCCTGTGGGGCATAGACCTGCACAACCGTCGCGCCCACATCGGCATGTCGATCGGCGACAAGGGGCACCGGGGCCAAGGGCTCGGCCGTGACGCGCTCGCGGTCATCACCGACTACGGCTTCCGACTCCGCGGGCTGCATCGGCTCGAGCTCGAGACGCTCGTGACGAACGAGGCGATGATCCGCACCGCACTCTCCGTCGGCTATCGCGAGGAGGGCCGCCTGCGCGACCGCGCCTTTGTCTCTGGGCAGTTCGTCGACGAGGCGGTCTTCGGCCTGCTCGCCGACCAGTGGCACGGCAAGGCAGAATGAACCCGCCGTGCTCCTCCGCCGTCGCTGCTCGCTCGCCCTCGCCGCCGTCGGGCTGACCACGACGGCGTGCGTGGGCCAGCATGCGGTCAACGCGACCAGCGGTAACGCCAAGGGCTACATCGCCGGCTCCGGTGCCGCTCACGAGTACGCCGCTGGCTCCCGCCGGGTAGCGCCCGCGGTCTTCGGCACGACGCTCGACGGCCATCGGCTAGACCTGACGAGCTTCCGCGGCCGCGTCGTCGTCCTCAACTTCTGGGCGGCGTGGTGCCCGCCGTGCCGGGACGAGGCCGCCGGGCTGGCCCAGGCGTACGTCGACACCAGGGCGCTGGGCGTTTCCTTCCTCGGCGTCAACCTCAAGGACGACGCGGCAGCGGCGCGGGCCTTCACGGACCGGCGCCGCACGCCGTACCCCAGCCTCGTCGACCGGTACGGCGAGATCACCGTCCGGTTCGGCCGGAGCATCCCGCCGGGGGCGGTCCCCTCGACGCTCGTCCTCGACCGGCGGGGAAGGATCGCCGCGAGCGTGTTCGGACCCGTGACCTACTCGCGGCTGGTGCCGATCGTCAAGGCGACCGCAGCCGAGCCCCGGTCATGACCGGCCTCACCGATGCGGTGACGAGCGGCTCACTACTGCTCGCCGTACCCGTCGCGCTGCTCGCCGGGCTGGTGTCGTTCCTCTCGCCGTGCGTGCTGCCGCTCGTCCCCGGCTACCTCTCCTACGTCACCGGCCTCGCCGGCGCCGACCTCGAGCGGGCGCGCCGCGGTCGGATCGTCGCGGGGGCGACGCTGTTCGTGCTCGGGTTCTCCCTGGTGTTCGTCAGCGCCGGAGTGCTCTTCGGCAGCCTCGGCATCGCCTTGCAGAGCCACGCCGCTGGCATCAGCCGGGTGCTGGGAGTCCTGACGATCGTCCTCGGGCTGGCGTTCATGGGCGCCATTCCGGGCTTCACGCGCGACGTGCGACTGCACCGGCTGCCGCCCGCCGGGCTGCTCGGCGCGCCGCTGCTCGGCCTGCTCTTCGGCCTCGGCTGGGCGCCGTGCATCGGGCCCACGCTGGCGGCCGTGCAGTCCCTCGCGTTCGACTCGGCGAGCGCCGGGCGGGGGGCGTTCCTCTCCTTTACCTACTGCCTCGGGCTGGGACTTCCGTTCATCGTCGCGGCCGTCGCGTTCCGCTGGGCGCTCGGCGCCTTCGCCGCCGTACGCCGGCATTCCCGCCTCGTCGCGGCGGCCGGTGGCGCGATGCTCGTGGTGCTCGGTGTCCTGCTCGTGACGGGCGTCTGGGACACCGTGACGATCTGGATGCGCCATCTCGTCGCCGGCTACACGACGGTCATCTGATGGCCGACGTCACCCTCGCTCCCGACGCGCTGGCGCCCGCGCCGCCGCCTCGGCGGAGCTGGAGCGCGCCGGCCGTCCCGGCGTGGCGGCAGCTGACCAGCATGCGCACCGCGCTGGTGCTGTTCTTCCTGCTCGCGCTGGCCGCCGTACCCGGCTCGCTGCTCCCGCAGCGCGGGCTCAACGCCGGCAAGGTCGCGGAGTTCTACCGGGCACATCCCGCCCTCGCCCCGGTCCTCGGGCGGCTCTCGCTCTTCGACGTGTTCGCCGCGCCATGGTTCGCGGCGATCTACCTGGCGCTGTTCGTCTCGCTCGCCGGCTGCGTCCTTCCCCGCATGTGGCGCCAGGCCCGAGGACTAATGGCGAGACCGCCGGCCACGCCACGCCACCTGACCCGGCTGCCGGTGGCGACGACGTGGTACTCGGACGACGACCCGGCCACCGCGATGGCGGCGGCGGCGCGTCGCCTGCGCGGGTGGCGGGTCGACGTACGCCGCGAGCCCGACGGGGCAGCGAGCCTCGCCGCCGAGAAGGGCTTTCTCAAGGAGGCCGGCAACGTCGTCTTTCACCTGGCGCTGCTCGTCCTGCTCGCCGGCATCGCGCTCGGCGGGCTGTTCGGCTACAAGGGCAACGTGCTGGTGAAGGAGGGCGACGGCTTCTCCAACACGTTGTCGCTCTACGACGACTTCAAGCCCGGCCGGTTGTTCTCCCAACGCCAGCTCTCGCCGTACACGTTCGTTCTCGACGACTTCCGGGCCACCTACCAGGCGACCGGACAGGCGGCGACGTTCGACGCCAGGCTCAGCTACGCGAGCCGCCCCGGCGCGCCGCGGCGGCCGTACGACCTGCGCGTCAACTCGCCGCTGGACGTCGGCGGCACCAAGATCTATCTGATCGGCCATGGTTACGCCCCCCGGTTCGTCGTGCACGGACCGGACGGTCGGGACTACCCGTTGACAGTGCCGTTCCTGCCTCGCGACGCCTCGTTCGCGTCCGCCGGCGTCGTCAAGGTCCCGGACATCGCGCCGGCGAAGGACGGCCGGGCGCGTCAGCTCGCGTTCACCGGCTTCTTCACCCCGACGACGATCTTCACGCCACGCGGCGTGGAGTCCGGCTTCCCGGCCGCCCGCGACCCGGGCGTCACGCTGGTCGCGTGGCAGGGCGACCTCGGGCTCGACAACGGCCGGCCCCAGTCGGTCTACGGCCTCGACACCCGCGGCCTGCGCAAGGTGGTGGACGGTCGCGGCGCGCCGGTGACCAAGACCCTGCGCCTCGGGCAGACGATGACACTGTCGAACGGTGCCGGCAGTATCACGTTCACCGGCGTCGACGAGTTCGCCACATTCCAGATCACCCACGACCCCGGCCGGCAGCTGGCGCTGGTGGCCGCCGTGCTGCTGGTCGCGGGGCTCGTCGTCTCGCTGCGGATCCGCCGCCGGCGACTGTGGCTGCGGGCCCGTCCCGACGGCCCGCGTACCGTGATCGAGGCCGGTGGCCTTGCCCGCAGCGATGCCGACGGCTTCGCCGAGGAGTTTCCCGGGCTCGCCGCCCGACTGCAGGTCCCGCCAAGCCGGCCGGACCGGAAGAAGGAGGAGTGACGGTGCCCGTCGACCTA